>CACLQQ010000009.1 GCA_902609095.1 uncultured Bacteroidota bacterium | reverse complement strand
ACTTATTATGTAAATCGATGATTCTGTCTTCATACATTACGGCATAGGGACAAGTATTACAGATAAAAATAATTATGAATCTCTTAGCATCTTTGTAATCGGATAAAGAGACAAATGTCCCATCAATGTTTTTTAGGCTGAAGTCCGTTGCTTTATCACCGATGCTATAGTCTCATAGTAATGGGTTGATTGTTAGCGTACGTTACTGTCATTGCGATGGCGCATATGAGGGTAATGAAATATTTCATTTGATATGGTTTATTGATTGAATAATTCTGATAGTTCCTGTTCTAATTCAATTAGAGAATGATATTCTTTCTCCTGAAACCTCTTTTGTTTTCCTTTATAAAAATAGCTTGCTGGAATTGCTCCTGACCATGAGGGGTCCACCTTATCTATCCAGTTGTTGACCTTCGGATCACCTAACATGACCACATTGGATTTAATGTCCCTCTTTTTAAGAAATGGAATCAATCTTGATTCATATTGATTTCTGAAATCCAGACTTACGAATATAACATCTACTTTATCTGGATATTTTTCTTGGAGCTGCTCAAAATTGGGCATTTCCTTGATGCATGGTGTACACCATGTCGCCCAAAAGTTTATGACATGAATTTTATCATCCTCTTTCTTTAGGAGATGTTCAAACTCATCAAAAGACTCGTAAATAATGACATCAGAACTTTGCCCAAAGCTAAGAATGGAGAGGGACAGCCCCATGATCACAATAACTAATTTCATATGTACTTCCAAACTTCATTTGATCCACAAATGTTGGCGCGGGCTAACTCTTTTAACACCCATTTAGCTTATTTCGTCTGGAGCAATGGATTGGAGTTGATGTGCTGTATGGTTAAATCAGCTCATCTAAACATGATAGGAGTCGTACTGATTAATTTGGCATATATCTTCAACCATTCAAACTCTAGATAGTCATGAGCAATCGTAATCTTAATATTCTAATACTGTTGATATCTGACTCAGAGGTTATCAATTTTCACTTTTCGGCAAGACGGATTCTATCAATATGGGTAATTGGATTTTCGTAATGTAGAAATATTATAGTTTTGAGTATCTAATTAATTAAAACTTCATAGCATCTCATAAATCTGGCACAAAATGCATCAAATAAGACCAATTCTGCTGAAGTCATATTCTCTTTGATTTCAATTATCCTTACCTGTTTAAAAGTTTAATTCATATGGGAGTTACTTTTATTCAGAATATTGAGCTGTTTGATCAATAGAGATTTTAAGATTCTCTTCATTACTCGTGCTAGTGAGATTGCGTTTAGTAAGGCAAAATCTTTAAACGCAGCAGTTGAATCTGACTCAGAGCAAATTAAGTCAATTTTTTGCTCACCGAAATTATCCCAGAATATTATTTCTATTTGAGATCGCTCCTTAATAGTGAGTTTAGGTGAGCTAATAATAAGTATATCGATATCTCCACCTCTCTTGAAATCGTTGGTTCTACTACCAAAAAGATGAATGTCGGCATCGGGACGACATTTTTTAATGTTCTCTAATAAGCAATCTCTTTCAGCTGAACTTAATCTTATATGATAAAATTACATTAAAAATAGCTTGAAGCTTTTGGTAGTATTAATTCAACTTATAAGCAAGTCCTAATCGGCTCAGTTTATCGATGAATGAGCTATCAACTTGTATTAATTGATTGTCATTCAATAGGTCTATTTTAACTTCTTCTTTAGGATCGATTATTTGTACTTTGATCTTGTGATTACCAGATGCAATGGTACACATGGATTGCAGTTCTGATATCATATTTTCATTGATTGAATTTACCGGAATCTGAATGGTAATAGACTTAGTCATAGTCTTACCAATGGTATCCAGTAGCTTGATATTTTTTACTCTGAAAAAATAGTTATCGCTATTATATCCTCGAGAATAGATGCCATGAATGAAAAGGATTTCTCCCATACTGATCAGGCTTCCGTATTTTTTATACTGCTCATTATACACACCAAATTGCATGGTCCCCTTAAAATCCTGTAATGTAAATCGAGCATAACCCAAGCCTTTTTGAGTGGTTCCATGAAATACTTCCGTAACCATACCACCCAAATGTAGAGTACTTTCTTTTTTGTAAACAGCATCATCTAAAGTGCAAGTAGTGAAATTCGCAAGTTCCATATGATAGTCATCCAATGGATGGCCACTTATAAAGATTCCAGTGACCTCTTTCTCTTTGTTGAGCGTGGTTAATTTATTCCAAGGTTCTGATTTGGGCATTTCGGGAATTGGCAGTATAGTTTCTGTCATATCTCCAAATAGTGAATTACTCATACTTACCTTTTGACTCTGAAAGGCGTTACCCCATTTAATAGCATGTTCTATGACACTATCATATTGACCTGAGGGAGCGAAGTATTGAGCTCGATTGCTATCATTAAACTCATCTAACGCGCCTCCCTGCGCTAAGCTTTCGAAGCATTTCTTGTTTACCGCTCTAAGGCTAAGCTTTTTAGTCATATCAAATATACTAGTGAATCTACCTTCCTCTGCTCTCACCTTAATGAGCTCTTCAACGGGACCTTCGCCAACTCCTTTTAAGGCTGATAAGCCAAATCTGATGTGGCCTTCTTTATTCACCGTAAAGTTCAGGTGGCTCTCATTAACGTCTGGACCTAAGACTTGAATATTCATTCGTTTAGCTTCTCTAAGAAATAAGTTGAGTTTGCCGATATCATGTTTATTATGCGTCAGTACTGAAGCCATGAATTCAGCAGGGTAGTGGGCTTTAAGATAGGCTGTTTGAAATGCTACGATGGAGTAAGCTGCAGCATGAGATCTATTAAATCCATATTGAGCAAACTTTTCCATGATGTTAAAGATCTCAGTGGCTTTGTCCTCGGGTACGCCCTTAGCCCCAGACCCTTCGGTAAAGATGGCTCTATGTCTTTCCATCTCCCTAAGCTTCTTCTTACCCATGGCTCGTCTAAGCATATCTGCTTTTCCGAGGGTATAATCTGCCATGATTTGAGCAGTCTGCATAATTTGCTCTTGGTAGACCATGATGCCATAAGTCGGCTTTAATATTTCTGCCAACCATTCATGAGGGTAAGTAATCTCTTCATCACCATGTTTACGCCTAATAAAGGATGGAATATTATCCATTGGTCCTGGCCGATATAAAGCATTCATGGCGATCAGATCTTCAATATTTGTTGGCTTGAGTTCTCGTAGGAATTTGCGCATTCCTTCTGACTCAAACTGAAAAATGCCGATCATATCCCCTCGCTGAAAAAGCTCATAAGTTTTCTCATCATCTAATGGTATCTCATCAGGATCTAATCTGGTGTCTTCTCCATAACTGATGACAATGTTTTCAATGGCATCTTTAATGATCGATAGCGTTTTTAATCCAAGGAAATCCATCTTGAGCATACCCGCATCTTCAACGACGCTTCCATCGAACTGTGTGATAAGAAGATCTGAGTCTTTAGAAGTACTTACCGGTATGTATTTAGTGATATCATCTGGAGCAATAATGAGTCCTGCCGCATGTATTCCAGTGTTTCTAACTGTACCTTCTACTTTTTGAGCTAACTGTATGACCTCTCCTTCCAAGTTTTTTTGCTCGCTTGCCTTGAGCAAGTCTTGAATCTTAGAGAAGTCATCACCTGGCCAATCCTTTTTGAGTTCTTTTTCTGATTTGCCAAATATCTTATAAAGCTTTGTACCTGGTCTTGTCGGTATGAGTTTAGCTATGCGATCAGTTTCATTTAGAGGTAATGACAATACCCTGCCTACATCACGAACTGATGATTTAGCAGCCATCGTACCAAATGTTATAATCTGTGCAACCTGATTTTTACCATATTTATCAACAACCCAATCAATTACTCTCTGTCGACCATCATCGTCAAAGTCTATATCAATATCGGGCATTGATACTCGCTCAGGATTCAAGAATCGTTCAAAAAGAAGGTTGTACTTTATAGGATCGACATTAGTGATTTTCAGACAATATGCTACCGCACTACCTGCTGCAGAACCACGTCCTGGTCCTACAGCAACACCTAACTCTCTAGCTGCTGCGATGAAATCTTGTACGATTAAGAAATATCCGTCAAAACCCATGTTCTTGATGATGTCCAACTCTAAGTCAAGACGTTCACGAACCACCTCTGTTATTTCGCTGTAATTGTGTTTAGCACCTTCGTAAACCATATACCGCAAAAGCTGTGACTGATTTTCGAATCCTATAGGCAAAGGGAAGTTTGGCAGTAAGATATCACGTGCTAATGTGGGCATCTCTATTTTATCGAATACTTCTATCGTATTTGCAATTGCTTGTGGAACATCAGAAAATAGAGCATTCATCTCCTCTTGAGACTTGAAGTAATAGTCTGAACTGGAAAACTTAAATCTATTTTCTTCGTGGACCTTGCGGCCAGTATTTACGCATAGTATGGCATCGTGAGCTTTCCAATCCTCTTCTTCCACGTAATGCGAGTCATTAGTGGCGATGAGTTTTACATTATACTTTTTGCTGAGATTTATCAGGTGCTGATTGACATCCTCTTGACTCATATTTGAGTTGTCAACTTGCTCTATGCCACGATGGCGCATTAATTCGATGTAGTAGTCCTCACCGAATATGTCAAGCCACCATTTGAGTTGTTTTTCTGCATCTTCAAATCGTTCTCGTGCGATAAGGCGTGGAATTTCAGCTGCTAAACAACAGCTGGTGGCTATTAGACCCTCATGATATTGCAGGATTAGCTCTTTATCAATTCGAGGGTATTTACCATATAGGCCATCTATGAATCCTAAAGAACAAAGCTTGGATAGGTTTTGATAGCCAGACTGATTTTTAGCTAATAGTAATTGATGGAATCTTACATCTTTCTCTCCCTTGGATTTGAGAAAGCTTCTTTTGTGACGGTCTTCAACTAAGTAGAATTCACAACCTACTAATCCTTTTAATCCTCTCTTTTTTGCCTCATTAACGAATCTGAAAGCACCGAACATATTACCATGATCAGTTAGGGTGATACCCTTTTGGCCATCTGCTACAGCTTTATCCATCAATTTTCCGATATCGGCAGCGCCATCTAATAGAGAGTACTGAGTATGGCAATGTAGGTGGCAGAATTCAGGCATGGTGTTATCTTAGTATAGCAAGATAGAGGAACGTATTAGATAATACCATCTGTGTTCTCTTATTTTTGAATCAATATTTCATCACGATTAATTCAGACATTTTGAATATTGGAATTCTTTTATTTGATAATGTTGAACTCTTAGATTTTGCTGGTCCAATGCAAGTATTTTCTTCTGCACAGTATGTTGATGAGCAATTAATCAATGATATAATAACCTTGGGGAATCAAAAAGAAGTTATCGTTTCTAAAACCCGAATGAAAGTCAATATTGATAAGCATATAACCGAAGTCGGCATACTTGATGTTTTGATTATTCCTGGAGGATTTGGTACTCGGCCATTAATTAATGATAACGAGTTTTTATCAGACTTAAAAGACTTAGTTCATAGATCCAAGATTGTATTAACTGTCTGCACTGGTTCACTTTTATTAGCCAAACTCGGTGTTATTAGTAATTTGACTGTCACTACACACTATACAGCGATAGAACTTTTGCCCAATTTAGATCCAACGATAATTGTTGATAGATCCAAGCGATATCACGATAATGGTAAGTATGTCATTTCAGAAGGTGTAAGCGCTGGTATTGATGCTTCCTTTTATTTATTAGAGAGATTATTCAATGGAGATGTATCAACTCAAGTTAAAAAGTACATAGAGTATTATCCTGAGAAAGTCACTTGAAAATAATTTGTGTAAGCTATCATATTCTTAGGAGAAAGTTGATATTTGCGTGACCTAACCCGCCCGGGTGCTGGAATTGGTAGACAGGCATGGTTGAGGGCCATGTGTCCGTATGGGCGTGAGGGTTCGACTCCCTCCTCGGGCACTATGTACACTGTATATAGTATATCAAGTATCAAGCGCAATTATATATACGTTGGACTGACTTCGAATTTGTCTTAAAGAATTCATAGTCATAACAAGGGATATGAGCGAACTACTAAGCCCTATGCACTTTTTAATTGATGTATAAAAAAGATTTTATTAGTCGACCAGAGGCAAGAGTTCATGAAAAGTATATAGAGAGTGGAGTGGGCATGTCGTTTTTGAAAAAAAATTAGGGGAAGTATGAGTGATGCGGGCTTGTTTGCCGACAGGTAGATTCGACTCCCTCCTCGGGCACTCTCTAAGTTTTAGAATTACTTCATATTTATGCTAAAGGAACGACCATGCTGATGTAGTTAAGCATATGAGTCGATTGATTATTTAACATATTAGCATCGATAATACGTAATATTGAAAAGTGTAATAAATACATAGAATAAAAATATATATAAGAAAATTATAATTAATACCTTTAAAGTAACCAAGAACCCTAAAGAAGTAGTTTTCTTATTTTGAGACCTTAGTCGAAAGGGCCTGAGTTTGATAGCAAACTTGGGCTTTTTTAATTTTTTAGAGCCGTTTCTCTCAACCGCTTAAGGAATGGACTCGCGAATATAAAGTCAAGCAGTACATAATCCTGACTATGTAGCACTTCAGCTTTGCTTCCCTGCCATGCTAATTGCCCCTCTGATAGTAGACAAATGTTTTCTCCAATCTCCATAACCGAGTTCATATCATGAGTATTGATAATAGTGGTCATATTATGCTCTTGCGTAATGCTGCTGATTAACTCATCAATTGTAATTGCAGTTTTTGGATCTAAGCCCGAATTCGGCTCATCGCAGAACAGATATTTGGGATTTAAGACTATTGATCGGGCTATACCCACTCTCTTTTGCATGCCACCACTTATTTCAGATGGGTATTTATGATTGCTACCTTGTAGGCTTACTCGTTCTAAACAGAGATCTACTTGCTTTTGCTTCTCTTTGGCTGTCTTTTTAGTGAACATATCCATAGGGAATCGTATGTTCTCCTCAACGGTCATGGAATCGAAAAGCGCATTACCTTGAAACAGCATCCCGATTTTCATCCTTAAGGCTCTTAGTTCATCACGGTTTATACTGCATAAATCTATCTTGTCATACCATATAGATCCAGATGTAGGATTCAAGAGACCCACTAAAATTTTCAGAAAGACAGTTTTTCCAGCACCACTTTTCCCAATAATAAGATTTGTCTTTCCGGCTTCAAAGGTGAAACTCACATCCTTTAGGACTTGTTGATCACTGAAAGCTTTAATGATGTTACTAGCTTTAATCATATTAACTCATTAAAATTAATGCGATTAGTAAATCAGCGATGAGTATAATAATTGATCCAAAGACTACTGCTCGTGTACTTGCTTGACCTAACTCTATACTTCCTCCTGTAACAAAGTAACCTTGGTAACAGGCCACGGAAGTAATTATAAATGCGAAAGTGACGGACTTGACTAACATGATAAGTATATTAAAAGGAACAAAGAATGATCGTAATCCTCTGATAAATTCCGCACTGGTAAATCCAGCAACTGTGATAGCAGCGAAATAACCTCCTCCAATACCTACTATACAAGCTACAATAACTAATATAGGAATAATCACTACTGAAGCCAGTAATTTGGGCATTACAAGATAAGCAGATGTGTTTACACCCATGATCTCCATGGCATCTATATGTTCTTTTTGACGCATTCCCCCAATTTCTGCCGCCATTGTAGAACCAATTTTACCTGCTAAAACAATTGAAGTTAGGGTAACAGCCATCTCAATGATCATCATATCCCTCACGATGTATCCTATATAATAAGATGGAATCATCGTTCCTTCCAATTGATATGAGAATTGTATGGAAGTTACTGCTCCAATAAATCCTGATATGATCATTACAATACTTAGTGAGCCGATACCTATATCGTACATCTGTCTTATAGTCTCCTTGTAATACATAGACATATTCTCGGGACGAGAGAATATATCTGGGAGCCATGCTACATATTGACCAAAATCTCTAATTAGTTTCATCGTAAAAAGGAATACCTCTAACTGAAAAATGTTCCAAATAATTTCGACAATGAAAATACCCTATTTTTAACGCATAAGATTTGATTTACATGAACGTAATTATCACAGGAGGAACTACAGGTATAGGAAGAGCTATTCTCGATTTATTTTTTGCCAAAGGTGCGAACATTGCTTTTTGTGCGAGAAATCAAAAAGATATAGACGTTTTAACTAACAAGCTATTGAACATTGATCCAAATAGAAATGTAATAGGTAGGTCTATAGATGTTAGTAATGTAGAACAGATAATTGAGTTTCAGAAGGAGGTCATACAGTCTTGGAGTCAAATCGATGTCCTAATTAATAATGCAGGGGTCTTTCTACCTGGAGAGATATTAAAAGAAGAAAGTGGAGCCTTAGAGTTAATGATTGAGACTAACCTTTACAGTGCTTACAGATTATCTCGGTTAGTGGCACCTACAATGATAGATCAAGGAAGTGGTCATATATTTAATATATGCTCTGTTGCCAGCTTAATAGCCCTAACTAATGGTGGCTCGTATACAATATCAAAATTTGCTATGCTTGGTTTTTCTAAAGTGTTAAGAGAAGAACTGAAGACTACTGGAGTGAAAGTCACATCAGTATTGCCAGGGGCGACTTGGTCTAATAGTTGGGCCGGAGTTGACTTACCATATGAACGTTTGATGGAAGCGGAGGATGTAGCCAAACAAGTATGGGGTGCCTATGATACATCCCCGTCAGCTATTGTCGAGGAAATTGTAATGCGTCCACAGCTCGGTGATTTATAACATATTACAATAAATAGCAATATTTAATAATTTATAAGTCAATTATTAAAACATTACTAAATATTGTAATATATTTGTTTGGAAGAAGTGTTTCTATCCCATCCACAGTAAGCATTATGTGACTTTTACTCGTACTTAATTAGCCACTTCATTGAAATTATTTAAAAGTAGAGTCTCAAAAAATGCGAGACCTTACAGAAGTTTATAGACGATGAAAACTATACTCCAGAACTCAGAAGAAAGAATGAACATATTAATCTCAAACAGGTGCATATCTGCTGTGATTTTAGTTATGTTTATGATTTTCTCTAATACGCAATCCTTGCAAGGACAATGTCATCCAAATGATGTTGAAGAACCTACAGTTATATGTAGAGACTTGCACACCACATTTATGCCTGATACCTGTATGGTAGTTGTATGGGCCAAAGATTTAATAGCTTCTGCATCTGATGATAAGACTCCTTATGAATGGCTCAAAATTACTTTTGATCAAGCGGGAAAAGAAAATAGTAAGATCTTAAGTGGTGAAGGAGGATTGGCACAAGTAGTAGATATATGGGTTACTGATGAGTGTGGAAGGCAGACTCTCTGTCAGCCAACTGTTCATATCAATGATAATGAAATGAATTGTGTAAGGACCAGATTTGATTTGGCTCTCATAAAAACTGTCAGTAGCTCTACACCTGGTCCTTACGAGTTAGGAGGAGACGTAACTTTTGATATTGAGGTAATCAATCAAGGGACAGAAGATGCTTTTGAAATTGAAATAACAGATTATATACCTGAAGGCTTAATATTAAATGATCCAGAATGGACCGAGACTGGAGGGATAGCCATAAAAAATGAAAAAATTCCTTTTATAGCCGGATTTAATAGTAATGCTACAGTTCAAATTGATTTCACTATCGATCCTAATTTTAGAGGTTCAAGTATTGTAAACCTTGCAGAGATTTCAGGTGCAGATGACGATAATGACCCTAATAATGAGCCTCCAGTGGATGACGATAGCACACCAGATACGGTCGATGAGAATGATGGAGATCCTATAGATGATGCCGTTAATGACCCTGATGATGAAGATGATCATGATCCCGCTGAGATAGAGATTGACAGATATGATTTAGCTATTGATAAAGAGATAGTTACTCAAGGTCCTTATGAGCCAGGTACTGAGGTGACCTTCAGAATAACAGTTACTAATGAAGGTACTATCGATGCAGCTAATGTGGGTGTAACCGACTTTCCAGATGAAGGATTAACATATGTATCGACTAATGCAGGTTCTCAGGACAATGTAGATGGAAGTGGTACTGGATATACAATTCTTGATTTAGGTGGTGGTGATGAACAAGAGTTTATCGTAACCTTTTCAATTAATCGTGATTTTACTGGAGATCAATTAATGAATATAGTTGAGATTACAGAAGATGATGGCGATGATGTCGATAGTGATCCAGATATCAGAAAAGCAATTGATGATGGCCTTGATGGCACTGAGACCGGTGATGATGATGGAGGAAATATTGGAGAAATTGATGACGATGATGAGGATATGGTCACTATTTCTGTGAGGCAAGATTATGACTTAGCAATTGATAAGGATATAGTTACCTCAGGTCCATATGAATTAGGAGATAATGTCACCTTTAGAATAATAGTTACTAATGAAGGAAGTATCGATGCCGCCAATGTGGGTATTACTGATTTCCCAGATGATAACATAGCATTTGTAAGCACCAACGCTGGCAGTATCACAAATGTTACAGGAACCGGCAATAATTATACTATTTTAGATTTAGTTGCTGGTGAGTCTCAGTCTTTTGACATAACCTATGTAATAGATGTTGATTTTTCTGGAGATCAATTGATGAACGTAGTGGAGATCACAGAAGATGATGGGAATGATGTAGATAGTGATCCCAGTCTAAGAAAAGATACCGATGACGGATTAGATGGAACTGTAACAGGAGATGATGACGGTGGAAATGTAGGACAAACAGATGATGATGATGAAGACATGGTTGTCATAGATATTGATCGATATGATTTGGCTATAGAAAAAGAAACTATTAGTTCAGGCTATTACAGCCCTGGAGATATGGTAACTTTTAGATGGATCATCGAGAATCAAGGTAGTCTTGATGCCGTAAATGTGACCGTAACAGACAGTCCACAGTCTGGATTAACCTTCGTGTCTGACAACGGTAGTTTGAATACCAACATATCAAGAAACGGATTGGTTTATACAGTGGCTTCATTGCCAGCTGGAGCAAAAGATAGTATAGAAATTGTCATGTCCATTGATGAGTCATTTGAGGGCGATCAATTAATGAATATAGTCGAGATAACAGAAGATGATGGTGATGATGTCGATAGTGATCCAGATGTTGATAAAGAATCAGATGATGGTAGGGACGGTATTGCAGATGGAATAGATGATGATGAAGATATGGTGACTATCACGGTCAGTCCATGCCTTTGCCCTGATGAAGAGTTTATAGGTCAAGCTGTTGTAACTTGTGCTGGAGGTTCTTTTAGTAATGAAGCTGTTGCTGCCATTCTTGATTTCAGAAATGCAAATACTGCTCCTTTGGGCGATAATTGGGCTGACCCAGTATCCAGTGGTGCCACTGCCGTTGCCATTGAAAAACCGGTAACATGGACTATTGAAGAAATGGGACAAATTTTCGGTACCTCAGTAGGTAATACCAATGGGGATATCTATTTCGCTGCTACAAACGTCTATTCATATGATGGTGACCCTTTTACGCCAACAGGTAAAGGACCAGGTGGGGAATCAGGCCTATATAAAACGAATTTTTCTAATCCAGCTGTTCTACAGACCCTAGTAACAACCTCAAACACCTTTATGAGTAATCCGGTAGGTGGAACGATCGTTCCTGGAAAGTTCTTAAATACAGGTTTATCAAATAATCCCTTACCGACTGGATGGGGTAATATTGCATATGACCAGTTATCGAATACCTTATATGGCTCTAACTTGTCAGACGGTAGAATCTATGCTATTAATGCTACATCGGGAATTATTGAGCAGGTAATAGATCCTTTTCCTAGTGGCGGAGAAGGCTTTTTATCCAGTCCTTTTCCTGCAGATCAAGTAATTTGGGCCATCGAACTTAACGAGTGCACCCGCCAACTATTTTTCATACAACAAAATGTCGCAGGTGGAGGCGAATCATTAGGCAATGCAGGAGGGACTAGGAACAAAACAATATATACATTGGATCTTAATGATATGGGCATTATGAGTAATCTGTCTCAAGTTCAAATACTGAATATTGGGACAAGAGAGAAAATTACTGATTTAGATTTCAATGTAACTTGTGATAGAATGATTTTGGCAGAGAGAGGCACCGTGCATAATTCAATGTCGATTTTATATGAGCTTTCGGGTGAGACTTGGAATTTAATTACAGATATCTCAGTGGGGAATGTCGCTGGAGGAAACCTATGGAGGAATGGACTAAATAGTGCTGGGGGTATTGCTTTTGGGGCAGATCAGGTTAGTCAGGATGGAGCTATGTGTGATACAATTATTTGGACAATGGCGGATTGCTTGGATCCATCCTTGGTACCAGGAGAGTGTAATGTTTATGGGCCACAGGGTTCATATATACCTCGTAGTAACTTTGGAAGTTTGAGTGGCAACTTAAATGGTTCTGCCATCTTCATCGATATTACACCTGAGTTTAATTTAGATCCACGGTTTCAAAAATTTGGCTTAGGAGATATAGAGATATTTAACTGTTGTTGTCCTATTACCTCCACTGGAACATCAGCATTAGAAACAGCTGAAATTGGGGGTAAAGTAATAGGGCCAGGAGGGCACGGCAGCTCAAACTTCAATGTTGAATTAGACGGCGATGAAGTTGGATATGATATAACAGACGAGAACGGACAATTTTCTTTCGGAGACTTAGATAAGCATTTAGCATATAGTGTAAATCCTGAGAAGGTTGATGAAATGATTAAAGGGGTATCTACTTTAGATCTGATATTAATCCAGAATCATGTTCTGGGTATATCTGAGATAAATGATCCTAAACTGCTAGTTGCTGCTGATATTAACGATTCAGGTAGTATTGATGCATTAGATCTAATTGAGTTAAGAAAAATTATTTTAGGTAAATCCTATGCGGTTCCTTCATCAGATGCTTGGAAGTTTATTACAGCTTCGTCAGATATGACTATTGTGACTTCTGCTCTCACTTATAGTAATTCATATTATTATCAGGATTTAGATAAAGATGAAATGGCGGCTGATTTTTATGCGATTAAGATCGGTGATGTCAACAATACATTAGGTACAGCGTCTTCAAGAGATCAAGTATACGAGAATGTATATATTGACAGAAAATTAGATCGAGTAGATTTTGTTGTTAATAGGGAGTTTTCTCTTAACGGAATCCAAATGTCGATTGATATCGATGGGCGAAGAATCTCTGAGATTAAATCTGAAAACTTTGATATATACCCTACGAACTATCATATTGATGAAAATATCCTAAAGCTTAGTCTTAATGAGAGAAGAGGTTTCCAAATCAGTGCGAATGAATCACTTTTTACTATACTGTTTGAGGATGTTGTTCCAATTATAGAATTAACAAATGATTTATCTGCTGAAATATATAATACCAATTTGGAGTCTATGCCTTTTATTATATCTACTGTAAATTCAGTGGAAGGGTGTGCATTGGATCAGAATAAACCGAATCCTTCAGTTGGAATTACTACTATTGATTTTGTTATTCCTTCAACTCAAGTTGTTCAGATGCAGTTTTATTCATTGGATGGTAGATTAGTCGGAAACTTAGAACGTGAATATCCAGCCGGTCGGAATACTGTTGTTGTTGATCGGAGTATCATTGAAAGTACTACAGGGTCAATAATCTACAAGATGATTACTGATGAGTTTGTATCGACTAAGAACATGATCATACTGAGATAAGATAGTATCAAAATATAAAAAAGAGGTGTTAGGTTAATTAACACCTCTTTTTTGTGTTATTAACCTATGTAAACTGGATATTTGCACAATTATTAGAAATTACCTTTATGTATAAAGTAAAAGACATCAATTTGGCTGAATGGGGCCGGAATGAAATAGAGTTGGCAGAAGCAGAAATGCCAGGATTAATGGCTCTGAGAGATGAGTATGGTGACTCAAAACCCTTAAAGGGTGCTAGAATAGCAGGTTGTCTTCATATGACTATCCAGACTGCCGTATTAATAGAAACTTTGGTTGCTATAGGAGCAGAAGTAACTTGGTCCTCATGTAATATATTTTCAACTCAGGATCATGCAGCGGCAGCCATTGCAAAAGCGGGTATACCTGTTTATGCTTGGAAAGGAATGTCTGAAGAAGAATTTTGGTGGGCAATAGAGCAGACTTTATTTGCATTCGAAGGGAACAAGCCATTGAATATGATCTTAGATGATGGGGGTGACCTCACCAACATCGTATTGGATAAGCATCCAGAACTTGTTGACGGCATAAAAGGACTCAGTGAAGAGACAACGACTGGAGTTCACAGATTATATGAGCGAGAAATCAATGGGACATTAACGCTTCCTGCGATTAATGTGAATGATTCTGTTACCAAATCAAAATTTGATAATAAGTACGGTTGTAAAGAATCATGTGTCGATGCTATACGTCGAGCTACAGATATTATGATGGCTGGTAAGGTTGCCGTAGTTGCTGGATATGGTGATGTAGGTAAAGGATCAGCAGCCTCACTCAGAGGAGCTGGATGTAGAGTAATAGTTACGGAGATTGACCCAATATGCGCTTTACAGGCGGCTATGGATGGATTTGCAGTTAAGAAAATGGCGAATGCATTACCTGAAGCAAACATCATAGTAACAGCCACAGGTAATAAAGATGTGATAAATAAGAACCACTTCAAGATGATGAGAGATAAAACAATCGTTTGTAATATTGGTCATTTTGACAATGAGATTAATATGACTTGGCTAAATGATACTCATAGTAATTCTAAGATTGAGATTAAACCGCAAGTAGATAAATACGTGGTTGATGGAAAAGATATAATCGTATTAGCAGAAGGTCGTTTGGTGAATTTGGGTTGTGCAACAGGACACCCATCATTTGTAATGTCTAATTCATTTACTAATCAAACTCTTGCGCAACTCGAGCTTTGGCAAAATTTTGATAAGTATGAAAATAAGGTATATACCTTACCAAAACATTTAGACGAGAAGGTAGCACATCTACATTTAGAGAAAATTGGGGCAGAATTAGAAGAGCTATCTAAAGATCAAGCTGATTATATAAATGTTCCCAAGGAAGGTCCTTATAAGCCAGAATATTATAGATATTAATTACCAACTGTATATTAACTTTCTATGCCATATTTATTCACTTCTGAGTCCGTATCTGAAGGACATCCTGATAAAGTCGCTGATCAGATAAGTGACGCCTTAATAGACCACTTTCTTGCTTTTGACCCTAATTCTAAAGTCGCCTGTGAAACACTTGTAACTACTGGCCAAGTTGTACTTGCAGGTGAGGTTAATACCAATACTTATTTGGATGTTAAGTCTATTGCAAGAGACGTAATACGTAAGATTGGCTATACTAAAGCTGAGTATATGTTTGAGGCTAACTCTTGTGGAGTCTTCAGCGTAATACATGAGCAATCTTCGGATATCAATCAAGGTATTGAACGAAAAGCTGCTGATGATTTTGAGTCTAAAGCTAATGCTCAAGGCGCTGGAGACCAAGGGATGATGTTCGGATATGCCACAAGAGAATGCGAGAACTATATGCCACTGCCTCTGTACTTGTCTCATTTGATTTTGGAAGAGTTAGCAGAAGTAAGGAGGGAAAATAAGAGAATTAAATATTTGAGGCCTGATGCAAAATCTCAAGTTACTATCGAGTATTCAGATAGTAATAAGCCTCTAAGAATCGATACCATAGTTGTTTCTACACAGCATGATTACTTTGCGGAGGACGCTGAAATGTTAGAAAAGATTAAGAAGGATATCGTTAGTTATGTCATACCACGAGTAAAGAAAAAATTGTCTCCGAAGCTCAAAAGACTGTTTAAGGCTAATATTACTTATCATATAAATCCAACAGGCAAATTTGTAATTGGTGGTCCTCATGGAGATACTGGATTAACAGGCCGTAAAATCATAGTTGATACTTATGGCGGTAAAGGAGCCCATGGAGGAGGAGCATTCAGTGGGAAGGATCCATCTAAAGTTGATAGATCTGCAGCCTATGCCACTCGGCATATAGCCAAAAATTTGGTAGCTGCAGATGTTTGTGATGAAGTTTTGGTTCAAGTTTCTTATGCGATTGGAGTTGCTGAGCCGTGTGGAATTTTCGTTGATACTTACGGAACTTGTAAAATCCAAGGAGATAATGGTAAAAAAATTAAAGACGGACTAATAGCAGATAAGGTCAAAGAAATCTTTGATATGCGTCCTTATGCCATTGAGCAACGCTTTAATTTGAGAACACCTATATATTCTGAGACTGCAGCTTATGGTCATATGGGTAGAGAGCCTCAGAAAGTAACAAAGGTGTTTGAGAACTCTGGTCAAAAAATTGAAGTTGAAGTTGAGTTATTTCCATGGGAGAAGCTTGATTACCTTGATAAGGTTAAAAGTGCTTTCGATTTAGATTAATCTATGTTTTATGAAGATACTAATGGTCTGTCTTTGAAATATCTGAAGGAATTCATTAGTTCATGGTATTCTTCAAGCTAAAGTAGATCGTTTAGGTCTTAATTGGGAAATTGATTCTGCCGGTACAAGCTCGTGGTATGTTGGACGTTCTCCAGATCAAAGGTCAATAGACATTGCTAGAACTAATGGTATAGATATTTCAAATCAAAGAGCTAGGCAGATACTGCAGTCTGATTTGAAATACTATGAATTTCTCTTTGTAATGGATTCTGCCAATTATCCGGCCGTCATAATCTTAGATACAAAAAAATATCTATAAGCCTAAAATAAAGCTGATACTAAATAGCGTTTATCCCGATGAGAGTAGGGCTATTCCTGGTACTTATAATAACAATGGTTTTGAAGAGGTCTATAATCTCTTAGATCAGGCCACAGATCAGATGATTAGAAAGTTCTCTTAAGGCATCACATTAAGTTGATTTTGGGTTGTTTGCTAATCTGTTCAAAAGTAGTTTTAGCAAAACCTACTCAACAATCAATTAATAAAGTTCTAAATAAAATTAACACTATTAGTTTCAGTGGTTGTAAATGGGGCAATACCCACGTGATGCCTGCACAACCTGTCAATTGGGATCGAACATTGCATCGAGTTTCTAGAGAATATACGAGGTACTTATATCGAAATAACCGATTTTCGCATGAGACGGAAGATGGTAGGACTCTAGAGGACAGGTTATACTCTATTGGATATAGATGGTTCAGAATTGGTGAAAATTTGGGAAAAGGTTTACATGACTTTTATGACGTTTTGGAGGCGTGGTTAGAGAGCCCAAGTCACTGTAAGATGCTAATGGATCCTGAAGTTACAGATTTTGGTATGTCAAAGCACTATGACTATTGGGTTCAAACTTTATCCAAGCCCGTTGAGTATGCATCATATTAGGAATAACAATTATTAGAAGGATTTTTTTTTGATAATTACCCTGTCTTTCAGGTACTAGGAACCTATGAACATCATACTTTTGATGATAATCTCACACCCCCATTACTCAATCCTGACATTTATTAGTTATTAGAATGTATAGCCTTATTGATACGGCTATGACCATAATTCAAAAATTATTTACGTCCCCTCGTAATTTATTTTCTTAATCCCGATATACTTAATAGGTTGGTGACAATGGTCATCTGAGTTAAAGAACGTTCACCATTTTTTAACCAAAATTCACTCATGCCTATGAGAAAAATTTACCCTTTATGGAGTAATGTTTTACTGATATGGTTGGCAGCCTTGTTTTTTTCGCCTTCCTCACTTGCTGGTCAGTCAATGACTTGCTTCCAAGGCTTGCAAGCCTCTTTGGATGACTCATGCAGAGTCGTTATAGACGCAACTACATTTTCACCGGGTCTTGCTCCACCATTAACAGATTATGAACTCACAATCACAGCTAAAGATGGCTCCTCATTGGATGGAGTTCAGTATGATTCAAGTGGCACATATGTTCAAGGAAATGTTGGTTCTATTATTCGATTTACCGAACCTGGCAGCTTTACTGTAAGTGTAAAGAGACTATCCTCTGGCATATCTTGTTGGGGTAGTCTCGACGTTGAGAATAAGCTCCCGCCTGCATTAATTGGCGACTGTATGTGTCCCGATACAGCTACAGTAGTAACACCTGAATGTACATTTACTTGTGCAGATATAGAGGACTTCCTGAGTGATCCGACGTTAACTGCTGAGCTCAATCCTCAATATTTAAATAATTGTGGTACGCCAAGCACGATTGTACCTGAAGATGTAATCAGTAACGATAGCATTTGTGGAGGATACATCATAACACGTACTTGGAAGGCGCAACTGATGACAGCACATGGTACCATGATTAAAACCCTGGGATGCAAACAGAAATTCAAATTCAATCCTATAGATAGTTCTGATATCCTTTCCCCCAAATCTAAGGTTATCGTTGAATGTGGAATTGAAACTGATCCTGAGTCGCTCCGAAATTATTTCTCCGATACAACATATTTTACAAATCCCGACGTAGACAGTGCTATTTTTTGCTCTTATCCTAGTATTGAGATCGATTCAGTCAATCGATATGATTCAACTCTGATAACAGTTCAACTCGATAAGGATAGTAGTTACTACATGAAGTTCAAATTGCCAAGATTTAGGCCTGTTGGTCCAAGAAAAACTGGTGTAGAACAGTTCTGTAAGGTTTTTGCTACTTATAGTGATACTGATAAGATAATTCCAGATGATGGTTGTCCGAACTCCTACAAATTTGTTAGGACATGGAAGCTCTTAAACTGGTGTACAGGTGAAGTTAGGGATGAAACCCAGATTATCGCTGTCATGGACAATGATGCTCCTATTTTTGAGGCACCAAATACTATTCCAATGGTATCTACTGATCCATGGTTTTGTAGTGCGAGGGTAGAAGTGCCAAATCCAATTGATGAAAGAACTAGCGACAATTGTGCAGATACTGATGAATTAGTATGGTCCGCCGTGGTCGAGCTGTCATCATTCAATAAAATTGTTGCTGATGCATCTAACAACTATATATTGGATGGATTATATCCAGGATCCTATGACGTGGTGTATAGTCTATCTGATCAGTGTGGTAACATCTCCACAGACACGTCAAACTTGGTGATTAAGGATGGTGCTGACCCAGTTGTCATAACTAAGGACAAGATCATCGTAACATTCACACCATTTGCAGATAGCTGTACTGCTAAGATCTTTCCATATAACATCGATGTCGGCAGCTATGATGCCTGTGATGATTCTTTGATATATGAGATCAAGCGTTTAACGGATACATCGTGGCACCAATTTGTGAAATTTTCACAGCATGATATCACAGCTATTGACGATGATGGTATTCCTCACGCAGAACATATGATTGAACTCAGAGTGAGTGATAGACAGGGTAATTACAGCATTGGTTGGTCAACTGTACGAGTAGAGGATAAATCAAGTCAGATTGAAATTCAATGTGGGCTGGATTCCATATCACTAGATTGCAATCGTGATTTTGAATCTGTGATATTAGACTCGCTTTATGCTCCTCGAGCCATGCTTAAGTCTTGCGCTACTTCAGATTTAGAATTGGATTATAGTATAATTAACAATACTATTAATAGTAATTGTAATGTTGGCGAAGCAGATGTTGCATACTTCATCCGAGGTCAAATGGATACCATCTGTATCAAGCACTTTAGTTTAGGTGATTTAGACTCATTGAATTTTATATTTCCAGCAGAAGATACTATTGTAGATTGTTCTGTGACTGACTTTGGAGATCTCGTTGTAGAAGGTGATGAGTGTAATCTCTTAGCCCAAAATGTTGATTTACAAGAGTTTGAGGTGCCTAATAGCAATGGTATTTGTAAAAAGATTATTAGAACATTTACGACAATAGACTGGTGTACTTATAGGGCTAATCAGACAGGTGATGAGGGTATCTATGTATTTAGACAAGTGATTAAGATCAGAGATACGGAACGTCCGGTGATTACTTGCGAAGATGAGACGTTTTCAGTTGGACAAGATTGCGGATTGTCAGGATTCCGTTTATCTGCGCAAGGGTCTGATGAAGGTTGTTCAAATAATTTATCATGGATTGCCCGGATAGATATTGACGGTGACGATATTTTTGACTTACTACTAAATCCTACAATTGCCGATGATGGTAACGCTACAGTAAGTATAGATACATTAGTTCCTACAGGAACATATAATATACTTTGGAGGGCTACTGATGATTGTGGTAATTTTAGTGAGCAGCTTTGTGAGTTTACTATATTAGATGAAAAAGCTCCTACACCTCAATGTATAGGTGGTATTTCTTCAGCAGTAATGAATACGAACGGCGAAGTGGCCATATGGGCGGCCGACTTTGATATAGATAGTAAACCAATAGATGAATGTGGAGGCCAGGTTACTTATTCATTTAGTGGAACTGATCCCAACGTATCAAGCATGAGCTTTACCTGTGATAGTATCCTGAATGGAATCACTGTCACTAAAGCCCTAAGAGTTTGGGTTTGGGATGCTTCGGGGAATCGGGACTTTTGTACTGTTAATTTCCGTATCGATGATAATGCCCAAGTTTGTCCTGATGTAGACGAGGGAATGGCTCTGATTTCAGGTACTATAACCACTTCGATGGGTGATGACTTAGAATCTGCCGAGGTATATGTAGTAGATCCATCCAAAGCTCATGAAAGTGCTACCATGACGGATGTCACAGGTGACTATATGTTTAATAGTAATCTTAAATATCTTGATTATGAAGTGACTGCATCTAAAAGTGATGATGTTTCTAACGGTGTCAGTACGTTAGACTTAGTATTGATTCAGCAATACATTTTATCCCTTCGGTCATTTGAAAATCCATACCAGGTTATTGCTGCGGATGTAACTGGTGATGAGAAAGTATCTGCTTTGGACTTAGTTGATATACGAAGAGTCATATTAGGTAATTCGGACCACTTCGCATCTGATAAATCTTGGTTGTTTGTTGATAAGAATCAATCTTTCAACTCTATCGATAACCCATGGCCACTTAGACAGTCTATTGGGATCGAGGAGTTAAGAAGCAACGATGGAGATAATCATTTTACTGCGATCAAACTCGGTGATGTGAATGGCAATGCCATTGCTAACTCTTTGTTAGCTGGAACGAGAAGTAATGACATAGTCAGAGTTATTGCTGATGACTTACCATTATCAAATGGACAAGACGCTGTCTTAACATTCCGTCCAGAACAGTTTGGTCAGATTTTCGGATTGCAGTTATCTTTAAATATAGAGGATGTGGATGTGTATTCAGTTAAGATTAATGGCAATATGCTACCTCAATCGAACTATCTAATAACTGATAAAAGTCTTCTTATTTCTGAGCCCTATCCGCTTGGGATGAATCAGATGGAGATAAGCTTACACGTCATTCCACATAGAGATATGTTGGCATCGGAAGCAATCACAATAAATGAAGACAGGGGACTCCGTTCCGAAATCTATGTTAATGAATCCTTAGAAACTTCAGAGTTATCACTGGACTATAATGTTATAACCAACCAGGAAAGTATTGATGATTTTGAGCTATATCAGAACGAACCGAATCCATTTAGTGGAACAACAACTATCGGGTTCTATCTGCCAGAATCGTCTAAAGTGGAATTGTCGGTATTTGATATAACTGGTCGTCAATTATATAATGAAAAGGGAACCTTTGATTCTGGAAAGAACAAGATGGTTATAGAGGAATCAAAGTTGAGTACCAAAGGATTGCTCTACTATCAATTGAGTGCAGGAAATCAAGTCGCTACTAAGCGGATGATCATTATGAACTAAGTCAACCTATTGGTAAGATAAGTATGTTAACGAAATGATTGGGGGGTGGAATTAGATTCCATCCCCTCTTTTTATTAGAATTTGAAGCCCACTGTTAAAGTAAATTGATTAACGCTTTGATCTATACTCACCGACTGATTATAGCTGGCATCTAATAATCTGTATGGTGTGTAATTTTCACTTTGATTTCTTGTGTTATAAGACACATCTACATAGAATTTATTAGCTCTCCAGCCAATACCTCCATTCAATTGTAGATTTGCATCAAAAACTGAACTGGTGCTGTAAGGAGACTGTAACATAGCGGCTCCTGCTCTTATGCGGAATTTTGATAATGCCATTTCAGTCCCAAATCTGAAGTTTAATGCTTGATTCAATTGATTGTTGATTTCATTATTCAGATCTTCCTCAAAAAACTGATCTACAGGGTCGTTGGAATTTACTGTGATATCAAAACTGTTTGCAGTATAATCGACATATTCAGCTTCTCCTGAAACGAAACCTTTTATTTCTCCTAAGCTATATATAACGCCTAATCCAGCAATTGCTCTCCAAGGAGTTCTAAGTCGATATTCAAACTCTGATATAGGTGATTCAGAAACTAAACCTTCATCTGAATCATCTGTAAAGAAATCTAAAGAAGTATTGAATTCATCCGTCAAAAACATCCAGGTAGGAGAGTGAATAGCTGCTGAAACTCTCACTTTAGATGTAACCTTATAAATAATTCCACCTTTAAGATTTATACCTCCTCCTGTAGTGCTTAAGTTTTGGGTGTATAAGGAGTTAAAAAAGTTTGGAACAATAAATAAGTCGTCTTCTTCTAAGTAATCCTTACGTTCCTTATAGTTTAGTATTGGAATACCTAGAGTAAAGCCATAAGAGATCTTATTATCATAATTAGCTGCTAAGTTTATGAACAACTCTTGTAGTGAGCCCGACCGCTCAATAAATTCTTCCTTCCGAACTGTTTCTGTGAATGTGAAAAAATCACTCTCATAAATATTATCTCCTTCATCATCCGAGATAAGATCTACGTCAAATGCTAATCCTCCTTCGAAATTATCAAGTTCATCTAAGGTTCTAAGATTGGATACTTCTAAAAATCGTTCAACACGCGTTCCTGCAGAAGAACCAGAGTAGAATATGTTTTGACTAAAGTCAGCCAGTTTATTAACTCCAATAGAGATGTTCATAGTTCTGAGTTTAGGTGCATTTGGGCGGTAGGCAAACACTATTCCAAGATTGTTGAGTTGAAATCCTGTAGAGCTCTCTGATTGAATGAACCCATTCAAGTTAGCGTCAGCACTTTGCTGAGGAATTCCGAAACCAATAACAAATTCAGATTTTCTAAACTCTGCAATTCCAGCAGGATTAACTGTAGCCACCGAGATGTCTGCACCAAGTGGGCTCATGCTTCCCCCTACACCTATAGACCTGGCTGTATTTAGCTGAGGTAAAAAGGAATATCTGACTGCATCACCTACATTTTGAGCTGTTGAGGTGTAGGTAATAAGTAGCGTGATTATAACTATAAAAGAGTGCTTCATTAACAATCTTAATTTTCTCTGATCAAAGAAAAGAGATGGTGAATTAATAAGGGCTATTTGAATTCAAAAAAAATGGGTGGCAGCTCATGCCACCACCCATTTATATCTGCAAAAAGTATTCGGCTGCTAGGGTCTTCTAACACTTCTACTGCTGGACGACCTGGAAGAAGAACTTCCTGACGATCTGCTAATAGATGAAGGTCTACTTGATCTGGAAGAAGATCCTGAGAAACTGCTTCTTCTACTTGATCTGGAAGGAGAGAATGATGATCTTCTTGAACTTGAACTTGAATTTGAAATTCTCGAACTACTATTAGATTGTGTAGATCTTACAGATCTTGACGAAACTCCACTATTAGAATTCGTTCTTAGTGCTCTTGATGAAGCTCTTGTGTTCGCATTTGATCTTACTGCTCTTTCTGCACTTCTCGATGAAACTGTATTTCTTGCCGTGCCTCTATCTCCTCTTGCTGATACACTTCTCACATTTGCTCTTGTGGCTTTAGTATCAACGGTTCTTCTTGAGATGGCATTAGACCTTGTTGTAGAGTTTGTTGCTCTTGAGCTGCTTACTCTGTTGACATTTGTTCCAATCGAATTTCTATTAGTAATATTTAAATTATTATTTATTATCGCAGTGTTAAAACCATATGGAGGACATAAATATCCACCACCGAAACCAGCGTTTGCAAATCCACCACCAAAACCTCTATTGAACCCAAAGCCGCGATTCCAGCCATTACCTACTCCAATACTTATCCCGGAACCTCTATTAACTCCGAAAGGTGAATAGAATGATGAGAATGGATCTGAATAAGGGCCATATACAGACCTTAGACGAGTATATGATGGACCAAATAACAAAGCGTTCCTCATGTACATCGCGAAGAATCTATCATTCGCTAACTGACGATTTATATTTCTGTAGAAATTATTACCGTATCCAAAAAAGAAGTTAGGCCCATAATAGTTAGTAGCAAATGCTGCCAACCTGTATCTATCTAATCTATTAGTATACTGATATGCATCTATATCGTAATCATTGCTATAATAATTGGTATAGTCATCGTAGTCATCAGTGTCATAATCACTCAATGAATTATCCTCTTTATAGTAGGTATAATCCGATTCTGGTTCATCATACGCATAGTCATAAGGACTATCATCAATTGAAGCATCATAGTATAGATCATCGAACTGTGCATATACATTAACGATGAAAAAACTCAGCAAGAGTGTCAAGAATGGGAGAAATTTAATTTTTTTCATAGCTACTAATTTTTATCGCTTGTTACGGTTCTTCGTTCTGTGCCATTGCAATTTATTACTTTTGAGCTTATTGAACCGTTAATAATTATTTAAACAGCAGATTTTAGAAAATTCTAACTTTTTTAGACTTTTCTATCTGCATATCTACATGTAGGACGAAATCTTATTCTAAGAAGTCCGAATTTTAACAGATTTACTTGGATTTTAACAATTAGCATGGCAAAGGAGATCACTTCAAGGGGCGAAAACTACTCACAATGGTATTTGGATATAGTTAAAAAAGCAGGTTTGGCTGACAATTCTGCTGTGAGAGGGTGTATGGTAATTAAGCCAACAGGTTTTGCCATATGGGAAAACATGAAAGATCAGCTTGATCGGATGTTCAAACAGACTGGACATGTGAATGCCTATTTTCCACTTTTTATACCTAAGAGCTTTTTGAGCAAAGAAGCTGATCATGTTGAAGGCTTTGCTAAAGAATGTGCTGTAGTAACTCATCATAGGCTTATGAATAATCCTGATGGTTCGGGAGTCGTAGTAGATCCGGATGCAAGATTAGAAGAAGAGTTGATCGTTCGACCAACATCTGAAACAATTATATGGAATACCTATAAGGATTGGATTCAGTCGTATAGAGATTTACCATTATTAATTAATCAATGGGCTAATGTTGTTAGATGGGAAATGAGAACTAGGCCTTTTTTGAGAACCGCAGAGTTCTTATGGCAAGAGGGACATACCGCTCATGCCACTAAATCAGAGGCCGTTGAGGAATCTCAGATGATTCATGAACTCTATGCAAGATTTGCTGAAGATTATATGGCTATGCCAGTGATTAAAGGGGCCAAAACTGCAAATGAACGCTTTGCTGGTGCAGAAGAGACTTATACAATAGAAGCTCTAATGCAAGATGGTCGAGCACTTCAAGCTGGAACTTCACATTTCTTAGGTCAAAATTTTGCAAAGGCCTTTGATGTGACATTTGCTGATAATAATAACAAGGAAGATTATGTATGGGCAACTTCCTGGGGAGTATCTACTCGTTTAGTTGGTGGGTTGATCATGACTCACTCTGATGATGAAGGATTGGTATTACCACCTAAGTTAGCGCCAACTCAAGTCGTCATTGTGCCGATTCCTAAGCCTCAACGAGAGATTATGGAGGTTGCTGATCGAATTGTGACCGAATTGTTAGCATTGGGCATTTCGGTTCTTATTGACAAGGATAAGAAGAAAAGACCCGGCTTCAAGTTTGCAGAGTACGAAATGAAAGGGGTGCCTGTAAGAATAGGCATAGGTAAGAGAGACTTAGCAAATGGAGTCGTTGAGGTTGCTCGCAGAGATACTAAAGAAAAGTCATCAATTAATTTGGATGGCATAGCTAAGTATGTTGAGCAGCTCTTAGTCGATATACAAGACAACCTATTTAACAGATCCAAAAAATATAGGGATGACCATATTACGGAGGTTAATGATTTTGATACATTCAAAGAAGTTTTAGAGGACAAGGCTGGATTTGTTTCAGCCCATTGGGATGCGACCATAGAATCTGAGCTAAAAATCAAAGAGCTAACTAAAGCTACCATTAGATGTATTCCTCATGATCAAGTTAAAGAGTCAGGGAAAGATGTACTTACTGGAAAGCCCTCTTTTGGGAGGGTATTATTTGCAAAAGCCTACTAAGCATAAATTGTCATATTATTTTTTACTTATATATGTATAAATCATATATTTATTTATAATATAGCCTAAGTAGAATAAGAACATACATTTCACCTTAATGTCAGGAGTTATTTGCCATCTACGTGAACTATACATAAACCGCACAAGGCAAGATCAAAATGAATGAATTTTACTCTTATTTCGGTAAGCCTGTCATGGCTATCATTACGGTCGTACTTTACCTTGTCTCCAGCAATAAAGCACATACGCAAGTAGAAGCTCTTTCCACCTGTTACGGAATTGGCACGGATGAAACATATGCTATCGATGTTACAGGTTTATCTGTCGACTCTACTTATAATATAATTGTTGATGGTGTTTAAGCTCTGGTATTACTGGGTCTTCTTCTTTTCTGAGTGGATCAATAAGTGTAAAAACGGTCTTGATACGATATTAGTAATGGTCATTGTGAGTCCCGCTGGAACTCCAGATACCTTAGAACCCATTATTGTATGAGACGCCCTATGTGTAGATACTGATAATGATGGTGACATGGACTTTAATGAAGCTTCCTGTGATTATACACAAGCAGGTCTTGATTGTGGGACTATCGTTTCGACTGTTGCGCCGTACAATAGAAAGAACGTATATCTATACTTTCTGACAGATACTACCTGAGAAATAGGTGCTTCAATAGATACAAGTACTACCGGTCATTTCACAGGATTGGTAAATGGAGACTATTAGGTATATGCCTATACATTTCTTACCTACGGGGATGCCTTATCTTTTGTAGTTTCTTTAGAGTTAGGAGATGACTTAGATGATACGGTATGTAGTGATAGCCCAATAGGATTAATACTCACATTGGCACCAGGCTCAGTTGGAACGGATAGCTTTGAGTTAATATCCATAAATGAGAAGGGTCTAACTGTTATTTCACAAACTTCAGTAGGTTATATTACTGCTGATAGTTTAGCCAATGATATATATGAAAATACTGGATCAAGTTCAGATAGTGTGATCTGTTAAGTTGCCCCAATTAGTGCCGATGGATGTAGAGGTGATACTATTAATATCATAATAACTGTAGATCCGGAAGTTGCAGTTGATGCAGGCAGGAATGAGACTATCTGTTCTGCTGCAGAGGTAGAGTTGGACGGTGATATAAGTGGTGGTTCTACCTCAGTAACAGGTTCATTCACAGGAGGAACTTCATATGTGAGCGCAATGGCATATGTGCCAAGTGCTGCTGATAAGCAGAGTGGAAGTGTAACCCTGACCTTAACATCATCTGATCCTGAAGGCGAGTGTGATTAATAGAGTAATTCTATAACAATCACGATCAACAGCGTTGAGTGTGGAACATTCCCTTGGACAGGTAATGAGTAAGAGAATAAATAGAGAATTATAAGACTGCTGGCTGCACCCCTAAAGGGTGGAGCCTTACTGGTCTCTAAATATTACATACGGAAACTACAACTATGAAGGCATCCCGTATGCCCTATACTCATCTATTGTGCTATATCCACATGGCATTATTCTGGAGTATAAGTTTGGACAGCTTAGCTCAGACATCTTTAATCGATTACGTTAATTACGAACGAGGTTGTCCCTGTATGCAGCAATTCTGCTGATGGCAAACCTGCCGAACAGGGTAGCTTCCTTGTTAAGTGCGATTTTTAACGATACTGATCTTCAAGAAAGTGGTAGACAAGAGAATTTTGAGATTTCTACAGAAGGTGTAGATCTTTTACAATTCTATGTAGATCCTAATCAACTTCCCTGTAGTGTGGTGTTTGGTCCTTTTCAGATTCCTCCTGAGAATCAAGAACGGAGCATCAGTGTGGCATTAGAGTCAATTGATAATGGATCTAAGGATAATTTAGATGTTGATGAAGTCTTATGTGGGATCGAAACGAATAATGGACTCAACCAGCCTGGATATATCTGCACATTAGATGATCAGTGTATATTTGCTCAAGCCCAGCCATTACCACTACACGGTGGTCGTCCATCCAGTAGTAGCACTTACGTATATGTACTAACTGATGAAATAGGGCTTATTCAAGGTTACAACCAGACTGGATTGTTCAATCAGGAAATGTCAGATGGTGAACTGACCATAGAATTATTTTCAATTGCTAATCACGAGCTTACGTCATTCACAAGTCAGCTGGAAATAGATGAGTCCTTAGGTATAATAACAGAGTCTTCTTGTTATGCTTCATGCGGAACATATAGCTTAGACTTCTATTGTGTTGATTTCGATTTGGCATTGACTAAGCGTGTTGTTGGAGGTCCTATTTTTAGTATAGGAGATACGGTTGAATATCTCATCAGTGTAATTAATCAGGGTTCTGTCCCAGCATTTGATATCCTCGTGAGAGATATTATTTTAGATGGTATAAGTTATGTCACAGATATGAATGATAACTGGAATGTCAATGCAGAGTCAATGCCAATTGAAGTTATTGCTTTAGAAGATTCGCTAATCCTATCAATCCAAATGATTATTGAAAATCCTGCATCATTAAGTTCTATTCTCAATTTGGCAGAAATCATATTTACTACAGATGAAGATGGTGAGGATGAACCTGCCTTTGATCAGGATAGTACTCCCGATAATGAGGATCCTAAAGAAGATGATATAGATGAAGCAGGGATACTTGTTCAAGAAGCATTATGTGATTTCTCTTTTGATTTTATGATCGAAGATAACAGACCGTACTGTGATGGAAAAGATATAGATGTAGTTGTGATTGCTTCTTCTAATAATGGGCCAGTAAGCTATACTTGGAGGTTCAATGGTGATACTATGTCGAGATCTGAAATTCTTAGCATTGACAATCCTCAGGATGAAGACTTTGGGACTTATATTTTCACAATATCTGACATGATGAATTGTGGAGGGTCCTATGAAGTGGTTGTGAACCAATACTGGAAGAAAGAGGCAGTTGCATCAATGATATCAAACTGACGATAGGAGCTGATTGTTCATTAAGGTTGAGTCCTTCTATGTTAACGCTGAATAATGTTTCAGGTATAAACGATTATGTATTAGAAGTGGTAGATCGGTAAGGGTAATTTTTAACTTGGATGATGTAAGCTCCTATGATCTATCCGAACTACTCGAGGTTAAATTGATACATCCCTGTACGGGTCAGACTCTCTGTTGGTCCTTTGTTAATGCTGAACATAAATCAACTTCACGACTAAATTTTTATCAAGATGCAGTTGAGCTTATTAGTGCTCATTTAGAGAGCTCAGAGTTAATTAAGGCTTTCAAGGCAGGTGAATTGATTCTGGATGGTATGGGATTTGATTCACTGATGACGGAACAGTTATGCTTGGCCGAAGGAAAGTTGCTAATAGATGACCAAATTTTTGAGAGTGTTTCCTGTGGGTCTGGATTAATCGGGCGGATTTATTCATTATCTGCTGCACGAGGTACTTTTGCCTTAGATACAGCGATTATTAAGATTGATCCTCTGAATATTGGACTAATTCAATTTCCAGAAGACCTTGCTAACTTGGCGTGTTTGATGGATATGATCCCCAAGATATTGGTTCGATCCCAATCTTGATTAATGATGGAGATTCGATTCCAATATTAATTAATGAGGATCACTCCGTGAATATATGTCAAGTTGTAACAATCTATACTGATCAATCTGATGATAATATTTGTGCTTTTGGTAGTCTTAAGATACTCCGTCAATGGTCTACAGTTGATTGGTGTACTGATATTGTTAGAGAATATACACAGCATATATATCATTGATAAAGAGGCTCCTTCCATCACTAAAACAACTGATACTATTACTGTCACTTTAGCGGGGCGCTCTTGTGATGGCGATATAGATTTACCATCTTATGTAATGGTAAGTGATCTATGTGATTCAGACCCCGACATAATCATAGGTGACTACAGCAGTGATCGTTTATTCATTCAGGATATATCATCAGGAATTCATTACATATCGATAGAAGTAACAGATGCATTTGGCAACGTATCTCAAGACACCATTCATGTAATCGTGAAGGACGAAGTGCTACCTATACCAATTACGACTACAGAATTGAATCTTTCTTTTACAACGAAAGCTCTTCATGGCTGACAGCTGATCTATTTGATGTAAACAGTGCTGATGCTTGTGGTCTGATCACTGTGCAAATAGCTAGATCATCAGAAATTTATCAGATTACTTCCATTGGGATCTAAGCGTTTGGGAGCTCAGAGATAAATGGGGTGAAGATCTCAGTGGAGAAGATCAAAATAATGATGGAGAAATCACGGTTTCTGAAATCTTCAGAGATTAAATTTTCTTTTGTTTTGGTGATCTGGGTCAACGTATAAAAGTTACCGTAAGAATCTCTGATCAGTTTGGTAATTATGCCGAGACGGATGCATGGGTTAATTAATTAACTAAAGAAGAATCTGTGAGTTTTGATGATGGCGATCCATGTACAATTGGAGATAGTATGATTGAGGGCTGTCCATGCAGGGGGCAGATCGATGTATCTGATTTAGATGAAGATGGGATTCCAGATTGTATAGATCAAGACTTCATAATTTGTATTGATGGTGAGACTATTTCTATTGATCGAGTTCAACAAGAAGAATTACTTGCCCTTGGTGCTACTCTTGGTCCTTGTGAATTTAATGAGCTGGCAGATATAGGAGGAGAAGTATTCACGATGACACGAGATATGATTGAGAATGTTTTAATCAGAAGTGATACTGAGCAAGAAACTTATAAAAACATAGACGGACGGTATACATTCAAGGCTAATGAAATGTACCTGTCTTATAAGATTGAGGCCCACAAAAACGACGATCCGTTAAATGGGGTGAGTGCGTTAGATATGGTTATGATTCAGAAATATCTACTGGGTATGGAGGATATATCTGATCTCGATAAATTAAGAGCAGCGGATATTAATGGCGATGGGAAAGTATCAGCAGTAGATTTAGCACAGTTGAGAAAGTTCTTATTGGGTCAAATTAATGATTTTACTCATAATACGAGTTGGGTATTCATCCCAGCGGAACCTGGATTGAATGAAAGTGACCCTTTTTACTATAAGGAGCGAATTGTGATTGAAGAGTTAGCTCATCATAGAATGGGTGAAGACTGGATAGGTATCAAGATTGGGCACTTATCAGGTAATGCAATCACTAATAAGAATAAGGCCAGGAGTAGATCTGATTTTTATAAAGTAATGCAAATACTTTCAATAGAACTTATGGAAGGAGAGGAGGCTATAATACCAATAAGTCATGTTGAATCTATAGATCTCTCAGCTATACACATATCGTTGATGGGAGAGTTTGAGGTTGTTGGATTGGTCTCTAATCAAATAGAATTCAATAATCGAAGATTGCTGGATTACGCCAACGCTGGATATAATCAATATGGTTTGGACAGACCCTAACGCTATATCTGTAAATGATGGATCGCTCATTTCTTTGATCGTATCACCACATGGTTCTGGTAGCATAGTTGAAGCTATTAGGCTGAATGGTCAATTCTCCAATCGCTTATATGATTATAATAAGAATTAGTTATGGCGTAGCGCTTGAATTCATAGATAAAGAATTAACAGATCCAGATCAATCGGATAATATGTTCTAGAATGAGCCGAATCCTTTTGTTGATTATACTACAATCCCGATTTATCTATCTCATACTAAGTCTGTTTCCCTTAGGTTTTATAAAAGAGATGGACGTTTATTGCTTGAACATAAAAATGCCTATGAAGAGGGAAATCATCAGATTGTTATAGATTGAAAAAATATTAGGACAGATATCTGGTCAAGTATTTTATGAGTTAAGAATTAACGATATAAGATTGGTTAGATCTATGATTTTAGCGACTAAATATTTCGATAATTTTGATTAAAGCAAAGTGATTATTTTGTTATACTTAAAATGTTGGAACAACATATTATTGTTTTGGAAAATAGATAATATGACTACTAATCCTCGAGAAATCTTAATCTATTACAATCCATCATCGGTATCTGATCGAAAATGGTGGCCTACGCTAAGACTCCATCGCCGTACATCAGATCATATAGTTATGATCAAGCAAACTTTGCTCAACTATGTGGCAGGGAATCATTAACAGGTTAGCTATTGAACCAAAAAGACTGTTCAATAAAGCTTTGCCAGAATATCAATCTAAGTTAGGTGGTGAGGAACTTGATGAAGAAGGATGGATTAATGGAATCAAGCGAAATCCGCATTTACTAAGGGCGCCTATAGCTATGAGAGGTAAGAGTGCAGTTCTCTGCGAGAGTCCAAATGACGTATTACAACTTGATTAATTATGAAACAGAACTGGTTAGCAGTGTATATTCTTAGGACTACTCCGTATCGGACTCCACTGTAATACGATCGAAGTATTCAACGCAGCTCTCTATCATAGCATTTGATATACCTCCTGCATTGATTTCAAATCCCGCCTCAAATGTTATACTCTGTGCAGATGAAATAAGCATTTTCCCTGTCGATGAAATGAGCCCATTGTAAGATACTACCGTATTCGATCTGAATTCTGAGATTCCTGTAATATTATTAGAACTGTTTGATGAGCTCAACTCACAAGATGAGCATGAGATACAAGCTGTTCCTCCACAGTCAATTTGTTCTTCTCCTTCGTCAAGTATGCCGTTATTACATAAGTCAACAGATTCTTCTTCAACGTCATACCTAAAAATAAAGTTGAACCCATTCGTTGACCACCTATTATCCAATTCTATATAATAGGTTTGACCCTTCACAACCGCTAAGTTCTCGATGTTAGAAGCATAGAATAGTCCATTACTCATATCGCAGTTGTCGTCTTGTGTTGCTATTCGATCTAAACTGTCTCAAGAACCAACATATATATGAACTCTAGTGTCAACTCCTCGAAAGTGGGAGTCTAGGTTTATGTAGCCATCAGATTTAGAGATGAATCGATACCATTACGCATGTTCTGTATCGGATTGGCTTGCACCATTGCCCATTATAAGGCCAGATGTTGTCAGGACCTTGTCTTTATTAGCAACCTCTATTGTAATGGCCGAAGTACAATCTATTCCTATAATACCTCGACATTCGGCTATTCTTGCACGTATGGTATCACCTGATTCTTGATCAAATCCATAGTTAAAGTGCACTCCATTTTGACCTGATAGGTGACAATAACTCATGACTGTGCCGCTTTCAGCAGTGGGGGAGAGATCACAAGAGTTAGTGTAACAATTATCTAAAGCTTGATTACCAGATGGACCCCACTTGCAGTCATAAGTATGTGGAGAGCCCAGATTATGTCCAAATTCATGAGCCACCACATGTGTCTGCCATGAATAACTACTGTTGGATTGAGCATTACTTCTAACATTGGCATATGAATAAGCTCTTGATTTTTGACAAAGGCTATTTACAAATGCTAAACCACCACTTAACTTCTCATATCCAGGTAATAAAATGGTAAAGTCAGCATCGAAAGATTCACTTAGATAATCTTGGAAGTCATATAACGCCTCTCGATTATCTTCTTTATCAAATGGGTCTAAGGTAGTCCAGACGTGAATATCTTCAAATATCAAGGTTACACCTTAGTTTTGATAGATTGCCGCTACATCGTTGAACAAACTGTTGACATAATTAATAGTTTGACTCACATCGTTACCCTGCCATTCATATAACGCATGGTCACAATAAACATAAACTCTGATGGTATCTGCTTCAGATTGATTTTTAAGTGTTAGTCCACGGCTTTATTCGGTAGGTGCTCGCTATCTTTAGGAGAAGCACAGGTCCATTCGACCTGTGATTTATTTCTGCTGTCATAGATTTCTGTATCACCTGCTTCTTTCATCTCGATTATTGTGTTTTCGTAGTTAGAAGCAATAATTCCGTTGATAGCCTTATCAGATATATTTATGGTAGCCCATGAATTAGATTGTACTTTAACTATACCTCTACAGGATTTGAGTTTATTCCAACTCCTATTTTTAGAGAGGACCGCTACTTCTTTTAATAGTGGTATCAATTCTTCATTAGATGATTGTGGTATAATCAGCTCAATTAGCTGATTTTTATTGGACTTTTTGAGCTGTAATGGTTCAAAGGATAGCGTGCTGCTAATTCCATCGTTTGATTTCCAAGTGAATTGTCTTAGCTGTGCAGTCTGAGTCATGTGTTTGAGAGTAACTTCTATCTCTTTATAGATAGCTGTTTTCTCAGTCAGTGTATTTGCTGCACTCATAGCAAATACCAATAAGATGGTTAATACAAGGGTTGCTTTCGGCACAGTAATGAGATTCAGTTTGGCCGACTGCTCTACTTTTGGATTCTTAGAGATACCACTGGTTGGTTAGTTCAGTGAGATAGACTGAATCTTATGAATTTTTTGGTTGGTTATAAATATGTCTGTTGGCAATGGCCATATCACATCATCAACGAAGACTAACATGTACAACAGCCGTCATAAATGTAAATAAACATCATGGTTGTGCAGGGGTTAATTAATAAATTAAAATATAACTAATGTTAAAATCTCAGCCGCTCAACTTCCTATTGGTAATTATAATTTTAGCCTCTATTGGTTGTAAATCTTATCCTACGGATGAATTAATGGATCAAACGATTACTCGAGTAGATTATGGCAATATCAAGTATTGGGCGGCACATCCTGAAATTGTAGATCCCTCAGATCGAATTCCTGCGTCTGATAAAGCTAATGATTCGGATACAGGTGTAGATATATTTTTTATTCATCCCACTACTTATACCACTTATAAGGGTGATTTGTCTTGGAATGCCGATATAGATGATCAGAAGTTGAACGACAAGACTGATAAAACAACTATACTTTATCAAGCGAGTGCGTTCAATTCTGGAGGTCGAGTATATGCACCGAGGTATAGACAGGCTCACATAGAAGCTTTTTATACTGAGGATAGGATGAAAGGAGAGATGGCTTTAAACAAAGCCTATGAAGATGTAAGTCGAGCATTCCGATATTATTTAGATTATGAAAATGAAGGAAGGAGTATTATCATTGCCTCTCATAGTCAAGGCACTCGACATGCTAAGGTGTTATTGAAAGATTATTTTGACGGTACTGAACTACTTGAAAAATTGGTGGCAGCATACATTATAGGTATACCTGTCCAAAGAGAAGAGTTAGATCACATACCAGTTTGCCAATCATCTGATGATACCGCTTGCTTTATATCATGGAGAACATTTAGAAAAGGTCATAAGCCAGATTATCCAACAGGCGGAAGTAAAATTGCTGTTGTGAATCCCTTGAGTTGGCAGACTTCTTCGGTATTAGAGCCTAAGGTAAAGAACAAAGGTTCGATCCTCAGAAATTTCGATAAAATCTTTCCAGAGTTGGTAGAAGCACAAATCAATGATGGTTTACTTTGGGTGAATAGGCCTAAGTTTCCGGGTAGTTTCCTCTTTACCCGCAAGAATTACCACATTTTAGACATTAATCTATTTTACATGAATATCAGTGAGAATGTTGTCAACAGAATTAATAGTTTACAAGAATCATCCGCTGATTAATAATTGACCGGCCAAGGCCTGATTAGTAATAGAATAAAGAATAAACGGATAGATGATTGTCAGAGCTACAATCAAAACTCTTTTATTCATCATTGATTCAATTTTCTGAATGATGATATAACTTAAGAAGGGTATGATCTGAAGAGAGTTAAGACCCATGAAGTGAGCAATCCTCAGATCACCTCCTAACTTACCCCAATTAAGAAACGGTAAACCATCTTCTCCATCACTCACTCATACGGCATGTTGCCCGTTAGAAATCATCATCCCTCAAATCATATCGCCAGCTATAAATATGATCAGCGCCAACCTTAACCCTAAAGGGTAGTTGGGTTTAAGATTGTCATGATTAAAGAAATAAATAATTGCCAATTTGAAAAAGACAACTGTATTAATCATTATGTAAATCCCCATCACTCCGAATAACAGAGAGTCAATATTAGTTTCAAAATTGAAGTGACTTCTAGCCCCTCTCGCTCCTTAAAGAATGACAATGAACATTTCTATGGCCATTGATAAAAACACAATCCATTTTAAGCTTGACTTAAGCTTGTGTGCCATGGCTTCTGAATATCGTTATCATGAAGTAACCAAGAATACGTCCATACATAGATTGCTGTAGACATACAAAAATTCATAGGCTTTATCCAGGGATTAATCCCCATAACCAGTCGACTATCAATAAATAATGGTATGATCATGAGTATACTTATAGCGATAAGAAACCATCCAGTATAATAGAGAAGTTTGCCTCGAAGCTTTAGTTGATTAAGGATCTCAGAAGTTTTCATGATCAAATTTTTGAGTCTTAATGTTCCTAATAGTGATATATAAAAAGAGACCTATAGGGCCAGCAAAAAATGTTAATAATTGACAAGGTAAAAGAATAAGTCTATGAATTCCATGTTTCATGGCATCATTATACTCCCATGTCCCAACCCATAGATCAAATGCTAAGTAATGTACCCATCCTAATAAGATGAGATTTTTATTAGAAAATAGAATCTCTAACTCATCTAAGGATCCAAAGCCCCCTTCTCCCATCTCAGCAAAGTGGGTAACCATAAGATACAGATATAAGCCACTTAACAATATGGGAATAATTGCTCCTTGAACAATCATCCTGGTACACTGCCACCGAGGGACTACAATAAGTAATATCCATCCTAACATTGCTGTTGAATTGGCAATAGAAAACAGTTGATCGATGTTCATTTTGATTATATCTAGTTCTCTTAAACTTAACGAAAATATGCAAGAGGTCAATATTGAATTACCGGTTTGGTATTAACTGTGTTTTAATTTTTGAGTTTTGAGTTGACATTTGCAGGTTTGAATTCGTTAAAGAGTAAAAAATAATGACATGAAGTTCTTATACTACTTCTCAATCTTCAGCTTTTTATTAATAAGTGTCAGCTGTGGAGGTGATGATGATGTTAGTTCACTTAGTATTTCTGACTATGTATCACAAAATAATTTGAACACTACTGTTACCGCAAGTGGATTAAATTATGTGATCAATAATCCTGGCACAGGGTTAATGCCTACAAGTGCTTCAACCGTAACAGTGAATTATAGAGGATATTTTTTGAACGGAGAGACTTTTGACTCTGGTGATAATATCACTTTCCCTTTGAGCAATGTTATTAGCGGATGGACTGAAGGGTTACAGTTAATCTCTGAAGGTGGAAGTATCACTTTATTAATCCCTTCTAACTTAGCGTATGGTACGTTTGGACAAGGAAGTATACCTCCAAATACCAATATAGCATTTGATGTAGAATTGCTTGCTGTGAATTAAAGTACGGTTGAAAAATTATATTGTCTCGTACCGATTTTCAGGCTTAATGTTAGGGCTATGCGTCATTTCATTGGGCTTCCTGTCTTGCAGCTCTGATAGTAATAGTATTAATGAGGAAGAGATACTTGTTAGTTACGTGTCTCAACAGAGTTTGGATTACACTTTACACTCCACAGGGTTCTATTATGCCATTATTGATAGTGGTGATTTTAATATTCCTGCGACTGTTAGTAAAGTTGTACTTGAGTACGAATTATTCGATTTAGATGATATAATCATAGAACAGGTAACTGAACCGTTGACCATAGATTTGGATCTATTATTTGATGGATTAATAACAGGATTGAGATTGATAGGTCGAGCTGGACAGATATCTCTTGTTTTGCCATCATCGCTTGCCTCTGGTAGCCAAGGAGACTTGAGAATTGAACCAGATATGCCATTGAGGATAGAAGTGAAGTTGATAGAGCACTATACTGACATCACAGATTACCATCAGCGATTAATTGTTGAGTATCTCAATACTAATGGACTACCAGATTCGCTTACAGCTGGGGATTCATATTATGTCCAGGCTAATCCCGGATTATTTAATACTGTTACGGACACAAGTATACTGAGTATCAATTATACGGGATATTTACTCGATGGAACCATCTTTGATGATCGATACAGCACTACGGATACCACAGTATTACTGAGGGAAGCGCTAAAAGGTTGGCAGGATGTTTTGGTTAACTTTTCCCTAAATGGTTCTGGTAGTATGTTTATTCCTTCAGAATCCGCTTACGGTTCTGAAGGATATCAATCAGTTCCATCTGATACTCCAGTGGCTTTTGACTTTCAGATCACTGGAGTTCAGTGATTTATGAATTAATTATTCACGCTTCGCTAATGCATCATTTATATCGCTGATGCTAATTCTGTGATGTTATGTGTCATAGATTAAGTGGCCGTTTCTAATAATGAGGATCTGAGGTGACTGATGTGCCACATTATATCTTTCAGCAATAGCATTAGAGATATTTCGATGTGACAAAAGATTTAGATAATAAAAATGCACATCATGTGACAAACCGTCCCAGTCAGATTCAAGACGATATTTTGCCCCACTACTTATGCCACATGTCACACTATGTTTGAATAATATTATAGACTTATCATTTAATAACTGATCTACCTTTTCCAGTTCAGATTGAGCTCTATAGATATAATTGTTCAGATTAAATACTAATTTCTCTTCTAATTGATCATGAATGAAGCCTTTTTTAATCCAAGCCGCAGCCTTGTGAAGTATATTCTTTTTTTCTACCGACCAACTTAGTTCTCTTGCTCTCAGAATATCATCATTATAATATGGTTCCCCTTCTATAGTAATGAGCCCTTTGAGTGAACCCGATGTTTGAATTTTGACACCTATTCTATTAGTTTCTCCATATATTATGAGATCTTCCTCATTAACCCATGGAGAGAAATGAACACTATCAGCTTTCATTTTATCCATCCACCGACTGATTGATTTAAGGTGTAAGGTTCTAATATTGGGCCTAATAATGATAATGCTTATTCTTCGAGGTCAAAATTATCTCTGACAGCGGCATCTATATTTTGTTCTATGAAGGGCCTAATTCTTTCACTTACATTGTTGGTAATAGACTTTATGGGAATATCGATGAATCCAAATTTCATCTTTGGGGTCTGTAGCCATTCATGATGGACTATCTCTGTCCTGGTATTTATATCCCAATTGCTGTTAACATCTATATCTGTAACTATTGTGAGAAGTATCTCTCCATAAGCACTCCATTTACCTGTAAACGTCTTTTTGTCAAGGTCTATTTGTAGGGGTAGATTTATGAGTATCCTTTTATCCTGACATTTTAAAGTGCCTCATCTCATCCGTATTATATATGCCTCTAATTGCTCCTTTGGATAATCCTGTGAACTAATGAATATGGAATCCAAGTAACCATTAAAGTAGGAGTTTAGGCCAGCCTTATTGATTCTATTTTCAAATGTTAAAGTCGAAAGAGGTGTGCTTTGCTTTAAAGGAATTTTCTCAATTAATACACTTTATTTTTTATTCACCATTCCATCTTTATTAGAAGTGCAACTACTTATAAGGGTCATTAGACTGAGAATGATGCATACGATCTGAAGGTTCAGATGAGTCTGTGAGAGCATAATATAAAAATACAGAGAGGAACAGTATCTAAATGTTAAACCTCTCTGTTTGTCTTAAAACTAATCTATGTAGCGGTTGAGTATATTTTCATATGCTACGATCATTTCCTCCTGGCCTTGTAGAATTAAATCTATGTCACTTGGGAAATTTTCAATTTGTCTTCGAGAGTTTCGGATTTGCTCAGGGAGGGTTCTTTGATCTCCTTTAACTCTATATGCTTCACTGTAGAAGTCAATAGATAGTTGTAATTGTTCAGAGATGATTGACTTACCTGAACGAGCTTCGGTGATATCTGCACTGCCATTTAGCACAATTGATTTTGTTCGCTCTATTTGAGTTACTTGAGCTTCTCTTAATTCAATTATTTTCTCTTGAATCACGTTGCCCAAAGTATCCGTGGCTGTAGACCCATCCGAGTTTGTACTATCTCTCCAGGATTCTATCTCTTTACTATAGAATTCTCGATTTATCACCTCTTGTTCTGGAGATAATGCAACATCTTGAATTCTTAGAGTCGCTACAAAATCGTATGACGTCCGATCTGATGGGTTATGATAATGTTTGGTCCATCTGTTATTAGATTGAGTCTTTCTTATCCAGTTCAACTCAGGCAAGAATTCATTTTGAGTTTCGATCAATACGTGGTTCGTACCTAAGTCTATACTCTGTATAATATAGAACTCTAAGTCCTCAAGTCTAGGATTAAACGATCCCGCCTGTTCGAATGTTCTACTTGCTCGCCGAGCCAACACTTTGTCATTCTTAAGCTCAGCCGTTGACAGCTGCTCTTTTGCTTCTGTATAATATAATTTACCAGCCTTCTTAGCAGCATTTGCAATGTCAATAGAGACATTGATCATCTTAAAATGAGCTACATATCCATCCTTACTAATGAGTGGTAAGAAAGGAGCAATAGTTTCTTGGCGCTTGTGAACACCATGATAAATCCAATAGGTTTCGGCCCACGAGTCAGCAGAGTTTTTTGAACTGAGATATCTGATACGTTCTAAATCTCGGCTCATCACTTTGATGAATGCCAGCTCAAGAGCTTTAACATGTTGTGTTTTCTTATTTTTCTTTCCTGACAGTTTTCTGGCCGCCAGATTGATTGCTTCATCATAGTTGCCTTGATCGACCAACTTCTGTACATTGGCGCAGGAACCCAGTATGAAACACGATAATAGGGTAGTGTAGAGTATACGTTTCATAAGCCTTATTTTTCAATAAGACTGATTTAATCTATGAAATGTTAATGAGAGAGAAGTATGTTAAATGAAATTTAACCTTTAATAATATAAAAGTATAAGAGCGGATTTGAAAATCCTATTACATCACATCCAATGCCTGCACTAAGTAAGTTAGTACAAACGGAAGCGCCACCCAAAACCACGAATTAGCCCAAATAAGCATGACTATCATAATCACTAATGAAATCAAAAAGTAGATCCAATATTTTTTAGTAGACTGAGTCGCTCTTGACATAACTTATTAATTGAGGAACAAAAATACGGTGTTCTGATAATTCAGCACGGATGAATGACTATTTCCTTACATTCCAAAATAAATCTAAATAGTATGATTGAGGTGCAAATGGCTCCTTTTGTTAAGGATTCGAATGTGTCATAAAAAATGTGGTTATCATTTAGTTAAATAATGTTTTGGCCTCATTTATAGAAACTTATATGAGGATTAGACAAGAATAATTGGTGATTTTCATCCATAGTGTTATCTAAAATTACTACTGTGGAATCGGAAAGGAAGTATTAGAAAAAGCTCGGCGCGCTAATCGCTCAGATAATGACGTGTCTATTGTCAATTCTATCAGTAGGTTCAAAAGTAGAAGAAGTCAGGAATCATGGTCTAATGTGGAGATAGCGCATGCCCTTCACTTTTATATTAGTGCCGAAAGAAGTAAATCGGCATTAAAAAATAATAATAGCACAATACCCATTAATGAGTAAAATCTGGTAGTAAACTGCGCTGGATATTGACCAACGTTCTTTATAGAGGAAGATCCGAGGTTAGCACCATTAGAAGATAATGGGGGATCTACGGCTACTTATTCGCTCTATCCAGACTCTCCAGAACTTAATACCGAGTCAGCGGATGGTCAGGATACCGATGCTCGGGGGTATGTGAACGGCACAGTCAGAGATATCGGATCATATGAAGCTCGAGCGATACACTCAGAGGGCTGCGATGAGACAGAGCTGTTAGAGGATTTTCTTAATTCAGGAAGTTCGTAGAAGTGGAGGCACAAAAAGTAATAGATGTAAAGTGCACAGTGATTAATGGGACGATGATAGAATTGACCTCTGGAGTACAGGTACAATTATTACCCATGGTTCAGATAGAGTCTGGCAGTAGTATGCTTATACAAATAGGAGATTGTCAGGAGTGATTTTATGTGCTTGGATGTATTGCTTATATCTGCACAAGTCTCAGTCCAGATATATGATTGAAGTGCTTATCCAAAGTCAATAGTCGGGAACCATTCTCCATAGATAAAACTGCAATTCAAATATCATTTGACAGAATTGGTATGCCTTTCAGTTTTAAATCTGTAGTCATAACAGAGTAGATGTCTATAGTTTCAAGTGTGGCATTTAAGATTATCACTCCATTCTTTTGAATGCAAGCATTTAATTGACGGTCATTATTATTTAATATAGTACTATATTTAAAACCTGCTTGTAGCTCTGCCATGGCCTCTATTTGTTGATATTATTCTTGGGAAATATCTATATTTAACTTTCTCGTTTTTAACCCAAAACAGAAAAATGTGTTATAATTCTTGAACGTTTATCCGCTACATTTACAGAAACATTAGGCGTCTTCTCTTTTAGCATCATTGTCACTTTTTAATCGAAAAAAGTGACCAAAAATTCGACGCCCTAAGGCTCTGCTCCAAGGCAGCTCCCTTAGCCCACTTGAGTGCGTCAGGTTAGCCCGCATCAATAATAACGTTTAGAACAATAATCTATTGATAACTTAAACTTTACAGTCCTAAGGACATTTATCCGACCAATCATAAATTCTTTTTTGGGTGCCTATATGAAGACTCATTGATGCAGCATAGGCATATAATAGCTACGATGATTTAGTTGACTGGGATTAACGTACGTAAGGGTAATAATGGGCAATCGAAGTGACAAGTAAATTTATTATGCGAATCAATACTACTTAATATTAACATGCTCGCTTATTAGATAAAGTGCTTATCTGTGGTCCATAGTGTTAGGTCTTGCTGAATGGCTTGTTGCACGATGATGAGATCTGGTATGCCAACTCGATTTATTCCATTGGACAGATTCAGTGGCTGTAGTTTTCTTATGGCGCTCCGATCTATATCAAGCCTGATTATGGGTAGAGCACGCAGGCCTACTACCAGTTCTCTTTCTTTTTTAAGTTGAGCAGATGGAATTAATTCTGATAGAATAATCTCGTCAGTCACGATTAAGTCATCCCTGAGTAATTGAGTCAATGAGTCGTGCTCACCTTTATTAAAGTAAGCGATCCAGATACTACTGTCTACAAGTACCATAGTTACTGACGATCTCTTGTTGAATCAAGATTAATATCGAGATCATTTTTACGTCTATATTTTATAATGCTTAATCTTCTATGATACTTCACGATACGTTCAATAACATATTTAATTGCCTCACTCTTGGTCGTTGTATTGGTAAGCTTCATAACTTCTTTCAAGAGTTCTTCTGGTAGATCTAATGTCGTTCTCATAATATTATATGTATTAATGCATATAATATTTTGCTATTTATAAAGTTATGTTACTCCCCTAACCATCTCCTCCAAAAACCGCTTGATAGATATGGCCTCTATAGTTTCTGTTAGTGGATATCGATCTGAGCTGTGAGTAATCACATAGTTGTGCTCATCAATATCTATCTCTGTGAGCAACAGTGGACATAGGTCTATAATAGCAATACAGCCTGCAAAGTGATTCTGTATAATGTCCCATCAATGCTGATGATGCCGATCCAAAGAGTAAAAATTAACCTGGTCAACTATCCTGATCAAATACTGGTCGAAGTATAGGAAATAACCTCTGTTGTATCTGGATTCCATCTAATATGATCATATGATCCCAATAACTGTTCAAAAATAATGAGGGGTTTGTCGATTTGGCTCTATTATTTGGCAATTCGAGATCGAGATAGATAGACTGACGATTTTGGGCAATGCTCTTGTATGATGTGGTCTTACCTGCCTGAAATGGGCCGAGGATGCTCATGGCTGGATACTTGTCAAGTACCTCATGTAATTTATTATTGTGATCTCTAATTATCTTGATAATATTCTATGATTTAACCATGAAATATTAAGATCATTATCCTTCTGACACTATTGATTTCACTACCCGCTCTCCATGTTCCCTCGTATTCTCGATAAACAGCTTGCTGGTGAGCATGCCTGCATTGATTACTCCGGCGACATAGATGCCTCTTTGAGAGGTTTTAAGAGTTTCAGGATTGAAGTATGGCTTATGATCGTCAGATTCATTGATTGGTACCATAAGTCTTTTTAGGAGATGGTAGTCTGGTTGATAGCCAGTCATGGCTAAAACGAAGTCATTCTCTATGGTCCACTCTTTATTAGAGCTCTTAAGTGTTGCATGGGTAGGAGTGATGTCTACGACGTCAGTCTCGAAGTATGCAGTAATGGAGCCCTCTTTTATTCTGTTCTCGATATTAGGCTTGATCCAATATTTAACCTTGGGGTATATTTCATTAGAACGAATGGCCATAGTGACCTCTGCTGCACCTTTCTGCCAACATTCGAGAGCCACATCACATGCACTATTTGCTGCTCCAATAACTAATACTTTTTGTCCTACATAGGGATGAACCTCATCATAGTAGTGTTTTACTTTGGGAAGGTCTTCTCCAGGTATATCGAGCAGTCGTGGTGTATCGTAAAATCCCACAGTTACCACTATATTCTTAGTATTGTATGTGCCTTTAGAAGTATTGACTTTATAGTCTCCGTTGCTTTCATCGACTTGACTTACTTCTTCATAGTAATGTATGTTAAGCTCATAGCTTTCTGTAATTCTTCTGTAGTATTCCAGTGCTTCTCGTCTTGTTGGCTTCCCGGTATGAGATATGAACGGGATATTAGCTATCTCCAAATTCTTGGATGTGGAGAAGAAGGTCATATTAGCAGGAAAGTGATATATTGAATTTACCAAGACTCCTTTCTCAATCACTATGTAATTTAAACCTGCTTTTTTGGCCTCAACTGCGACATTAATGCCAGTCGGTCCGCCTCCAATAATCACTAAATCGTACATATCTTAAATAACCAATACACTAATGGAATGTTGAACCCAGCTTATCTGATAACAGTGGCATCTCCTTCATTTTCGAAGTCGTCACCGTTGATTGTATATGTAGCATACCAGAAGTAAGTGGTAGCAGGCTGCTCCTTCCCCGTATTATTTTTTAGGCCATTCCATCGAGTTTTGATATTATCTGATTCGAATATTTTGTTGCCCCATCTATTATAGATTCTGAGTTGGTAGTTTTCAATAGTCACGTTGCCACAGTTCATATCCTCTGGACCAAAGGTTGTATTTCTTGGATTGTTAGACATTGGATATAACGCATTGGGCCACAATAGGCAATCCGTTCCTAAAACTGTGGGACCAACAGTGATACAATCATCGATGTCTTCTTGGGTTATTGTTATGGATGCCGTCTCGGTATTATCACAGATATCTGTTACTGTAACCGTGTAGGTTCCAACCTCAGTAACTTGTATAGATGGTGAAGTTGCCCCTGTTGACCAAGTGATTGAGCTAATGGATGTCGAGCCACCACCAATAAGCTGAATAACATTGTTACCAGCATCACAAGTGCTACTGATATCAACAGTTAATGGAGTTAGAAACTGATCTTCAATAATTTCCACACTGCCAATTCCTGGACAAAATTGTGCTATGTTTTCCACTGTATATGTCCCCGGTTCGCTGACTGTTATAGTGGCAGTGCCTACCTCTCCCGTTGACCACATGAGATCTTCTATCAAAAAGTTACCGGCAGCCGTAAGTACGAGCGTATTGTCCGTACATAGATTCTCGCCTGACACATTGATAACTGGGTCATTATTAATAGAGAAATCCCTCAGATCTATTGTGGCAATTGCGGGATTTCCGCAATTATCGATGATAGTCGCACTATACTGGTTTAGATCCGTTACAATAATGAAAGGTTCATCAATTTGCCCTGATGACCATTCTATTGAGACGATAGGATTATTTGAAGCCACGTTAAGCGCCAGTTCTCCTGTGCTACAGAAGTTAGCAGTGTTTACTTCGATTTCTGCCATTGGGAACTCACTCTGATTGACATTAGCCGTATCACAAAGTGTGAAACACTCTTCTATTCCGACAATTACATTGAGGACATATTGGCCAGCTTCAGTTACCGTACGAATACTATCTGTCACTCCGTCGCTCCATAGATATGATACTGCTCCTCTCACTGTTCCATCAAGGGTATATCTTATAGGGTCTTGAGGACAATATGTCGTATCCGTTAGATTAAGTATTGGGGGATTAAATTCTGTGAAAGCCATAGACCTAACTTCTATACTATCAAATTCCGATTCAATAGATGGTAAGATCGATAAGGTATCTGTTGTAAAAAATATTGAATCAAATCTGAAAGAGTTAAACGCATCTTCACAACCTGAACCACCTGTGGGGTTAAGCTTCATGATATATGGGATTAGAGTCATTGAATCTAACCTTGTTGTTGAAGTCAAAAAAACTGGACTTAAGCTATCATTAGAGACAATTAAGCCACCTCTCATTGGGTCTCTATCTGTACTGCTTTTTAATACAGTTTGATAGCTTATTATGCTATCCATATTCATTTTAATGATGACTGGTAATACTTCATTAGTTGTGAGATTCAGTCGCTTCATGGCCACAGCAAAGGTGGTATCCTGTAAGGCTTCAACTTCGACGGCTATACCATCATAACCAGAACCTGTTGGAGTGATGGATCGAGATTGCAGATAGTTCCCTTGTTGATCAATATGTAATAACAATCCATTTGAAACACTACCTGCCCGCGCACCGAGTATAATAATAGTGCCGTCAATCATTTCATCAAGGCTCGTGGCTGATTGATTCAAGCCGGTTCCTAAATCGGCGGTATAGCTCTTAGCCCATAGAATATTTCCCGTGGAATCGATTTTAGTAACGAAAAGCTGATGATTCTTATCCATGGTATTACCTAAAATTACCACTGTGGAATCGGAAAGGTATTGTACATCTCTAACAGCCGTCGAAAGACTATTACCAGATGTATCAGATATAGCCCACCGGCTTCCTATTCGTAGCTCTCCTGCGAGATAATATGCTGATAAAAATAAATCGCTCTGATTATTACTGATCGAGTTGGTGACATGGATAAATCCGAGGTCATCTACACTGACTAAATTAGATCTGAAACTATTATCATCAAATATATCGTCTATATTACCGGTAAGGCGGGTCCAAAGGTGATTGCCCTGACCATCAACAACTGTTACTACTTTATTGAGGCTATCTTTTTTTAGTAATGCTGAGAATGCAATTGTTCCGTCAATCAATGCTTCTACCTCGCCTAACTCTGCTATGAATACATCCTCTTCAAGGTCGTAATCATACTCCATACTCCAGTTGATGGTTCCTTTTTGATCCAGACTGGTTAGGTTTATTTTTTCATTTTCTCCTTTGTCATTGATCTGAAGACTTAACATAAGGTACCCATTACCTAATTCATGAAGACTGGTAGATAGGATGTCTGTGTTAGTTGTAGTATATAATCTTTCAAATTGATCCTGTCCATATAACTGAGTGGTCAAAATCAATAAGAAACTGGAAATCGTAGTATACAACAAATGTTTCATAGAGTGCATTCTTCTTAGTGGCATTAGAGTTCTATATCCCATATAGCCCTGCAAATTTAGCTGATTTAACTTATTGAAAAGCTCATTCAGCTTAATGTAACTATATGTGTAACGTACTATAGGATAAAAACGGTTAATTAGTAGGAATTATTTACTATACATCATGGATAAAATATTAGAACCTCTGGATTTGCCATGCAGTCAGGTGATACCAAATCGCTTATTTAAAGCTGCTATGACTTAACGTTTGTCTAATTCAGACTATATTGTAAACAATAAGCATATCAAGCTATATCAGCGATGGGCTCAATCTAATGCGGGATTAGATTTATCTGGTAATATTATTGTAGATCATAAACATCTGTTGTCAGCAGGTAATCTAATAGTGACGTCGCCAAAGCATTAAAAAAAAATGGTTGATGTTGTGCATGATCATGGCTCAGTGTTTTGGGCACAATTAAGTCATGCAGGTAGGCAGACCAGTTATTTGGTGAATACAAGACCATTATCTGCCTCCAATGTTTGGTTGAAGAGAGGTGGGTTTTACATGCCGCCTAAGGCCGTGAACAAAACCGAAATCAAAGACCTCATAGAGAAATTTGCTTTGTTAGCTAAAATATATGTTGAGGCTGGATTTGATGGTGTGCAGATTCATGTAGCCCATGGATATCTGCTTAGTCAATTTTTGTCCCCTTATACCAATCACAGAACAGATGAGTATGATGGGTCTTTGGAAAATAGATCCAGATTACTTAATGAAATTATTGACAAAGTAAGGAAAGCTATAGGAGATAGTAATGCCCTATCTGTCAAGTTGAAGAGTACTGACTTTCAAAAAGGGGGATTTGAAGAAGAGGACTCTATTACTGTAATTCAGAGCTTAAAAGGTAAGATCGATCTATTGAAAAGATCTGGAGGCACTTATGAGAAGCAGGCTATGATGGGAGAACATAAAAGCGATTCAACTCAGAAGAGAGAAGACTATTTCATTGAGTTTGCTCAGAAGATTATGGATAATCGAAGGACTCCTCTCATGGTAACAGGAGGGTTCAGAAGAAGATCGAAAATTGATCAGGCGTTAAAAGATAGAGTAAAGGATTAAGCAGGTTTAGCCAGACCATTTTGTACAAATCCAGACTTGATGAAATCATTTTTATCTGGTGAATTAGCAGAACTCACAGATCCTTTTATCCCTGCTAAGAAATCATTTTTAAAGTTTTCTGCTCAAGGAGGCTATTAGGCTAATCAGATTATAAATATAGCTAATGTGGAGGAATCGGATCTCAATATGAATGGTGTAAAAGGTAGTCAATTTGTAATGACATATGAAATGAAGAAAGCATTAAAAAAAATTTTTTAGGAAAACCTTAAAAGAGTGAAACTTGAAAGTAATTACTAACGATAGACTCACGTTTCTTCTGCACACAACCACTATCTAATGCGAAATTTACTGTTGCTATTATCGTTTTCCCTGTTTCCGATTTCTTTTATCAATGGACAATCTGATAAATCAGAAAGAAAAAGCCCCCCTGTTATTGTTACCGATACTGTCCAAGTTGTAATTGTTACTTTCGACTACAGTAGTCCAAGGGCAAGAGGACGAGAATTGTTGGCGGGGTGGTACCGTATAATAAAGCACGGAGAACTGGAGCCAATGAGGCTACAAAGATTTCATTTAATAAAGATGTCATAATCAATGGCAAAGATCTGGAAGCTGGTGCATATATACTATTTAGTATTCCCCGCGAAGATCAATGGATCATGATATTTATTAAAGTTGCAGATCAATGGGGACACTTTAACTATGACGAGTCTAAAGATGCACTCCGAATACAATCTACTTCCAAGAGTTTACAGCAGTATCAGGATGAGTTTGCGATAACAATAAGCGAAGAAGGCCTTAATATTGCCTGGGGCAATTTATACACACCATTAGAAGTGAAATCATAACGAATTTGTTATTTTCCACAACTCGTGAAACGTTTTTTAGTCTTTAGGCTATTTTAAAATTTCTATTTTTCATTAACTAAGTCATATAAAACAAAATATGGGATTGTTTTCATTTATCAAGAACGCAGGTAAAAAGGTCTTTTCCAAGAAAAATGATGCGCCAACGCTAACGGCTGAGCAAGAAAAAATAAAATATTAGAATCTGCATTAGCTGAATTAGGTATACCAGTTAGTGAAATTAAAATAGAATTGGCTGAACAAGTCATAGTTTCTGGTGCTACTGGAACCAACGCTGTTTGGGAAAAAAGTAATTCTCGCTTTAGAAAATGTTGATGGAATTGGCGCAGTTGTAGATAATATCAATGTTCTTAATCCAGAACCTGTGTCAATCTTCCATTAGGTTAAGAGTGGAGATTCTTTATCCAAGATTGCTAAAGAGGTTTACGGTGATCCAATGAAATACAACGCTATCTTTAAGGCTAATAAGCCTATGTTATCACATCCTGGTAAGATATATTGGCAGATTTTGAGAATTCCACCTTTAAACTGATCGCTGAAGGAGAAAAAAAGATCAAGGGATGAACTAATAAAATTCATCCTTTTTTATTTCGTCGACTTTCGCTCTTGGGTTGTCGATAGATCTGAACTCATGTGGACCCTTTCATAGTTGTTTGAATAAAAGAATCAAAATTGAGTTTGTTTCGAGTCATAGTATTTATTTTTCTTCCACCTCTGGCTGTCATAGACCAGGGTTGTGGTTCCTTCCTAATCCTGTGTATATTCACATGATATGGCTGGGTACCTGGAGTTATAGCCGCATTGATAATTCTGAATTGGTGCGATTAATTATTAAGAATCAGTCAAAGTAACCTTAACAGATCGTAAGTGTCAAACTAATAATTATTAAATGCTGTTCTTTTACATGAACCGCAAAAAAATGGCAGGTAGATCAAAGAAAAAGAATAAGCAAGAAATCATTGATATATATGTGGAATATGTCGAGAACCACGGGGTCGATATTTCTATCGAGGATTTTTGCAGTGATACCCACGTGGATAAGTATAATTTCTATGACTATTTTGATTCCGCTGAGCATATTGAAAGAATTGTCTGGGAAGGACTAATGATGGCCTCTATTGCAACTGTTGCAAAAGATGAACTCTTCGATTCATTAGAGACCAGGGACAAACTGCTCTCTCTGTATTACACTTTTTTCGAGAATTGTGAACTAAACGCTGATTTTTTGAATCAAAGTGTCGCTGGGCATAGTAGACTTCAATTGCTAAAAGTGTTTTCATTAATGAAAAAGGCATTTACAGGCTTCATAATGGACCTTAATATCATTAGTCCTTTTGGGATAGGAAAGTTAGAAGAGTCAATAGGAAAGGTAACTGATCGAATGAGTGTTGAGGGCTTTTATGCTCAGTTGTTGTTTCTATTAGACTTTTGGCACAATGACGAGTCGATTGAAAAAGAAAAGACTGACGTGGCAATAGAGAAAGCGGTCAAAGCTACTATGGATTTGCTGGACATCACACCAGTTCGTAGTGTTTTTGATTTTGGAAAATTTATGTGGCAGGAACGATTTGGTAAGAAATAGTTCAAGATGAAAACAATAGATAAGATTCCTACGGGTAAATTAAGTCGAGCTAGTAAAATGCTTAAAACAGGCCTCAAAGTTGGGAAGAATTATGCTGGCTATTATGGTTCTAAGATTTTGCAAGGTGAAGGAGATAAAGAATCCTTAGATCAAAAGAATGCCGCTGATATAATGGATAGCCTCCAGCAATTGAAAGGTGGCGGTCTGAAGGTAGCTCAGATGCTATCTATGGAGAAAAGCCTACTGCCTAAGGCGTATATAGATCAATTTTCATTATCTCAGTTCTCTGTGCCCCCTTTGTCGGCACCACTGGTTAAAAAGATGTTCAGAAAATATTTAGATAAGAATCCTGAGGATATTTTTGACACATTTAACTTTAACGCTTCATTTGCTGCAAGTATTGGGCAAGTACATCAGGCTACTACGTGCAACAAGAAACTTGCCGTTAAAATCCAGTATCCTGGAGTTGGGGAATCTATTAAGTCTGATTTAGCCATGCTTAAACCTATGGCCAGTAGGCTCTTAGGACTGAATCTGGCTGACGCAAATAAGTACTTTGGGGAAGTACAGGATAAGCTCGTTGAAGAAACGAATTACAAGTTAGAGTTAGAGAATAGTCAAGAGCTAACTGAGGCTTGTTATCATCTGGAGGGATATGCATTTCCTCAGTATTATCCAGAGTATTCTTCTGAACGAATTATTACTATGGATTGGATGGAAGGTAATCATCTACCGAAACATCTCGAGCAAGAACTCTCACAAGAAGAAAGAAATAGTCTGGGTCAGAGGATTTGGGACTTGTTCATGTTTCAAATTACTATCCTGAGAAAAGTACACGCTGATCCTCACCCTGGGAATATACTAATCCAAGCTAATGGTGATATATGCATTTTGGATTTTGGATGTGTCAAGGTGTTACCATGCTCTTTTTATGACCCATATTTTGAATTAACGGAGCCAGGTATTATCTCAAACCGAGAAAGATTCGAAGATATATTGGAGCAGCTTGAGATTTTGTATAAAGATGATTCTCCGGAAGAAAGGGCTCATTATTTTGAATTATTTCATGAAGTCCTTTCTTTACTATTGAGGCCTTATCAAAACGATATCTGGGATTTTTCTGATACTGCTTTTTTCGATGAGATAACTGCAGTTGGGGAACGCTTAGCTAAGGATACCCTAACTGCTAAGTATAAAGCTAATCGGGGAAGTAAACACTTTATATATGTCAACAGGACATTTTTTGGCTTGTATCAGTTGATGCATATGATAGGTGCTAAAATTCGAGCACCTTATAGTGTTGCAGAATTAAGATAAACTCAAAACTTCAGATAAAAGGCCTTAGTTAGCTCTCTATATTGTTCATTAAAATCTCCACTGGTACTATCTCGAATATAGATCTTATCTATTGTTTACGTTTTTTCTTGTTTACTAAATTTAATGAGAAGGCTCTAGAGGCTTAGCTTGATCTGGATAGGCTTCTGTTAATGTGATCGGATATAGATTATAAGTTTTAGCCATCTCTATACACTTATAACCTTCGATAGCTGGTAGTACTACAGAAAAGGTACCATTATCTGAAAGTAAATTTCTAAATGCACCTAATAAGTCGCTGTGAGATAGCTTAGTAGTGTGTCTTACACTTGTCTTATCCTGGTTGTGAGATAATGTGCCACCTGTGAAGAATGGAGGATTGGTTATAATGTGATCAAATTGTTGAGTTGTTGCTCTCCAATAATCCTGAATTGATTGGTTATTCACTTCAATGCATTTTGACCACGATGAGTTAGATAAGTTGTCACTTGCCTGTTGAGCTGCCTCATCATCTATCCCAATAGCATAAATTTTTGCAGATGGATTTCGTTGAGCCATCATTAGAGCGATCACACTTGTTCCTGTTCCAACATCCAGTATGTTATCTCTATTTAGACAATCTGTCCATGCACCGAGCAGAACCCCATCAGTACCTATTTTCATGGCACATTGATCTTAATTAAGGCTGAAAGACTTAAATCGAAATGTCTTGCTCATAAGAAGTTCTGATATTTATTATGAAAGTAAGATTTACCTAAATGACATAGGATTTTATATATCTACAAATAC
>CACLQQ010000008.1 GCA_902609095.1 uncultured Bacteroidota bacterium | reverse complement strand
AATACGGCGTTGCTGTTAGTAGACGATAACACTCAGATCATCCCAGGTCATGGGCCTATGGCCAGCAAATCTGACTTGGAGAATTATCTGGTATTTCTTAAGGATATTAGAACCAGAGTAAATGCCTACGTTTCTGTAGGTAGAGATACTGATTTCATCGATGCTGACAAAGTTGTTGAGGGCTATGAAGCATGGGCTTGGGGATTTATCGATGCCGATCGTTTAGTCCAAATATTTCACAGCAGCTTATCTCAAGGCGATTAAGCACTTACTGTATCTAATCCATATTGAGACTCTAAGTGATGCACGAAGTGTCTTCTGTGAAAGTCAATCATATGCTCTTTACTTACAACACCTATCATCGGATTGAAGTAAGGTTTATCTCCTCGACTATTATAATCATTGATAAGTCGATCAATCGCCTCTGCAACACCGACTTTAGCAGCCTCTAAAGATTCCAAGCGCAGATCATTCAGGTCTGCTTCAGTAACATCTTTTTCAATGTACTTCATTGGTTTGCCTGACTCTATAAAGTGCATGAACTTCAAGACTTTTTCAGGTAGTTCAGATCTATCAGGGGCAGGCCCAAAGTCTTTTATAGATGATTTAGTCTCCCATATGAGATGCTCTAACATATGTTGCGGTGTCATAACCCCAAATGTAGGTGTAGCATCTGCTTCTAATCCTTTTAATTGCTCTTGAACATTTTTAAGATAATCTACAGCATTCATAACGTCATCTTGTTTGAACCAAGGTACAAAACTCTATTCTAAGATAACCATTCTATTATTGGCTTAATGAGCTATATTACAACCCAACATAAATAAATAAAATGGTGACCATTTCTCTCAAGGACATGAAGTTCTACGCATATCATGGATACTATGAGTTCGAACGTAGAGTAGGTAATACCTTCCATGTAGATGTAGACATAGAAGTGGATATGTCTGCTGATCCCAATGATCAAATAGAGAATACTTATAACTACGAAAAAGCCTCTGACATCGTCAATGCACATATGGCCAAGAAGTACCAACTTCTCGAAGGGCTGGCATATGATATAGCTGCCCAGATTAAATCATCTGATGAGATTGTGCAGCGTGTTAGAGTATGTCTGAGTAAATCTAATCCACCTTTAAAAGGGAAAGTCGGTAAAGCTCAAGTGACCATCGAGGTTTAACATTCGTCTAACTTTTATAACAGGATTATTTCCGTTCTATAACTAAACTTACATCTGTAATATGAAATATTTACTTCCACTATTATTCAGTACTAGCTTTATGGGATGCTCAGCATCCATTCAAGATTTAATCGATGTTCCCTTAAGCAATGCAGATATTTCTAATGGCCTTAAAGAGGTGCTTAGTTTGGGTACAGATGAAGCTGTAGGATTCCTATCTGCTAAGGATGGATACTTTAAATCAGCCTATAAAATATTATTACCCAAGGAGGTGAGACAAGTAACGGATAAGCTTAAGGTTATACCTGGATTTAATAATGTAGAGGGGGTTGTATTAGAAAAAATCAATAGAGCGGCAGAGGATGCAGCTACAAAGGCGGGTCCTATATTCTTAAATGCCATCAAAGGAATGTCTATCTCAGACGCTATGAGCATACTCATGGGTAAACGAGACGCAGCAACTCAGTACCTAAATGGTCAGACCTATAATCAGCTCTATGGAGAGTTTCAGCCTATCCTGTTAGAATCACTACAGAAGTTTAATGCTGTAACTTATTGGGAAGCTGCTGTGAATACCTACAACAAGATTCCTCTATTAGCAGATGTAAAGTCAAGATTAGATGACTATGTCACACACGAGGCCCTTAAAGGATTATTCTCCTTAGTAGAAAAGAAAGAAGATGGTATCAGAGCTGATGTATCTCAGCGAGTTACTCCATTGTTACAAAAGGTATTTGCAAAGCAAGATCCGAGTTGAGTAAATTAAGTGGCTATAACCCTCTGGTAATACGCTGTACGACTTTAAATTCACTTAGGAAAACTTTAGCCAGTACGCGGATTACGGTATAAATAGGAATGGCTACTATCATACCTGTAACACCTCCCAATTTAGCACCCATTAATACTACAATAAAGATCTCTAAAGGGTGAGCTTTAACACTTTTTGAGAAGATGTTTGGCTGTAATAAGAAGTTATCCATGAGTTGCATCGCTGCAAACACACCAAATACCTTCAATATCTTAGGAAGTAGGATATCATAAAACGAAACGTCCAAATTGCCAGATACGACAATGATCACGGCAAATGCAGCACCTAGTATCGGTCCGATATAAGGAACAACATTCATAAGGGCTGCAAAGAAACCTATCAGTAGCGCATTCTTAAATCCTAAGAAGCTTAAGACCGTGGTAATGAATATGGTTATAACTGTGACTTGCAATGCAATTCCAATGAAATACCTTATAAGCAAGGAAGCACTCTCATCGATAGCATGAACTGACTGATCTTCATAATCATTAGGCACTATCGATTTAATGATTTGTGTGAATAGTCCATTCTCCTTCAGGAAGAAGAAGGCTATGAATAACACAGACAGAATAGTTATCAATAAATTCCCCAAAAAGCCTACAACGGAACTGAATAGATCAGTGATTCGAGAAGGGTTGAAGAATTGTAGAATGTTCTTTTTTGCTCGCTCAAAAAAATCATCAGTATGAACCACTTTTAAATCACTTAAGTTTTCGTCTTCATTCTTATTATGAACATTGACTACTAATGTGATATTCTTCCCATCGGCTGTAGTATAGATAGAATCAATTTTTGACAGTTGATCTTGTATATGGACATCTTGAGATATATACTCCTTAGACAGTTCTGGTTTGTCAGCGGGTAATAGTCCCTTATCTACGAGCCATTTATTCCAATCCTCAAGCGGCTCTTCAAAGCTATTGGCCAGTTGACTGTAATCAATAGTTGCGAACTTCCTAGTTTGTTGTACTATAGGTGGAATAAACATCCAGAAAACCATTGCTAATATCAACGTAAAGGACATCAGAGTGGTGATGGCAGCCGCCGTTTTGCCAATTAGCTTCTGGAGTCTATTATTTAGTGGGGCACCAAGCATCGAGACCACCCAAGCGAGAATGATATAAGTGAATATATCGCTGAAGTAATAGATCATGATTCCAACGATGGTCAACGGTATGGCAGCAACTATATATTTCTGATATGTCTTGAAAGGCATAAACTATATTGTCTTCTTAGCAATTTGAGTCATATTAATCTAAATCAAGGAATGCGATATTTCTCTTCAACCCTTTGAACTTAGTTCTTTTAACGGCGGATTTAGAGAAAATCTTGCTGAAGACCTCCTGAGTTAATTCGGTCCAGTCGGACTTGGTCATATGAAGTAACTTATTCGTTGGTTCAAATTGTGGTTCGGAGTGAGGCTTACTGAATCTATTCCAGGGACATACTTCCTGGCATATATCACACCCGAACATCCATCCTTCCATTTGATCTTTGAACTCTGTAGGTATTTCATCTTTGAGTTCTATGGTTAGATATGAGATACATTTACGGGAGTCTATGATATATCCTTCTGTACTAATAGCGTCTGTAGGGCAAGCCTCGATACAACGTGAACAGGTGCCGCATTGATCTGTAACGGGATGATCGTACGCTAACTCTAGATCAGAGATGATCTCAGCTAAAAAGAAGTACGACCCTTTCTTTTTGGATAATAAGAGTGTGTTCTTGCCAATCCAACCTAATCCACTTCGTTTAGCCCAATCACGTTCTAATACTGGTGCTGAATCGACAAAGCACCGTCCATCAATATCTCCAATTTCAGATCTGATCCAATTAATGAATTCATGAAGCTTTTCTTTTATGACCATATGATAGTCTTTGCCATAGGCGTACTGAGCGATTTTAGGTGCCTCAGAATCAATTTGTCTTTGCTCCGTATGATAGTTATAAGATAAGCTGATGACACTTTTGGCACCAGGAACAAGTAGGGTAGGATCAACTCTTTTGTCAAAATGATTTGCCATATAAGACATCTGCCCATGATGATTAGCATTAAGCCAAGAGTCCAATCTTTTAGCCTCTGGCTCCATTTTTTCAGCCTTAGATATGCCTATATCTAAAAAACCAAGTTCATCAGACTTTGATTTAATTATATGAGTTCTCTGTTCGAGAATGGTCATCACTTATTAATTGAGGATCTGGAGCTTTGCATATTGGAGCATGATTCTCTTCTGTGTATTATCAGGCACCTCAGAGAAGTGTATGGTTGCAACATTACGTTCATCTATGCTGAGTATCTCTCCAGTTCCAAACTTCATATGTAAAACCTTCATGCCTTCCTTAATGTCTTTAGGGTCATTAGGGATGAAATTAGCCACGTTAACTTTAGGCATAGGTTTTGCTGCCTTCAGAGGTTTTAGTCCACTCAATATTTTAGGAGCTCCGAACTCAGCCTTCGCTTTTATAGGTACGATGGAGTCGACGTTCTCAGGAGGTATCTCTTCGAGGAATCGACTCGGATCATTAAATCTCATCTGACCATATTGATATCTACTATTGGCATAGGTCAGAGTTAAGAATTCTGCAGCACGAGTTATGGCAACATAGAATAGTCTACGCTCCTCATCCAATTGATTAGGATCACTTAAGGACATGAATGATGGGAATAAATTTTCCTCCAAGCCAACTACAAAGATCGATTTGAATTCTAGTCCTTTAGCGGCATGAACACTCATTAGTGTTACTACCTCAGTATTCCCTTTGTCTTCATCCATATCTGTTATAAGAGCTATGTTCTGCAGGTATTTAGGCAGAGATTTATCTGCTATTTCTTCTCCAGGCTCCAATTCATCGTCCTCGACATATTCTTGTATACCATCAAGCAGGGCATTAGCATTTTCTAATCGTGCCATCCCTTCCATGCTACCATCCCTTTTGAGTAGATCAACTATCCCACATTTCTTGGAGATATATAGAGCAGTTTCATAAGCATTGGCTTTTTCGGCCTTGATTCTAAAGTTGGCTATGAGCCGCATGAAGTCAGTTAGTATGGTCTTAGCACGCTTACTCATTTCGACCATTGGGATAGACTCGAAGATGCTGATATCATTGTCCTCAGCAAAGGTGATAAGGCTTTCTAAACTCTTATTACCAAATCCTCGCTTAGGGTAATTGATAACTCTTTTGAATGCCTCATTGTCTTTAGGATTAACGGTTAACCTCATGTAGGCCATTAAATCTTTAATTTCTTTACGCTGATAGAAGGATAGGCCTCCATATATGCGATAAGCAATGTTATACCTTCTGAGGTATTCCTCAAATACTCTTGATTGCGCATTGGTTCTATATAGTATGGCGATCTCAGTATTTTCTAAACCATATCTGTTTTTTTGTTCGATGATGGTATCCGCGACTCTTTTTCCCTCCTCAGTATCGGTGATCGTTTTGATGACTTTTATCTTGTTCTCTCCAAGACGATCTGTCCAAATTTTCTTTTTTATCTGACGCTGATTATAGGAGATTATACCATTGGCAGCTTCTACGATGTGCTGAGTGGATCTGTAATTGCGTTCCAGTTTGAAAGTCTGTACATCTGGGAAATCACTTTCGAATTGCAGGATATTCTCTATAGTTGCACCACGAAATGAATAAATGCTCTGAGCATCGTCTCCAACTATACATATATTACAAGCGCTGTCCTCATAATTAACCAATTGCCTCATGATCTCATACTGTAAGAAGTTTGTATCCTGAAACTCATCTACTAATAAGTATTGAAACTGATGCTGATACTTCTTCTTGACGTGCTCAGGGTTTAGGTAGAGAAGTCTGAACATTTGAAGTAGGAGGTCATCAAAATCCATTGCTCCCGCACGCATACACTTCTTGACATACTTATCATAGATAACATGCATGAGCGGCATACGATTCATGCGATCATATGACATGAGTTTTTCGTTTGTGGCATATGATTTAGGCGTTATAAGATTACTCTTAGCAGAAGATATCTTTGACCTTACCGCCCCTGGAGAGTAGACCTTAGTATCTAAACTCATCTGTTTGAGCACCTCTTTGATGACACTTTTAGTATCATCAGTATCATATATGGTGAAATCATTTGGGTATCCGAGGTGATGAGCTTCGACCCTGAGTATCCGAGCAAAAAGTGAGTGAAATGTACCTGCCCAAACTTTCTGTGCTTTTGGACCCACAACTTTTTCTATTCGCTCTTTCATCTCTTGGGCAGCCTTGTTTGTAAAGGTCAATGCGAGGATTTGCCATGGTGGAACGCCGACATTGATAAGGTGGGCTATTCTGTATGTGAGTACCCTGGTTTTACCTGATCCTGGACCTGCGATGACCATGACTGGCCCATCGGTAGTTTCTACAGCTTTTCGCTGGATTTCATTAAGTTCATTCAGATAACTGAAGGCTATGTCACTATTACTCATGGTTTTGGAACTCTTACATTAAAACAGAAGAGTGAAGGTATCATCTTTCAAGTAATTATATATACATATTTCATATGTATGCATTGAAGTCTTTTAAGAATGTAGATTAAAGTTAGTTGGAAGTTCTTTTTTAAGTTTCATAGTCATGGCTAAGGAACGTAAAAACGCTGAAGTATTCGGAGATCGATGGCTCGCAAATAAGTTGTGAGTGTATTCTTAAATCACTTCATTGGGATTACTCCATAGAGATAGAAGTTAATTGTTTTTTGATTCCATTAACGAGTTCTTTGAGCTCTAAATAGAAGGCTATATCATGATAATAATAGATAGTCCAATAGCTTACTGACAGTATGTAGGATAGTATCCAGACTACTAAAGATGCATTAAGGATGTAAATCACTTGATAGAGATAAGCTAATAAGATGGGAAAAAAGAGTATGTAAAAGCCTGCCAGTAGGATAAATCGATATGTCTTAATATTAATGACTGAATTTACATAATTTATCTTGTCCCATATATGTACCAATCCATTTTCTGAAGACTCATCTTTCTTCCTTGATTTGGTAATGTTGACTTTGATCAAATTCTTCATGATGAAATGACTGATCAAAAAGAACAGGAATACACATATGAGTAACCCGAAAGTTATTCCAAGACCATCATAATAAGATCTATACACGAGTATAAGGCTAAGCGGAAAAGCTAATAATATATATGCGTTACGGGTAAAAACAAGATCCGCCTTTCCTCTTAGCTCAGATAATAATTCTACCAGTTGATAATTAATCGCCGTATTGGGGTTTGACTCTATGGTCTGATTGGAACTCTGACCTTTGAGCTCATAAAGCTTACTTAAGAACTCTCGATATTTCTTTTTTCTGTAGATTAGGTCCACTATGCGGGGTGCTGAGCATCTCTAAGTTATTATTTTAATAGTATTACGCCTTTATGTAAATAAAAAATGGGAAGACATGATGCCTGCACATTATATTTTAGATTGAAGTTTTAATCAGCTGTTTTCTAAGCCTTTCACTAAAAGAGAGACTTCATCATTGTATACTTCTATAAATCCCCTGGCAATGGTATATTTCAAAGTTGCCCCAGCTCTATCTACCACTCTGACTTCTCCTTCAGTGAGAGAAGAAACTATTGCTGCGTGACCTTTGAGTACTTCAAATTGACCCGATGTTCCTGGAACTTTAACAGATTTGATCTGCCCGTTAAAAACTTCTTTCTCTGGGGTTAATATTGTAAGATTCATTGCGAAGTCTTTTATCGATTTAATATGCGTTAACTTCCGCTAACAATTTCTTTCCTTTCGCAATCGCATCATCGATATTACCGACTAAGTTGAACGCCGACTCTGGATACTCATCAACTTCTCCATCTAAGATCATATTGAATCCTTTGATCGTATCCTCGATAGGTACTAATACACCTTCTAAACCAGTGAATTGTTCTGCAACGTGGAACGGTTGAGATAAGAATCTTTGAACTCTTCTCGCTCTGTGTACAACTAACTTGTCTTCTTCAGATAATTCTTCCATACCTAAGATGGCGATGATATCCTGTAGCTCCTTATATCTCTGTAAAATGTTAATTACTTTGAATGCAGTGTTGTAGTGCTCATCTCCAATGATTGCTGGATCTAAGATTCTTGAAGTAGAATCTAATGGATCCACTGCTGGATAGATACCTTCTGAAGCTAATTTTCTACTTAATACTGTAGTAGCATCAAGGTGAGCGAAAGTAGTTGCTGGAGCAGGATCAGTTAAATCATCCGCTGGTACATATACTGCTTGAACAGAGGTAATTGATCCTCTCTTAGTTGAGGTAATGCGCTCTTGCATCTTGCCCATCTCAGTAGCTAAGGTAGGTTGGTAACCCACAGCTGATGGCATACGACCTAAAAGTGCAGATACCTCAGATCCTGCCTGAGTAAATCTGAAAATGTTATCAATGAAGAATAGGATATCCTTTCCTCCTTGAGGATCATTGACATCTCCATCTCTATAATATTCTGCAATGGCTAATCCAGACAAGGCAACTCTTGCTCTTGCACCTGGAGGCTCATTCATCTGACCGAAAACGAAAGTTGCTTTAGAATCAAGCAACGACTCTTTTTTAATTTTAGAAAGATCCCATCCACCTTCTTCCATAGAATGCATGAAGTCTACACCATAATTGATGATACCTGCTTCTAACATCTCTCTTAAAAGGTCATTACCTTCTCTTGTACGCTCACCAACACCAGCGAATACAGATATTCCGTCATATCCTTTGGCGATATTGTTTATAAGCTCCTGAATCAATACCGTCTTACCCACACCAGCACCACCAAATAGTCCAATTTTACCACCTTTTGAGTATGGCTCTATCAGATCAATTACTTTGATACCTGTGTATAGTACTTCAGTCTCAGTAGATAGATTTTCGTAGGCAGGAGGATCTTGGTGAATAGATCTTGTTTCTCCGGAAACTTCACCGATTCCATCAATCGCTTCACCTACAACGTTAAATAGACGTCCTTTGATAGCGTCTCCAATAGGCATTGAGATAGGCTGACCTAAATCAGTCACTGATGTCCCACGTGTTAAACCATCTGTAGCATCCATGGCAATTGCTCTGATGCTATCCTCTCCTAAATGCTGCTGACATTCTAATACAATCTTGTCACCATTTGACTTTTCAACCACGAGGGCATTCATAATTTCTGGGATAGTAACATTTTCGCCTGTAAAGCTCACATCCACTACTGGACCAATGATCTGCTTAATTTCTCCGACGTTTGCCATAATATCTATTTGCTGAAGATTTCTAAAATTTGCCGCAAAGATAACTTTTTATTATATCTATGAAGGACTCCTTAGAGGAAAAAGATTAGGCAGCATCAATGTTTGTAATGTGTTAGCTTCATATTTTTTTAAATTGACCTAATTTCTTTGAAAGTGATAAGAGTTGGCTTAAGTGATGTAAGTCCAAATAATTGATGGTTGATTAAGCTTTAGGCAGCCTCAGCTCTTTTCAAAACAAAGTTATTTATACTGATTCCAGTTGAAATGTAGATTTCCTCAGCATTAATTAGCTCTAAGACTGATAAAAAGGTAATAATACAATGCAATCGATCTCGGAGTCCAGTGAAGATGTCCTCAAAACTGGTTTCTTTCTGGCGCTTTACGATATCAATTACATATATTTTTTGATCCTTTAGAGTATAATTGTATCGATATACCAGATGTCTTGGTTTGGTTTCTCGGATTTTCATTCTGTTCATCACATTCTCAAAGCTCTTCATGAGTTTGAACATAGTGAGTGACTCTAATTCAACATCTACTAAGGCTTTGGTTGCTATAGAGCTGATTTCCTTTTTCACGTAGCCCCTTTGCGATAATTGACTTCGCTCAGATTCTAAATTTGATAGATCTCCGACGATATCCTTGAATCGTTTATACTCTAATAGTTTGCGAGTAATTTCCTCTCTTGGATCAATTTCTTCTCCATGTTCGTTCAATTCGGGTCTGGGAAGTAACATTTTGGCTTTTATGCGCATCAGTGTAGCTGCTACTAAAATAAATTCGCTGGCTACATCTATATTTAATATTTCAAGTTGACGGATATAGAATAGAAAGTCAGCAGTGATTTTGGAAATCGGGATGTTCAGGATGTCTATTTCATCTCGCTCAATAAAAAAAAGTAATAAGTCAAAAGGACCCTCAAATTGTTTGATTTTAATAGTATATCCGTCCCCCTGATCGATCATGCGACAAATATATAGATCCTATGCGAACCCTTTATCTTATCCCTGCACCAATATCAGAACAGTCTCTGGATCATATGCCACATGTTGTTTATGATACGATTCGTGGATTAGATTGCTTTATAGTAGAGAAGGTCAGAACAGCAAGGCGATTTATTCGATCAATTATTCCTGATTTTGATATTGATGGTTCAACCTTCTATGAATTGGATAAAAGAAATCATCAATATAATGATAAAGAGATTAGGGAAATATTAAGCTCGAGCAGAAATATTGGATTAATGTCAGAGGCAGGTTTGCCATGTATCGCTGATCCCGGAAATAAGATTGTTGATTTGGCAAGATCCTATTATTACAGCATTGTTCCTTTAACTGGTCCAAGTTCTATATTTATGGCTTTAATGGCCTCAGGGTTGAATGGACAGCAATTCACATTTCATGGATACCTCCCAATTAAGGAGCCTGAATTGATTAAGAAGTTAAGAACCATTCAAGGCAATCTGTCAAAATCAAACTATACCCACATATTTATTGAGACACCATATAGAAATCAGAAACTGTATCGCGCATTAATATCTAAATTACCAGATCACATGAAACTCTGTATTGCACAAGAAATCAGTGCCCTTAGAGAGAATATTCAAACGAAAACGATTAAGGATTGGAAGAAAGCCAAGAACTATATAATAGGAAAGGTTCCTTGCATATTCTTGCTGAACTGAATAGGTCTGAAAGTCAAAGGAGCTACAAATATTGGTCATCCCCTTAATAAACACCCTTTAAATAATTTTTACATCGACTTGTGAGGGTTATTACAACGGCCAAACTGACCCTTGTAAAAACCATAGAACTGTGTTTTTAGCGATATAGTCGCAACGTTGTCTCCGATTATATAATTAATCATGATACTTTGATTGGATATTAATGGTAAACAAATGTAGCAGATATACCCTACATAGCTAACGGACAACAAGTCAATAAGTACGTCATAATTTATTAACAGTTATGCTCGTTAAAATTATATAAACAGCTAACAGTCAGTATTTTAAGTTGACTATTTCAATAAAAATTGAGACTTCTATCCATTCAAAGGTAATTTTGCTTCTGATATGTTTGTTTGATAATATTGACCGATTTTGGACTAATGGATATTTAGTTATAATTCTTTTATTATTCATAAATAATTGATAACCATAACTTTATTAATCTTAAAAATAGGATAAATGGTTTGATAAAGGTTATCCCAGAATATGAATTTTATCTTGTCATGCAAGATCAAAAAAAGTTAATCAAGGGGCGAATAGACTTATTGCTTAAAATATGCAAAGAGTAAAACTCTGAATCAATACTTTTAACAAAGACTGAGAAGCGCATGCTCAATAGAGTTGAAAATCAGCTTATTGATAAAATTGTTTTGATTGGCAACGAGAATAATTACTCTGATGATTTTGGTACGGTTAAATCTATTACATATAAGAGGTATATATTTATTCAGACTAGGACAAAGGCCGTTGGCCATTTATTATGCGATAAAGCTACTTAAAGATTCAGAGTTGAATCATTTGAATGATCTCAGCCTCTTAAGCGGTCAATTTTTACAGCACTATTATTCATTCGTAACATATGATATTAATCAATCAATAATATATTCTTCAAAATATAATTCACACTTAGAAATTATAAATCAAAAGGGAACTGTATCAGGTCTTTATTATGAATTGGTGAATAGAGTAGTGAATAATAAAAGCCTAATTTCGGCGAAGGAAAAGACTAATTATGAAAAAATGATACTCGGGATGAGAGAATCAATATATCCAGGACAGGCGAACGTAAACATCCAAAGAATTTATTCCAATATTTATTTTTACTTTTTATTAACTAAACAATAAGAGAAACTAAAAAAAGCATCTATGTGAAGCGTTGAAGTTTTATCAAAGGAATTTAAGTCATATTCAGTATCAGCTTTATACAATGCGATTAAGAATGGCGGTGGCTTCAATCTATACAAATGATTACGATGAATATAGACATGATTTTGAAAATCTAATCAACTAAAATCCTCGTCCTGGGACAGTTCATTGGAATTCAACTTTCAGTTATTTTTTTTTACACTTGAGATGTTGTCTGAAAGATATCAGTCTGGCGCAAATGTTTTGTTTAAAGTTACCACTCAAAGTGCCTTTGAAAGTTTAGATGATATTTGGATTCAGTAATGGCGTATTCGGTCTGCATAAATTCATTTTCTTTCAAAAATTGGTTATGTAGATTTATCAGAATCTGGAAAAAGAAGAGTTCATAACTTTAAACTGGGAAAATTTCTAAATGAGGTACTACACTATTCGAAGGATAAGAGAGGCATGAACATATCAATATTGATCGCCCAGTTTATTATATTGCTGGCTGACAAAAAGTATGGTAAACTAATTGATCGTACAGAGGCATTAGATAAGTATTCCTATCGCCATCTAAAGAATGACCAAAACCTTCGGTCAAATTGTTTCATTCGAATGCTCTTATCATTAGTTAAGGCTGATTTTAACCCGATAAGGGCCAGTCGATATGCAGAAAAGTATGTAAAACGATTGAGTTCTACCGAGATGAACCTCAACGAATACAGTGCTGAGATAGAGATTATTCCTTATGAGGGATCATGGAAGATAATTCTTGATATTACTAAACCTTTGCAACGTAAGCGAGCTTAAGCTTTGAGTTTTGGTAAGTATGATTAATGGTTTAGTAAAATATTACGTCAAACGCTTTGATAAAGAGCTGGATCAGGTGAGATATCAAACTTCCCTATGTCAAAACGAGCAGTTAGATCAGATTCTGAAGAACGATTTAGTTTTACAACTTAATCCAGAAGTGGAAGGTTTATCAAAGGAGATTGATTTCAAATCACAGATTCAGATTAGTACTTACAAAAAGTATGAAGAGAGAATAGCGCAGTTGATGCGACAGAATGATAGAGAGATAGAATATTATGCTCAATCATCTGGCACTACAAGCGGTAAGAAAAAACTTGTTCCCACTCCCGAATCTTTTGTACGTGCCAATCATTTAAGAGGTTCATGGTATACACTCAATACACTCTATAATAATGTGCCTAGCATGAATGTGTTCAATGCTAAAAACTTATTGATTGGCGGGGCTATATATGAAAGGCATAAGAATTACTTGATTGGCGATGTGTCAGGGATTATGCTTAATCGAATTCCTCAATTTTTCAGACCCTATTATGTGCCTAAGATCAGTGAGGCTATCTTACCTAACTGGAAAGAAAAGTTAGAGATAACGGTCAATAAGGCTTCTAAAAGTAGAGATATTTCATTGCTCGCCGGAGTGCCGACTTGGGTTATCACCGTCCTCTCAGGAGTTCAAAAAAACATTCACCCAAGGTCTTTATCAGACCATTGGCCTACTTTGAAAGCTTACTTGCATGGTGGAGTTAGTATGGATCCCTATCTCAATCAATTAAAGTCTTTGATAGACTTACCCCATTTCAAGTTTATTGAGATTTATAATGCTACTGAGGGTTTCTTGGCATTTCAAGACAATCCTGATGAAAATGGTATGCTCTTAATGACTAATAGTGGAATTTATTTTGAATTTGTCAGATTTGATGATTTTGATTCTGAGGGCTCTGAAGAAATATTGGGCTTCGATGATTTAGAGTTAAGGGAAAGATACGTTCTACTCATTTCTACATTAACCGGCCTTTTGAGATATGTGATTGGCGATATTGTTGAGTTTGTCAGTTTGTCTCCTTATAAAATTATAGTTGTAGGAAGGATATCGGAATATGTTAATGCTTTCGGTGAGGATCTAATGTTATGGCAAGCCCAACAAGCATTAATGAATACCGCTGATAAATATCAAGTGGGGTTAGCTCATTACAGTATTGCTCCTAAATACATTTCTGTTAATGAGAAAGGATGGCATGACTGGGCAATTGAGTTCATTCAAGCTCCTAATGATATAGAGAGTTTTGAACGCGACTTAGACCAGCAGATACAGGGTATAAATGGGAACTATAAACAAAAGAGGTTTAATTCAATAGCAATGAATCAACTAAAAGTTCATGAATTGAAATCAGGAACCTTTGATCGTTATTTGAAGTCAATAGGAAAGCAGGGTGGTCAAAGTAAAATCCAGAAATTACGGAACGATAGGTCTATATTGGATGAGTTACTCAATTTGAACCATGTTTGATGATTTTTTACCAATATCAGTTGAGGATGCCAGCTATGATGATCTCTTAGATGTAATCGCAAGGCGAGTAGGGGAGTTAATAGAAGAAGATGCGAGTTTGCTTTTGAGTTATATGTATCGTTTAGATATCGATGAACAAAAGTTGAAGCATGCCATACAGCATTATAGTGGTGATTTGAGAATTAAAGCGCTAGCAGAGCTTATCTTAAAAAGACAATTGCTAAGAATATCGCTGCGCAAGAAATATGGTAGTTCCAACAATTAAATTATTGAATTATAATAAGAGAAAATTCAATGATAGTTAATCGTCAGGGTATCATATGTAAAACTGTTAAATACGGAGAGACCAGTCTAATACTTGATATATTTTCTCCAGATGTAGGAATGAGATCATATATCTGTGGAGGTGTAAGGAAGAAAAAGTCTGCCAAAGCTTCCATAATGCAGGTCATGAATATGGTAGACATAGTTTGCTATGATAAACCAGCGAATAAACCGTCCTTGTCAAGAATTAAAGAAATCAAGTTTCACAAAATCTATTCTCATATTCCCTTTGATATTGTGAGAGGTACTTTAGGTATATTTTTGATAGAGGTGAGTCGTAAGTCAGTTACACAATCAGATGATACCGAGTCCACTTATGATTTCATAGCAACTAAGTTCTGTGAACTGGACTCTACAGGTGTTGTACTCCGAGATTTTCATATCAGATATCTCATCGAGTTAGCCAGAGTTATTGGTTTTGAACTCCAGAATAACCGAAATCAGATGGAGACTGTGTTTTCGCTTAGGGAAGGTATGTTTGTAGATAGCGTGCTTAATAATAGAAGAACCTTGGAGCCAGAGTTGAGCAATATTCTTTCAAAATATTTGTCTGGATCTGATGTGAGTTCAACCAAGACTCAGAGAAAAGAACTGATTAATCATCTAATCGATTATTATAAAATACATGTTGAAGGTTTCACCGATTTGAAATCCTTAGAAGTCTTATATACATTGTATGATTGATGTGTTTCTTATTTTTCAACTTTGATTTGGTTGTTTTGGTACTTTTGCGGCACAATTAAGAAGATATGGTACTAAAAGATTTTGTTGCGGTTAGTGGTCTGCCTGGTTTATATAAGATGGTAACATCTCGCAGTAATGGACTTGTAGTTGAAGACATTGACACTGGAAAAACAAAGTTTGTTTCTATAAGAAAGCATCAGTTTACTCCTCTAGACACGGTAGCAATTTATACTGATGTTGATGCTTGTGAGATGAAGGAAGTCTTCCAAAAAATTATAACCTTAGAAATATCTATTCCACCTCTGAGCTCCTCGCCTAAAGAATTGTTCGGTTACTTTGCTCAGATATTACCCGATTATGATCGTGATCAGGTAATGATTAGCGATGTGAAGAAGGTTCTTAAGTGGTATACATTCTTAAATGAAAGAAACCTATTAGACTCTGATGAAGAGGAATAAAATTTCTTAGGACTACAAAATCACATTTAGTAAAATAAGACTTACTAAAGAAGCTAAGAGACCTATCATAAAAACATTACAGGCAACCTTCAATAGCAAGTATTTTCTGTTCAGTACAATACCGTGATTATATATATCCTCAGCTAAGTGGGTGTATATGGAATTGTCATCAACTTTGAAATCATCCATTTTCTGGATAAAATCATCCTTGGACATCTGGATGAAATTCATAAGAAAATTAGACTCATTGTTTCGTGGTACTTTTTCAATTTAGGAATATTAGGCCTTGCTGCCATGGTCGCGTTAATCATTGCTATTCCTGAGGTTAAAATAAGGATCAATACTGGAATTAGAATCCTAAAATCCATAGTTATTGATACACCTTGAGACAGGACATTTCCACCCAATGAACTAATTAATAAAGAAAGCATTACAGAGTTGATACCGACGAGCCTATTAGTCTTATTATCAGCTATTGAGCTAAGGTTTATTTGATTTCTAAAAATCACTCGATACATCGTTTCAACCCCTCTACCTAATTTGGGATTTTCTGGGATAGCTTTTTTCTTTTTCTTTTTCTTTGGCTTTTTCTTTTTCTCCAGAGCCTTTAAATTTTCCTTTCTGATGGGAGCATAGTTTTCTCGGGCTTGATCAGTCAGCAAATCAGTTTGTGCTAAGTAGTTTTTTTGAATCTTTCTCCATTCTTTGCCCTGTAGCTTACTTTCTCTTTTTAGTTCTATTTCTTTTCGTAGAAGCTTACTTTTTTCTGGTAAGTTGACCGACCCTATACTGAAATGGTCCACATCATGTATCGCTTGTTTGAGTGTACTATCTCGTAGATCTGAATAGTCTGTTTTCGTGCTTTTTTTGAGTTCTTTGACTCGTGCTGTTTTATCAGGATCGTAATCAGAAGAAGTCAAGAACTCCACTGCTATTCTAATGCTTGCTTACTCATGCTGGTCATAGCACTATTTATAACCGACATCATGGAACAAAGCAGCAACTAATAAGATTTCCATCTCTTCAGCTGATAATTGTTCTGTAGTTCCTGAAACGTTAGCCGCATTTACAACGGCTGTCTTAAGATTAACATCATGGTAAGTAAAGGGTTCCCAAATGGGGTCGTTGAACTGATTCTTAACGTAAGATTCGGTGATTTTTACTGTTGATTGTAGCAAAATATTTTCGATTCTAACTTGCCTGAGGTAAAATACATAAAAAGCACGTTATCCCGCCCATCCTTCCCTCTCTAAGCTCCGATATTGTATTGATTCAGCCAAGTACTGGATGTCAATTCCTTCACTCCTTGATAGATCAGCACATGTTCTTGCCACTTTTAATATTTGATCATATGCACGGGCAGACAGTTGCAATCCTTCCATAGTGGTTTTAAGTAATGTAATGCCAGCCGTATGTAATTGGCACATTTCTTGTCCCATCCTATTGAATATTTGAGCATCGTAGTAGATGTCAGGAAAATCTTAAAAAAGCTCTTTTTGTATTTTTCTTACTGTAGCCACTCTTGCTCTGATGTCCGGACTGCTTTCACTTTTATATTTACGATTGCTTAACCCATCATAAGACACTAATGTAACCCCTACATGTAGGTCGATTCGATCTAGTAGGGGTCCGGAAATCTTATTCAGGTACTTTTTCATGATTCCTGGCCCACAAGAACAATCCTTCTCTGGGTGATTGTAGTATCCGCATGGACATGGGTTCATAGATGCGACAAGATTGAAACTGGACGGGTAATCCACAGTTACTCTTGCAATAGAAATAGTGACTCGACGTTCTTTCATCGGTTGACGCATAACTTCCAGAACAGATCGTTTGAATTCTGGCAACTCATCCAGAAATAAAAACACCGTTCTGAGCCAAAGATATTTCTCCTGCAATTGGATCAGAACCACCACCAACTAAAGCCACATCACTAACCGTGTGATGCGGGCTTCTGAATGGTCTTGAAGAGATGAGAGAAGAATTAGGTCCAAGAAATCCACAAACAGAATGAATCTTGGTCACTTCTAGCGCTTCATGTAAACTGGGTCGAGGCAATATCCCAAGTAGCCTTTTAGCCAGCATGGTCTTTCCTGCCTCAGGAGGACCGATTAGTATCACATTGTGTCCACCAGCGGCTGTGATTTCTAATGCTCTTTTTATATTTTCTTGTCCCTTAACGTTAGATCAAGAATTCTACCGCTTCAACAAGATTATCTATACCATAGACTTTGAGATTATCGACTATGGCAGCTTCATTGGCGTTTTGCTTGGGAAGAATGATCCCTTTATATTTTTGCTCGTGAGCCTCTATGGCTAAAGGCAGAGCACCTTTTACAGGCCTTAGGTTTCCATCTAAAGCCAGCTCTCCCATGATAAGATATTCTGACAATTTATCGGCTGCAATTTGCTTGGTAGCGGCTAAGATGCCAACAGATATGGTTAGATCATAGGCAGACCCTTCTTTGTGGATATCTGCAGGGGCCATGTTCACCACCAGCTTGAGACGTGGCATTTCATAGCCGATATTTTTAATGGCAGCTTCTATTCTCTGAAATCCTTCTTTAACAACGTTGTCGGGTAAGCCCAAGAGGTAATAGAATTGCTTTCCTGCGGCAACATTTCTCCCAGCATTGACTTCCATAGTAATAGTCTGTGCATCGACTCCTTGAACAGCACTTGCATACGCTTTAGCTAACATACACTCTTGGTATTGTTGTTTTGTAATGTCGTACACAAGATAATTTTTACTTAATATTTATCCTTTAACGTAATTTTTTGATGTCCCAGTTGTTTCATAAATAATATCAATATATTTTATCTAAATGAAAAAATTAATATCTGTTGTTGCTGTCGGTCCCAACTCGAAAAGCTTCGGTAGGTATAATAGTGTAAAAGAAAAATTAAAGCCTGAACGATTCTTCGTACAGGCTTTTTTTATGAATAAAACATGAGACATATTAAATCATTTAGGACTTCTACTACAGTTTGTTGCTGTTGTTGTGCTGATGGATAGTTATGTCTTGATAGGAGTCATTATATTAATAAGCAGGTCTGTCAAGTTTTTGATAGGCCTTTTTTTATGTAAATAAATAAATCAGATGAGTTTAACACATGATGCACTAACCATCGCGCCAGAAGATGAAAAAGACATTAATGAATTGGAGGAGAGGATACAAAAATTTAAAAATGGACAGATTGATGAAGAGCGATTTAAGCTGTATAGATTGACCAGAGGGATCTATGGGCAGAGGGAATTAGGTGTCCAGATGTTTAGAAGTAAGATTCCTTTCGGAAGTCTAACTGCCGAACAGTTAGTGCGTATCGCTGATGTATCTGATAAATATGCAACGGGTAATCTGCATATTACTACCCGACAGGACATACAACTACACTATGTTAAGCTTGATGATTCTCCTGCAGTTTGGACTGCACTTGCTGAGAAAAGTATAACCGCTCGTGAAGCATGTGGTAATACGGTTAGAAACGTAACTGCCTCAGCTGAAGCGGGGATTGATACAAATGAGCCTTTTGATGTGTCACCATATGCTCACGTTACCGCCCATTATTTTATCCGGAACCCTATATGCCAAGAGATGGGCCGTAAAATCAAGCCTGCATTCTCTAGTAGTATTCATGACAATGCCCTGACTTTTATGCATGACTTTGGATTCATCCCAGTCGCAGTCGATGGGGTAGAAGGGTTTAAGGTAGTAGTTGGTGGTGGATTAGGGGGCGCAAGCCTTATTTGCTCAAACGGCTTTTGAGTTTTTACCTGGAGAATACGTAATTCCATTTATGGAGGCTGCCCTCAGAGTTTTTGATCGTCATGGAGAGCGAGAAAAAAGACACAAGGCTCGTCTTAAATTTTTGATCAAGAAGATTGGAGTTGAAAAGTTTAAGCAATTAGTGGAGACAGAACGATTAGCAATTAAGACCCAAAGCTATCCAGTTAAAGAATTACCTGATCCCGCTCAAACTGTAGAACATTTTGAGCCTAATGTCACGGTTCCCAAAAATCAGTACAAGTATGATTTATGGTTAGCCACTAATACTTTCGAACAAAGGCAGAAAGGATATTTTGGAATATTTATTAAAGTTTTCTTAGGAGACCTATCCAGTGAGAAGGCGAGATATTTAGCTGGGATCGTTAAGAAATATGCGGCAGATGATATCAGGCTGACCATCAATCAGAACATCCTACTTAAGTATGTCCATGAAGATCACTTGGTTACTGTTTTAAACCGTTATGGCTTTGCAGAACCAGGTTATGATTCTGTAGCGGATATAACGGCATGTTCAGGAACGGATACTTGTAATCTGGGAGTAACGAACAGTACTGGATTATCCGGAGTGCTGGAAAGTATGCCTACTGATGAATACCCTGAACTAATTGCAGATAAGCATATCAAGATTAAGATTAGCGGTTGCATGAATGCATGTGGGCAGCATATGATTGGAAACATTGGATTTCACGGTAGTTCGATTAAAAAGAAAGACAAAGTAATTCCTGCAATGCAGATTGTAATAGGGGGAGGGGTTGATCCGTCAGGTAAACCTTACATTGCCGACAAAGTAATCAAGATTCCTGCAAAGCGAACTCCAGACAGTGTTAGGTATATCTTAGACCACTTCTTAGAGCAAGGATTGGAAGGAGAGTGTTTCAATCATTATTATGAGAGAGTAGGTGGCAAAAAATTCTTTTATAACCTACTTAAACCTCTTGCTATTGTTGAAGACTTGACAGACACCGATCTAATGGATTGGGGTCAAGACCATCTATATCAACAAGCCATTGGTATTGGTGAATGTGCTGGAGCGATTCTGGATATGGTTGGAACTATTATAAATGATGCTAAAGAAAAACTGGTAAGCGCCAAAGAATCTGTAGCTGCTGGGCATTATGCAGATGGAATTTATTATACCTATGCCACCTATGTTGTTGGAGCTAAAGCTATACTTCTCTCTGAGGATATTGCATGTAATACTCACAGAAAAATTATATCTGACTTTCAAAAAGAAATTGTTGATCTTGGCAAGATTTCACTAGATTATAATTATAAGGAGAAGGCGTTGGCTATCAATAAACAAGAGCTCACTCAAGTATTTGCAGAACAACAACTGATTGATGCGGAGCACTTCTTGAATTTGATCATTGACTATCGTAACAGTCAGCAAGCTAATGATGGAGCAGATAAAGAAATAGTCGAAAGTTATTATAAAGCTTAGAATATGGTAGAATCATTAGTAAGTTTAGTTAGTGCTGGTCCAGGAGATTCAGAACTTATCAGCGTGAAAGTATTGAAAGCTATCCAAAAGGCAAATGTCGTCCTGTACGATGCGCTGTCATCATTGGAATTATTAGAAGAGGCACCGGATCATGCCGAGCTAATATACGTTGGTAAAAGATGTGAAACGCATAGTTTGAAACAAGCCGATATTAATGCGCTGATTTATCAAAAGGCATTGCAATATCAAAATGTGGTAAGACTTAAAGGGGGAGATCCATTTATTTTTTGGCCGGGGTCATGAAGAGCAATTATTCTTAGAGGGAAGAAATGTAAATGTTGAAGTCATTCCTGGGATATCAAGTGTGACTTCCTTAGCTGGATTGCAGGGAGTGCCTCTAACTCTTCGTAATATTTCAGAGAGTTTTTGGGTGCTGACTGGAACAACTAAGAATCATCAGCTCTCGTCAGATGTAAAAAAAGCGGTAAGTACTGATGCTACATTGGTGATCCTAATGGCCATTCGTAAACTTCAGCAGATTGCTCAGTTACTAATGGAGTCAGGCAGGGGTTATGTACCGATGATGATCATCGAAAATGGATCTAAAGAGGAAGAAAAAGTTCATCCAGGAACTGTATTTGAGTTCAGGGAAGGCCTTAAAATTACCGGTCCAGGAATTATAATAGTTGGCGTTGTAGTGGCTTTGCATCAAGATTTTATCCATTCATATGCTATGTCAGAATGGTTATAGGTTAGAATCAATTATATCCGGTATTCTTTAGACTCGATAAGTTAAAGATGCTTATCGTCGGAGTTGGCGAAGTCGGCTTAGAAAAATTGCATTTCATTTTGGAGAGCAGTCCTAACGCCAGTATTATAGTATTAGCTACATGGTTTAGTGAGGAGGTATCTGAATTAATCGAACAGTACCCTTATTCGATCACAATTCGAACTAAGGCATTTGAGCCTGAAGATATTGAAGACGCAGACTTAGTCATGGCCACTACTAATTTCAATGATGTCAATATGCAGGTATATAAGGCTGCTAATGAACGAGGGAAAATCATTAATGTCGCTGATACCCCAAATCTCTGTGACTTCTACATGGGCTCTATTGTAACCAGAGGAGATCTGAAAATTGCTATTTCAACTAATGGCAAGTCACCAACCTTTTCTAAAAGATTCAGACAATTATTAGAAGATGTCTTTCCTTCTGAGACGAATGATTTATTAGAGCATCTCAAAATATTCAGAGATCAATTGAAAGGAAATTTCGAGTATAAGGTAAAAGAGTTGAATAAGCTTACTAAAACATTGATTGAAATATGATAGCGGAGATAACAGATATAGAATTAGAAGAGCTAAATAAAGTCTACCAGAAGCTTAATCCAATCCAAAGGCTTAAGAAGGTTTTTCAAGACTTTGATCATGACGATATCTTAGTGACGTCATCTTTTGGGACTACATCAGGTATATTGATAGGCATGGTAAGTAAAGCGGCCCCAGGGCATCCGATATACTTAATAGACACCAGCTTTTGTTTTACGAAAGCGATCGGATATAAACAAACTCTCACTGAAAGGTTGGGGCTCAACATAGTACATATATTACCCTCAGTTGAAGATAATACTATGGCAAGAGAGGTTAAACTGTGGAAGTCTGATACAGATAAATACCGTCATATCAACAAAGTCAAACATTTTGAACCCTAAAAGGCAAATAAGAAATATGGGTTTCTGGTTTATTAATGAATCAAACACCTTTTAGAGAGAACCTCAATATCTTCTAGCGAAGAGAGGATATCATTAAGATCCACCCAAACATTGATACCAGTGCTATGCAGTTCGATATGTTTCTTGCTGATAAGGAGATTCCTCCCCACCCTCCGAAACTAAAAGGTTTTGATTCTGTAGGATGTACACACTGTACGCTGAAAGGGCAAGGTCGTTCAGGAAGGTGGGCCAATTCGGATAAAACCGAGTGTGAAATTCACCTGTAATACAAGGATCACCAACTACTTAGGAGAATAGAGTCAATTAATAAAGTCAATTAGTTTTTAAAAGAAATATTTTTGCGCCATGATACAAACAGATATTTTAATTATTGGAGCAGGTCCAGTTGGATTGTTTACAGTATTCGAAGCTGGATTACTAAAACTCAAATGCCACTTAGTGGATGCATTGCCTATGCCAGGTGGGCAGTTATCAGAGATATATCCTAAGAAGCCTATTTATGATATACCAGGATATCCGAGTGTATTGGCTGGAGAGTTGGTAGATAACCTGATGGAGCAAATCGAACCATTCAAGCCTGGATTCACATTAGGAGAGCGAGCAGAAAGCATAGAGCAGGTTGGAGAGAAAATGTATCAACTCACGACCAATAGAGGGACTAAAATACAAACTCCAGTTATAGCCATAGCAGCAGGCTTAGGATGCTTTGAGCCACGTAAACCACCTATTCCGGATATCGAGCAATTCGAAGACAAGGGGGTAGACTATATGGTTAAGGATCCAGAAAAGTTTAGAGATAAAAACTTGCTTATCGCTGGAGGAGGAGATAGTGCCTTAGATTGGACTATAGAATTATCTAACATAGCTAAGGAGGTTATACTGATTCATAGGAGAACTTCATTCAGAGGGGCTTTAGACTCTGTTGATAAGGTGATGGAATTAGCCAAGTCAAATAAAGTAAATCTCATAACTGAAGCACAAGCTATTGGTGTCAAAGGAAATGGTGTTTTAAAAGAGGTTGTGATTAAATCTAAGGCAGAAGGAGAATTTATTAAGCCGGTAGATAATTTTATTCCACTGTTTGGACTTACACCTAAGTTAGGTCCGATAGCAGAATGGGGGCTAAACATCAATAAGAATGCGATAGAAGTAGACACTAAGGACTATAGTACTAATGTGCCAGGTATATATGCCATCGGAGATATTAATACGTATGAGGGTAAGCTCAAACTGATTCTGTGCGGATTTCATGAAGGAACTTTAATGGTTCAATCAGCTTTCAAATATATATACCCTGATGCAAAACTTAGTTTCAAGTATACAACTGTGGCAGGTGTGAACGGATTTGAAGAGACTGTAAAGGCTTAAGGGATTACAAAGAATACTGAATTGAAAGATACAGTGAACATAACAGTAATAGATAGAGAGGAAGAGGAGCATCAGTTGGAGGCTCCTACTGACATGAACTTTAATCTCATGGAGATATGTCGCTCTTATGAACTGCCCGTTGAGGGAACATGTGGTGGGATGGCACTTTGTGCTTCATGTCATATGTATGTGCATACAGACCATGAGTTGTCCGATCCTTCTGGTGATGAAGAAGACATGTTAGATCAAGCTTTTTTCGTCGAAGACAACAGTCGCTTAGGCTGCCAAATAAAAATAACCGAAGAAATAGATGGTCTAAAAGTAGAATTAGCGCCTGTAGGTGAATAAATTATGCTTTTATTAAGAGTGGTCAAAGAGTTTTTGACGTTCTGATCATGGTATTTCTTAACGAATTCAATTATTTTGGTTAGAGAGTACCATGGTAATGAGAGAGTTATTCATTCTATTTTTAGTTTTTCCAGGATTTTCGGGCCTATTAGCCCAGTATGATGATATCATTGAGCTTAAGAATCCTTCCTTTGAAGGGTTGCCGCATAAAGGTGACCCATTGCAAAACATTGGCATACGTGGTTGGTATGATTGTGGAGATCTGCAATTCCCAAGTGAAAGTCCTGCCGATCTGCATCCTATAAATGCTTGGGAGGTCAATTTAAATCCGTCAGAAGGAAGAACATATTTAGGAATGGTGGTCAGGGATAATGATTCGTGGGAGTCTGTATCTCAGCGCATAGAAACTCCGATACAGGAAGGAAAATGTTATGAATTTTCTGTTGATTTAGCTCGCTCTCCTTATTATGTAAGTAAGTCCAGAGTTACTGATAGAGTAGAAAACTACACTGAGCCAACTGTCCTAAGGATATGGGGAGGAACTGGAGTATGTGGACGACAAGAATTAATAGGTGAGTCTCAAGTAGTTGATAATAATGATTGGGAAACCTTCCAATTTGAGATAGCACCAGGTAGAAATTTGAATTACATTACCTTGGAGGCATTTTATGAGGTTCCTGTATTGATTCCTTACAATGGACATTTGCTCGTGGATAATGCTTCAGTTTTTAAGCAGGTGCCTTGCCCAGGAGATAATCCATTAGCTGTTGAAAAAAAGGATTTACCTGCAAAGAAAGTTGATACTATTGTTGAGCTACAGTTCACTCAAGAAACAACCACTGCTACTGAACCTCAAGTAACAGAAACTGTAGCGATAAATAATGCTCCAATGAAGAATAAATTACTTCAGAAGCTTGATCCCAATACGGTAAAAAAAGGACAAACGATCAGAATAGAGAATCTCTATTTTGCAGCCAATTCATCAACAATAGAGCCAGAATCAGATGAAGTACTTGATGAGGTTTATGATTTCTTAAAAGAAAATAGAAACATTCTCGTAGAGATTGGCGGTCATACGAATACCATCCCAAGTCCAAGAGATTGTGATAAACTGTCAACGAATCGGGCAAAACAGGTTGCTTTATATCTGAGTAGGAAAGGAATCTCACCCAAGAGATTGAAGTACCGAGGTTATGGTAAGCGTAAGCCTATCGTAGCTAATGATATGTATGACATGGAGGCTCGCAAAAAAAATCAGCGAGTAGAAATCAAAATATTAAGTCTAGATTATTATGAAGCAACTGGTTCAATCACAAATCCTAACGATTTGAGGTCTTCCCAAAATAGAGGGTAAGATTTGCTAACTACTTCTGGTTTAGCAATTTCTATAGTATGTCGCAGAGCTAAGGGGGCAAATGCCATAGCCATCCGATGATCTTTGTAGGTTTCGAATCTTACAATCTTATCTGTAAAAGAGATTTTTGAACCGATCCCATAAAACTCGGCATTATGTTTCTTGCCCTTTAGCTTAAATGAGCTTTGAACTTTATACAATTCTTGATCTAATGCTGCAATCCTATCGGTTTCTTTTATTCTAAGGGTTTTTAATCCTGTAAATTGACCTTGGATTCCGTTCGCAGCGCAGATAACAGCAATAGTTTGAGCCAGGTCTGGTTGATTAATGAAGTCGTAATCCAAGGATATAGCACTATGTTCCCCTTTTGTGAGCGTGACTTTACCATCATCCCATTCAGAGTTAATCCCTAACATACGGCCGATACCAATCATAGCAGCATCACCTTGAACACTATCTTCGAACAATCCTTTTAAGGTGACTATACCTTTTTTAGCCAACGCTACCATTGAGTAATAATATGAGCTCGCAGACCAGTCAGCCTCAATGGTAAATTCTTTTGCCTTGTACTTTTGAGGAGGGATTGTAATTACTTGCCCTTTTTTATCATATGATATTCCAAATTCTACTAAGGTTTTAAGAGTCATATTGAGATATGATTCTGACACTAAATCCCCTTTTAGATTGAGTTTCATCCCTTTTGGTAAAGTTGGGGCTATAAGTAATAGAGCACTGATGTATTGACTACTGATTCCTGCATCTACGCTCACTTTGTAAGCATCACTTAATCCTTTTGGCTTTCCTATTTTTAGTGGTGGGCAACCTTCTTTTTCTAAATATTGGATTTGACAGCCAAGCTGACGAAGCGCATCCACCAATGGTCCGATGGGTCTTTGTTTCATCCTACTTGAACCAGTCAATATTTGCTTTCCTTTATTTATGGCTAAATATGCTGTAAGGAATCTAAATGATGTGCCTGCGTGATGAACGTCATATTCTTTGATATCCTTTGCATCCAACAACTTCTGGAGCACTTGTGAATCATCACTTTTAGAGAGTTTCTTGATGTCAAATTTTTTACCAGAGAGTGCCCTGATAATTAATGCCCTATTACTGATACTTTTAGAACCATCGAGTTTGATTTTTCCATTTATGATCCCAGTAGGATGTGAGACTCTGATGACACTCATATTCAACTTATCTTACCAATTAAAGGTTATCGTTTGTTTTACATCTGGATGTAATGACAAAGCTACTGGGCATGTTAATGCAACCTTTTCCAATAGCTTTTGATCTTCACTGCTGATATCGCTATTTGGTATTTTTAGACTAATGATGATTTCAGATATCCTTCTTGGGTTTGGAGACATCACTTTAGTGATTTCCGAATCAATTCCATCTATATTAATTCCCTTATTACGTGCTTTTATACCTATGATAGTAATCATACAGCTAGCTAATGCTGTAGCAACTAGATCTGTTGGTGAAAAAGCCTCTCCCTTACCATTATTATCGGTTGGGGCGTCAGTAATCAACTGCGTATCAGACTTTATATGTATAGCCTGAGTTCTAAGGTTCCCTTGATAGTGTACTTTGGCTGTTGCCATCTTGAATAGTATTATTTGTCTGACTTAAAGGTACCTGTTTTTGAATGCTTTTATTCTTATCGTAAGCTTTAATTATCGCTTGGACTAAGCGATGACGTACGACATCATCTGCTGTCAAATAAACTTTTGCAATCCCTTCTATGTAACCCAGAATATCGAGCCCTTCAATTAGGCCAGACTTCATCTTTCGAGGGAGATCTATTTGAGATAGATCTCCCGTGATGATGCATTTTGCATTAGGTCCTAATCTGGTCAAAAACATTTTTAGCTGCATACTAGTTGTATTCTGTGCTTCATCAAGTATGATGAATGCATGATCCAGAGTCCTACCTCTCATGAAGGCTAATGGGGCGACTTCAATCGTTCGATTTGCCATGAATTGTTGCAACTTTTCGCCTGGTATCATATCCTCTAATGCATCATACAGTGGGCGCAGGTAAGGATCGACTTTATCTTTAAGATCTCCAGGTAGGAATCCCAAGCTCTCTCCTGCCTCTACTGCTGGGCGAGTAAGGATGATTTTTTTGACAATCCTGTTTTTTAATGCTCTGACAGCTATGGCCACAGCAGTATATGTTTTACCTGTTCCTGCTGGTCCTATGGCAAACAAAATATCATGGTCTTCCGATAGGTCAACCATCATTTTTTGATTACGAGTTCTGGCCTTAATTTTTTTGCCGCCATTACCATGTACGATAATATTTTTTGAGCTTTTATTATCGTGTATGTGATTATTTGGATTGAAATCTGAAATGATGTCTTTCACCACATTTTCAGATATTTCTTCATTCGCTTTAACAATTCTTATGATTGTCTCAAAATTCTCTTTGACCTTCTGTGTAGATTTTTTCTCTCCAGTTATTTTGATTTGTTCTCCTCGAGTAACAATTTGAACATCTGGATATGCATTCTTAACTAAGTTTAGTTTAGAATTTTTTGACCCGTATAATTCTAACGGATCAAGTCCTTGTATTGACAGCGTAATTTGACTGAGGGATTTCTTAGCGCTGCTCGTCGTTCTTTTTTCTATAGTTCAGTTATTTATATGCCAACAATTATAATCTGAATTTGAGACATTAGTTACTCTCAAGCTCAATATAGTACTGTTTAACTCGGAATACTCGATAAATTTGAATTCTATCTCAATGAATGAAAATATCAGTTTAAATTCCACGCCAAATTTGTTTTTCTTTGGTCTAAATTCAGTAGTTCGATGAGCTTAATAACTCTCATTTCTGATTTTGGTACAACAGATTATTATGTTGCTCTCCTTAAGGCGGCCATATTCAGATATGAACCAACTGTTACTATTATTGATATAAGTCATGACATTAAACGTCATGATATTATGGAGGCATCTTTCTATCTCAGAAGTACATATGCTCATTTCCCTGATAAAACGATCCATTTAGCGGCAGTCAATTCGTTCTATGATCAAAAAAGTGAATTGATACTTATTGACCATAATAATCACTATTTCATTGGGCCTAACAATGGACTGTTTTCCCTCATATTTCCAGAAGTTTCCGCAGATTCTGTATACCTATTAGCAGAGAATATTACCACATTCAATCAGTACGACGCCGTGGGTAGTGCGATTAAGAACTTAGGGATTCATGAACAGCCAAGCGACTTTTGTTTTGAGTCTGTAGATTTTGATAGAAAGATCAGTCTGCAGCCTGTAATTACTTCTCATCAAATCCGAGCTACAATAGTGCACATTGATCAATTCGGTAACGTCATTGTAAATCTTGACTTGAAGACATTTGAGGATATAAGAGCAGATAGATTTTATACAATATATTATAAGAGCAATGATCCGATTACAGCATTGGCTTCAGATTATAGCGATTGTATGATAGGAGATGTATGTGCTTTCTTCAATACAACTGGGCTTTTAGAAATCGCAATTAATATGGGCAATGCTCATGAATTACTCAATCTCAATAAAAATGAAACGATACAGATCAATTTTGGATAGTATCGGTGATGTGATATGATATGAAGGAGATAAAATTAGATCAATACTCCGTCGTTTTAGGAGATGCCAATGACGCCATTAATCAGTATCTCAAGGACAAGGATTACTCTTCTATAACTGTTATAGTTGATGAGAATACCCGTTCAAATTGCTTAGATCGTATCAATATATCGGCATCTTGTCCACTGAGTGTCATTGAAATCCAAAGTGGAGAGATTTATAAGAATATGGCTACTTGCGAGATGATTTGGGAATCAATGAGTAAGCAATTTGTCGATAGGCATGGACTAGTGGTTAATTTAGGCGGCGGTGTTATCGGAGATTTGGGTGGTTTTGTAGCTTCTTGTTATATGAGAGGTATAGATTTTGTTCAGATTCCTACTTCATTGTTATCTCAAGTGGATGCCTCTATCGGAGGTAAACTGGCAGTTGACTTCAAAGGATTGAAGAATTTTATAGGCTTATTTAAGAATCCTAATCAAGTCATAGTTGACTCCAAGTTCTTGCGAACTTTACCAAAAGAAGAACTGCGTAGTGGTTATGCTGAGATGCTCAAGCATGCCTTAATTAGAGACAAGGAAATTTGGGATCAGCTCAAAAAATTGAATTGGTCCGAGGCAATCTCGTATAATGACATATACGAATCCATCTCAGTTAAAAAGAATGTCGTCGAGGAGGATCCTACAGAAAAAGGTTTGAGAAAGATTCTGAATTTTGGTCATACTATAGGGCATGCAGTGGAGACTCTATCTTTTAGCACTAAGCATCCTTTGCTACATGGAGAGGCCATTGGACTAGGGATGATTTGTGAGTCTTATTTGTCCAGCATGAAACTTGATTTGTCTCAGAGTGAATTGAATGAAATTACGAGTACTTTGTTATCAATTTACCATGACTTGGATTTAGGATTATTATCTCGATCGGAAGAAATAATTACTCTACTTACCAGTGATAAAAAGAATAAAGGAGGCAAATTATTATTCTCATTAATAGAATATATAGGTTCAGGCGTATTTGACATCGAGATTACTCCAATCGAAATTCAACAGAGTTTGGATTATTTAATCAATCGACTCAAATAATAATATTCAATAATAGCTGGTTCCTATTACGATGGAGCAGAATACTTTTTATAACATTCCCCTTAAGTATATTATCGCCACCGTATGGGGATTAGTAATATCCTTCTTCATTGTGGTTGCTGCATTATTTATGTATGTAGCTAAGACTAAAATGCCTAATACAGATGAGCTTGAGAATCCAACTTTTGAACAAGCCACTCTTGTCTACAGTAGCGATGGGGCAGAAATTGATAGATATTTTAGAAAGAATCGTGAGTGGATTCAATATGAAGATTTATCACCGTATCTAATCGACGCACTCATTGCTACAGAAGATCATCGTTATTTCAGACATAGTGGAATTGATGGCTACTCTTTCATGCGAGCAGCTATACTATTAGGCAGTAGGGGTGGAGCAAGTACGATTACTCAACAGTTGGCTAAACAGTTCTTCACTCCAGTTAAGAGTTCCAATCCATTCAGGCGTGTCTGGCAAAAGATGAAGGAGTGGGTCATTGCTGTGGAGTTTGAACGGCGCTATACTAAGGAAGAAATATTAGCGATGTTCTTCAATAAGTTTGACTTCTACTATAGTGCTAATGGGGTTGCAGCAGCATCCCAGGTATATTTTGGGAAAGACCAAAAAGATCTGAGTATTACTGAGGCGGCAATGTTCGTGGGGATGTTCAAGAATCCTTATTACTATAATCCAGTGCGTGCTCCTGAACGAGCAACTAATCGTAGAGGGACAGTCTTGGCCCTTATGAGAAAGAGAGGATATATTTCTGAAGATCAATATGCCTCAGCTCGAGCTGAAGAATTGGATTTAAGTAATTTCAGACGAAAAGAAGTTTTTAATGGCTTGGCTCCACACTTCATGTCTGAATTGAAAAAGTATATTAAAAACTTAATTGTCAATGAGAATATAAATAAGCCAGGAGTAGAGGCATACGATCTGGATCAAGATGGTTTACGTATATATACAACTATAGACAGCCGATATCAGGCTCATGCCGAGGATGCTGCTAAGGTGCATATGACAGCTCTGCAAAGACAGTTTGAGAATTCTTGGTCTGGTCAGGACTTATGGGAGTATACCGAGGAAGGACATGAAAATATATCCTTAAGGAAAAGTATACTCAATAGACAAGTTGAATCTTCAGAAAGATATGCTGGACTCCGTAAGAATTTTCTGAGTAACATTACTAAAGAGATAAGCCAGAATATTGAGGGAATTAGATTGTGGAATGCAGATATCATTAGGATGGTCAGAGCAGAATCTAACAGTAGATATTTCGATGAATTATTAAGTAGAAAGTCGATAAGTAAAAAGCAAAGAGATGTGTATAAGAAAATAATGGGTTCTGATTATTGGCTAAAGCTTAAAAATGCTTGGGGTAATTTAGGAGAGGCAGCCAAGAAATCATTTAATACTGAGGTTCGAATGACCGTATTTAGCCATAGAGGACCAATTGAGAAAATCATGACTCCGTTGGACAGCATTAAATATATGCTCAATCATTTACAGTTAGGTAGTGTTGCTATGGATCCTACAACTGGTTTTGTGAAGTCTTGGGTTGGAGGGATTGACTATCACTATTGGAAGTATGATCATGTGAATTCCAATCGCCAAGCGGGCTCCACCTTCAAACCGTTTCTGTATACAACCGCTATAATGAATGGTTATTCGCCATGTTACCCCGTGGAGGATATCCAATATACTATCTCGGCTGATGATCCAAACTTTAAGCTTTCTAAGAGTTGGTCTCCTAAGAATTCTCGTGATACATTTTCTGGGGAAAGAGTAACTCTAAAAGATGGGCTTAGGAGGTCCCTAAACTCAGTATCAACGTGGTTGGTTCGAGAGCTGGGCTCTGTGGACGGGATTATTCAGCTAGCAGAAAACATGGGTATTGATGGGGGTAAAATTCCTCGTTACCCTTCAATAATATTGGGGACACCTAATGTATCTGTACTCGAGATGACGGCGGCCTACAGTACGTTTGCTAATAATGGGATCAGTGTTGAACCTGTATTCATTGAGCGTATAGAGGATCGTAATGGAATTGAAATCTACTCAAGCCAAATCAGTTCGAGTAGATCTATTCCTGAGGACTATAATTTCGTTATGGTGGAGATGCTCAAGTACGCTGCAAGTGCTGTTTCATGGAAGCTAAAGACTGATTTGGGGGGAAAGACTGGTACTACAAATGATCATGTAGATGCTTGGTTTATGGGGATTACGCCAAATCTGGTCATTGGAACTTGGGTAGGAGGAGAGTATCCTTGGATCAGATTTACAGACTTTAGTTATGGGCAAGGATCTTATATGGCTCGACCATATTATTTGAATTATATGAAGCGCATAGAGGAAGATGAAGAAATAGGTTTCGTTACTGATGCTGTATTTAGTTATCCATCAGATTTGGATATAGAGCTTGATTGCTCTAAGTATGCATCTCTTATTATTCCTAGCGCAGATAGTCTTTCTGTTACTGAAGAATTTGATGATCCCTTTTAAGGATTGAAGAACAGATAGATTATTCTCCTTAACCTTCTAATTATATTAGATATTTGTTGTTGATAAGTATATATATGTCAAGGATAACAGACTATCTAAGTCGATCATGGTGGAGCGATAAGCGGAAATCTTATTTAAAGTGGATTTCAAGGATCTTATGGGGTGGAGCTATATTAGGCGTCTTGGTAGCTATTATCATCATAATGGTAGTAGCATTCGGAGATCTTCCAGATTTTGAGGATTTAGAGAATCCAAAGTATGACTTGGCATGTTCCATCTATGATATTAATGGAGAGGAGTTTGGCAAGTACTACATCGAAAATCGTCAGTTTATCAATTATAATGAACTATCCCCGCATGTTAGAAGTGCTTTATTCAGTGTAGAGGATTCGAGATATTTTGATCATGCAGGTATAGATTTCAGAGCTTTGATGAGGGTAGCAGTTAAGAGTGTCCTCTTAGGTCAAAGTAGCTCAGGAGGGGGGAGTACCATATCCCAGCAATTAGCTAAACTATTATTTAGCAGAGAGTCATTACGCGGTAAATCAAAAGCATCTCGCGCCATAGCTCTTGCTACGATCAAATTCAAAGAATGGATTATAGCAGTTAAACTTGAAAAGAGCTACACCAAAGAGGAGATCGTGGCTATGTATCTCAATAAGTTTGAGTTTATCAATGGCGCACACGGGATTAAGAGTGCAGCCGAAATATACTTTGGAAAAGATCAACGTGATCTTGCTATTCATGAGGCGGCCACATTGGTCGGAATGTTGAAAAATCCAGCAAGATTTAATCCTGTTAGGTTTTCAGAGAGGACTAAAGGTCGGCGGGATGTAGTGATGAGTATGATGTCTTCAAGAGGCCTCATTTCTAAAGTTGAAGTGGACAGCTTAATAGCTGAGCCTATAGATATGTCTCAATTTAAAAGAGCCAGTCAGAGTGAAGGTATTGCACCTTATTTTAGAAGTGAACTGACTAAGTGGATTAGGTCCCTATTGATCAAAGAAGAATATCACAAACCTGAAGGTGGATCCTATGATATCTATCGTGATGGATTGAAGATTTATACAACTATTGATGTTCGATATCAAAAGCTTGCAGAAGAAGCACTGAGAGAGCATTTATCCACATTACAAAAACGGTATTGGAGAGTTTGGGATCGCAAGAACCCATTGACATTTGAAGCAGATGAAAACCAACAAGAACTCATATTGAGGTCTATTGATAGAAGGATTCGCGATACCGATTTATACAAGTTTCTCTATAAAAAGTATTTCTCCCAGATAGAAAATAGAGCTCAAGAAGAGTTTGATCTAACAATCAAGGAGCCTACAATTAGGAGGCTTATGAATGATATAACCTATCTCAACGAGATTCCCAAGGACGTAAGAGATTCTTATCGTAAAGTAGCTACATCTGATGCTAGCAGAGCTCAATGGGCAGCCTTCCAAAAAGGACTTAAAGAGGCGATGGATGAGACCGTCGAGGCTAAAGTCTTTGCATATAATGATGAGGGATATGAGATGAAAGAGATGACACGTATGGATAGTTTGATGTATCATCTGCGTCAAATGCAGGGTGGCTTACTTTCAGTAGATCCAAGTAATGGTCATATCAAGGCTTGGGTTGGTGGAGCAGATCATAGATATTTTAAGTTTGACCATGTTACCATGCGACGTCAGGTTGGCTCAACGATAAAGCCCTTTGTTTATGCTACAGCTATTGGGGTGCAAGGGATTCCTCCATGCCAAGAATTTAGTGATATACAGTATACTATAGCGCCAGGAGATGACGGATTTATGGTAGATGCAGAATGGTCCCCATCTAACGCAAATGGTTTGTATACTGAGAATAGCTATAACCTCTATCAAGGCCTTCTATATTCTAAGAATTCTATTACTATCAGAATCGTCAAAGAGATGGGGACTATCGAATTAGTTCGGGATCTCCTTGATAATGTAGGAATAGATAAAAATGAGCGACTTTCAGGGGGAAGACTTATGGTGCCGAGAGTTCCTTCTATTGCATTAGGGAGTGTCGATTTGTCATTACTACAAATGGCAGGAGGATATACCACCTTTGCTAATAATGGCATATATACTGAACCAGTCTTTGTGGATCGAATAGAAGATAAAAACGGAAAGGTCATTTATCGCAGTTCGACATTTCAACGTAGAGCCTTGAATCCGACGTATAATGCGGTAATGGTGGATATGTTGAAGAATAATACTGGTGGGGGATTTGGATTAGGACTTAAGAGTCCGAATGGAGGAAAGACCGGTACAACCAATGATTATGCTGATGGTTGGTTCATGGGTGTGACACCTAATTTAGTAACAGGAATTTGGGTTGGTGGTGATGAAAAATGGGTAAGATTCTATACACTTGATGATGGTCAAGGATTCGTTACGGCTCGGCCGATTTATCAAAAATATATGCAAAAAGTTGAAGCATCAGAGGAAATTGATTTTGACGTAATGGCTAAGTTTCCTAAACCACCGGCGGAAGTAGCTGACATAATTGACTGTTCTCGCTATAAACAGAGAGAACCTGAAAAAGAACAAAAGGAGCGCCTCCAAGAACAAATAGACTTGGAAGTTTTTGACGATGATGAATTCGGAGATATGTTAGATAAGGAGTTGGATCCGATCGAAGTTGATACTACTGGTTATTTCTAATTTGTTTTTTCTTTATTTCTATCATCGGGTTAGCGATAATATTTATCTGACAAATGTGGTTTTCAAAAGGAGGAAATAGCATATGTACATAGGTTAGGTCTTTAGCCACCTTACTCTTTATTTTTCTACATGTTGGTTCTATAGCTCAAGAGAGCTATAGACTGCGTTTGGCGCTAACTCAGGTTGATACCACTTCTAAAACTGCTTTTATGATCTACAGATGTCTAATGGGGGCTCTGAAGAATGGTATCTTGGCAACTCCAACATCTTTATTTTCTATGATTATTCTAAAGCGTGCTTTTTACCAGCCCAATCCTCCCTTCTGTTGGATGATGTAATCTATGATCTCAATGATGTAGACAGGAATAGTAATAAAGTGGATAGTTTACAATTCCCATTACGCTATGAAGAAATTTTAGGTACGATCAGAGCAGGATTTTGGACAAACTTGCAACGAGCACTTATGGATACAATGGGCACATGGGTAAGTACAGTTGTATTATGCTTTATCTTGAACTTTGATGATATGACTAGCCCAAGTACTTGTTTTATAGCAGATTTTATCACGCTAGAGATACAAGTATTGCTTCCCGTAAGGGACATCGTCCAAAAATTTGCTCCAAACGACGTCATTGCAGATGTCCCTCGGGATACCGCATTCAACCTGCGTGCTGATGGTACAAAAACTAACTGTTTTTCCTAGAAGAGAACAGTGCAGATCTATGTACGGATGGGATAGATAATGATGAAGATGGATTAATTGATTGTGATGATACATCATCATGTGCTCCTGAGAATCCTTCTATAAATATTAATGCTTCAGGTGGTTGCGATGGACGTCCATCACTAATTAGGATCAATGGAATTACTGGAGATGCATCTTATAGTTCAGATGGTGTGACTTTTCAGGAGGATAGCATTTTCACTGACTTACCTGCTGGTGATTATGAGATATTCTTGCAAAAGAATAATATCAGTGAATGCATGTCTATTACCTTCGTCAGACTGGAACAGGAGCAATGCAGAGAAAACGATGACGTACTATGTGCTGATGGGATAGATAATGATGATGATGGTCTCATAGATTGTCAAGATTTAGATTGCCTTGCGATCATAATGGAGATTGGACTCAGAGATCCTATAGAATGCCCTGATTTGTCAGATGTTAGCCTATCTCCCGTAATAGCGTCTTCTGGAGAGTATCAGGTAAGTATTGAAAAGTGGCTTAACTTATTTGGAACTCGATCAATTAATTAATCTCCAACCTGATGAGTATCAGATTTTCATGAGAAATGTTAGCACAGGATGCATAACACCATATGATAACAATCCTGTTGATTTAGTAAGTGGTATCACATGCGCTGTTGAAGTAGGTTTTTGTTCAGATGGAATAGATAATGATTTGGATGGATTGGTGGATTGTTAAGATACTGAGTGCCACATAGATGTAATTTGTGGTTAATTCCCAAATTACTATATTCCTTTTGCTATTTATCCTTGTGCTACAGGGTCCAATAACAGTTTTGGGGTCTTCATAGATAGACGTTCTATGGTAACTATTGATGAGCTAAGCATTTATGATCGATGGGGGAATCAGGTTTATGGAATCTCTTAAACAGCTGCTAATAGTAGCAGTGAACTCTGTAATGGAACATATCAGAATCAGTTGGTTTCTCCTGGAGTTTATGTTTACAAGGGTACATTATCGGCCGGATCATTGTTATAAGAGGTGAGTGAAAATATTAGTGTTATTTATTAATTCCTCTCAATATTGGCTCGTACAACAGTAGATAATCGTGTAAATTTCTAATATCAAAAAAATATCATGCAATTGCGTTCCTTCTTGTTGTTTGTAGTTTTGCTCTTGACTAATCATCTTAATGGACAACAACTATGGTTGTCAGATGGACTAAGTTCTATAGAGTCTGTTGATGTAGAGGTGTTAGCTCCACAGGATAATAAGAAGTTACAAGCTACAGTGAGGAGTCTGCCAGATGAACCGAGACCACTCAAGTTTGCTAAGTCCATAAGTACTAAACTATCAACTCAAAAAAGAGGTACATGGGAGAGTGTTCCAGGCGATAGAGAGGTCTGGCGTATGAGGATCCAAAGCCCAGAAGCTTTTTCGATTAACCTTGGTTTCAGCAATTTTTATCTTCCTCCTTCGGCAGTAATGTTTTTATCAGATGCAGAACAAAGCCATGTCATAGGACCGTTGACTTCACAGGATAACGAGGAGCATAAGCAATGGTGGTCACCAATTATTCCGGGAGATTATGTAATTATAGAGATCCAGATAGATTCTGATGAAAAGAGTAGATTATCTGCACAGCTGTCTACAGTCAACCATGATTTTGCTGGTTTTGGCGCTATCTTATCCGGCTCGTGTAATATAGATGTCATCTGTGATGAAAATGACGGATTGGGCCTAATAAATCAGTACAGAGATATTATAAATAGTGTAGGGATGTATTCGATAGGTGGAACTGATTTATGCTCAGGAGCTCTAATAAATACCACAAGTAATAATTGTACCCCTTATTTTTTGACAGCCTTCCACTGTGAAGTAGGTCAGGTCGAAGCTCCATCTGTGGTGGTATACTGGAATTATGAGAATTCTGTGTGTAGAACTCCTGGTTCTGCTGCAAGTGGAGGAAATGGTAATGGTACAAGGACAAACTTCAACTCGGGATCGAGATTGATCTCAGAGTTTGATGTAACAGATTTTACTTTGCTACTATTGGATGATGATGTGAATCCAGATTATAATCCTTTTTATTCAGGTTGGAATGTAGAGGGAGAAGTATTTGATACAACATTAAGCATACATCACCCTAACAGTGAAGAGAAGAGAATCAGCTTCGATTTTGATCAATCTGAGCCTTTTGCGGATAACGTTTTCATGAGAGTCAATAATTGGGAGCTGGGAACCACAGAGGGAGGCTCTTCAGGCTCTCCATTATATAATACGAATAAAGAAATTATAGGTCAGCTCACTGGAGGATTGGCAGCATGTGGCAATACTCAATTTGATGACTATGGTATGCTTAAATTGAGTTGGGAGGGAGGTGGAACTCCAACTACAAGATTACGGGATTGGTTGGACCCCGATAATACGGGTCGATTGACTTTGACTGGTCGTTCATGCGTTAATGTCGCATCGGTATGTCCATCATCTTTATCCATTTGCAAGAGTGATAACTCAATCGCAACCTTAATAATTCAAGTACAGTCAGGTTATGAGAACGGAGCAACAGTACAATTATCTGATGTGCCGAGTAATATTATGGCGACCTTGTCCTCTAATCAACTTACTACAGAGCAGCCAATAGAAGTTAGTATCGACATATCTCAGCTCGACGAAGATTTTGACGGGACTATATCAATTTTATTGGATGACGGGTATTCCATTGTTGAGAATTCGATAGCTGTTAGCCTTGATGCTGCAGTTCCAGGTTTACCTCCGTTGCGCTCACCTGCTAATGCGACAGACGATATCAATTTTGATTTGGATTTAGTATGGGAGGAGACAGGAGATAGGAGCAATGTTCAGATTGCCACAGATAGGTCTTTCAATGAGATTGCTTTTGAAAGTTTTGGAGTTTTTGGAAATACTTTATCAGTAAAAGGCTTAGATGCAAACTCAACATATTATTGGAGAGTGTCTTCACTGAATGACTGTGGAGAAAGTCCCTTCTCAGAGGTATTTTCTTTTTCTACTGGAAATATAGCATGTACTCAATCTGTCGCTACCGATGGGCCTCAAACCATACTTAATGAATCTAACATTGTGAGATCGGTGATTAACATTACCGATGATTTGATCATTGCCGATGTTAATGTGCTCAATGTCACAGGTACACATTCATGGGTGGCTGATTTAGAATTTAGGCTTACAGGTCCAGATGGTACTACCGTAGATCTATTAATTAATGGCTGTGAAAATGAAGATAATTTCAATGTCTCTTTTGATGATGAAAGTGAGGTGATCATATTGGCATGCCCTTTCACAGATGGAACAGCTTATAAACCTTCTGAACCATTAGATGTGTTTGATGGAACTTCTTCATTAGGAGATTGGACACTCGAGATCACTGATGACGTATTCTTAGATGGCGGAAGTTTTGACGTTTGGACATTGGAACTCTGTTTGGTGTCAGAAAAAGTGGCTCGTAGTTTGCGTGTATCTCTTGATAATATTGCTATATGCGAGAAATCTTTTGAAAATCAACTTATTGAAATAGACCTTAGTGGTGATTTCGATGCCATGGTTACTGTTGAATTACAAGATTCAGAATCAAATACCATAGGAGAACCAGTAAGTTCAAGAAGTGATGAAACAATAGAGATATTCTTAGATGATATAAGCTCTTTAGTCGATCAAGAAAATTCGTCTATTAATGTAGTGGTAAGAGATGAGGAAGGAGTATTGACTGTAAGTATTCCTATTAAGGTTCAAAGCGATAATTTATTTATAACTTTAGTTTCTCCTGCACATAGCGCAATTAATATAGATAGGGAACCAACATTAAGTTGGCAAGAAGCTCCAGATGCTATCTCATATAGGATCGAAGTATTTGATTCTCTTGGAAGTGGGGCCATTATTGATACAACTGTAAGAGATATTGATAGTCTGGTTATCAGTACTCGACTTGATCAGTTGACACTATATCAGTGGCGAGTTACAGTGGCTGGAGAGTGTTCCCCAGACTTTATAACCGAGACCTTCACATTCAGAACTATGCAAACTGTATCTACATTCGATATTTCTGAGAGTGATATAAGTATCTATCCAAATCCAGTATCTGAAAAACTACTGATTGATAAAGAAAGTAGATGGAAGCAATCAGCACAATTTAAACTATATAACTCTCAAGGAATCATGGTTAGAGATATACCTATAATCGGTGAACTCCAGACTGTTGATGTATCCGATCTATCAGTTGGTGCTTACTTTTATGAAGTGATAGAGGATCAGAATAGATACATTCAGAGATTGATTATCTCCCGATAGTTAAATGGTTAAAAATAGGTTTATGCACTGATGGTAAACCAAAAAGAACCACCATGCTTTTCACCTTCTTTAATTAGTGGTAAGGTCCATAGATCTTGTATGGTTTCTTGGTGAGACATGTGCTGAGAGACATAATATACAGGTAGTAAGGGTTGATACTTATTAGGATTAGACAGTAGCGCAATCATCAATCCATACTGTTCAGAATAGAATCGATCGCACATGAATTGGGGGTAGTCGTATGGGATATAGATGTCGTGTATATGCACTAGTACTCCTATTTGCAGATGTGGTAATATCTCTGTAAAGACTACCATAGCATCTGAATTAGGTAAGATGTGATGTGAATTATCTATAAAGAGTATGTCTCCAGGGTTCAGATTGTTAGTAACTTCAGAAACATCATATTCTTCTAATCTTTTCCTAACTATATGATCAGATAGATGATTTATTTCCGTTCTTGGTTTTGGGTCTATAGACGTGATTTCTGTATTTATCCCACCATTTTGCACGGCTGCCTTGATAACCTTAGTACTATTTCCTGAGCCGACCTCAATTACTCTTTTGGGCCTGTAGTGATGTACAACAGTGTATAGGCACATCATATCTAATGCTGGGAAAAATCTATTACCCCATTGAGGGATGTTTACATCTTTTCCGTCTGATGACGTTTCCCAGGTGCTGAAGATATCATGATGACTAAGAACTTGGGTCAGTAGATGCTCATAGCCTTCATCATGCTGATTGATAATCTCCATCAGTTTTGGATGCCCACCAGAATCCATTTCATATCTCGGTTTAGCAGAAACCCGATAATCCAGATGAACTGATTGGAACTTAGGATTTAGAAATCGATACCAACTCTTGATGGCAGATAGCATAGTCTATTTATTAGCGAGTTGTCCACAGGCAGCATCTATATCTTTTCCTCGACTTTTACGTACAGTTACCATAATTCCACTATTACGAAGTTGTGCTGCAAATTGATTTATAGTTAGTGGATCCGACTTCTCGTATGTCACCCCATCGATAGGGTTGTATTCGATGATATTGAACAATATTGGAAAGTGCTTACAAAGCTTGGTGAGCTTTCTTGCATCTTCTTTAGAGTCGTTAAATCCTTTGAATGTGATATACTCAAAACTGACCTTGTTTTTGGTAATCTGATAGTAGTATTTGATAGCGTCAATGAGTGAGACTAAATCGTTTTGCTCATTAATCGGCATAATCTCATTACGCTTGACATCATCTGCAGCATGAAGAGATAGTGCCAAGTTGACTTTGGAGTTATCGTCGGCTAATCTTCTGATCATTTTAGCAATTCCCGCAGTGCTCAGAGTAATTCGCTTCGCTGACATTCCAAGCCCTTCTTTTGCAGAGATCATATCTATGCTTATCATAACATTAGCGTAGTTGAGTAAGGGTTCGCCCATACCCATATAGACGATGTTGGTGAGATTGGCATTATATTCTTTATTGCATATCTCATTGACTCGATAAACTTGATCGTAGATTTCTCCTGGAGTCAGATTCCTTATTCTTTTCATCTGCCCAGTCGCACAAAATTTACAACTCAAGCTACACCCCACTTGGGATGAAACACAAACAGTAAATCGCTTTTCTTGAGGAACAGGTATCAGAACTGCCTCGATGAGGTGATGATCATGTAAGCGATATCTTACTTTAATCGTACCATCCCAACTATGTTGGATCATGTCTTGATATATCGTATGAATATCGTAGAGCTCTGCAAGCTTTTCGCGCAGACCATGGCTTAAGTTGGTCATCTGATCAAAAGAGGTGACACCTTTTTGCCAAAGCCATTGATGGATTTGTTGGGCTCTAAACTGTGGCTCACCCATCGTTTTCAGATCAGTTTTGATGTCTGATAAGCTGAGTTTACGGATATCTTTTTTATCGGCGATAGTCGTCATAGTGCAAAAATGCAATAATTTACTTTCCCTAAACCAACAATGGGTTTATCATACTTTTGATATGTTTTACTCGTTATCCCTCCGACAAGAAATCTATGTATAATCAACGTTCAGGTTGGAACATCGTTTTGGCCATATTTGGCTTAGGAATATTAGGGATTACTCTCTTCTATTCTAATTATTTGGCTAATAAACTCAAAGAGTCTGAAGAGAAGAATAAACAAATGTTTATAGAAGCTACCAGATTTATTGCGGATAATAAAAATGACTACAATGCCGACATCAGAATTCTAAGTGATATTCAACAAAGATTTGCCTTGCCTGCCATTGTGGAATTTAGTGATGGTTCATTTGAGGCTTTAAACTGGGGAGAGCAGAATGATAGTAATGAGGAGTTTATCAAAAAGAAGATAGAAGCCTTTCTGAAAAGTGGAAAGGTACCAGAAGATTATCCAGCTGGAGATGGTAAGATTTATTTCTTTGATTCACAGCTTGTACAACTCATACGTCTATATCCATTAGTCCAAGTTTTTTTAGTTGGCCTTTTTATAGCTCTGGGTTATTATGTTTTCAACGCCTCTCGCAGTGCTGAGCAAAACCGAGTTTGGGCCGGAATGGCCAAAGAAACAGCTCATCAGTTAGGAACTCCAATTAGTGCTATTCTCGCATGGATTGAACATCTTAGAGAATCGTATAGCCAAAATTCAGATCAATTAGAAATCTTAGATGAACTGGGTAAGGACGTAGATCGCTTAGACCTTATAGCAGATAGATTTTCTAAAATTGGTTCGGCACCAGAGTTAGAACGCACCAACTTATATGACCAACTCGACGAAATTAAGTCTTATATGCAGCGTCGAGCACCAAGAAGGGTGAATTTTGAATTTCCAGATCGTTCGACTATTGAACCTTTATATGTTAATGTGAACCAGCATTTATTCAGTTGGGTTTTAGAAAATTTGATTCGCAACAGCTTAGACGCAATGGATGGCAAAGGCTCAATCAAGGCTGTAGTCAAAACTCAAACTAATCAGATTAGCATAAATCTAAGCGATACAGGAAAGGGGATCCCAAGCAACAAGTTTAAGTCAGTGTTTGCCCCTGGATACTCCACTAAGCAAAGAGGTTGGGGACTTGGATTATCTTTGGCGAAGCGAATTATCGAAAACTACCATAAAGGAAAGATATTTGTTAAAAGCTCGAAAGTTGATGAGGGAACTACGTTTACTATTTCTTTGCCTTTGGCTGATTAGCTTTTCTTCCTATCTATACGGACAATCCCTACAGGTAGTATCTCCTAATCAAGCTCCTCTGACAGGGGTGGAGCTCTGGTCGTCAGATTATCAATTTAGCGGAATCACGGATGATCAGGGTATGATTAACATTACTGACTGGGATGAACAGAAGACCCTGAACCTCAGATTTTTGGGTTTCCAGTTATTGCAATTAAGTTCAGCTCAAATCAGGGCACGCAAATATGTGATTGTGCTAATCCCACAGTCTTATCAGACAGAAGAGGTGGTAATCTACGGTAGACAATCTTTTGATAAAGAGGATATCCCAACTCAGATTAAAACGATAAACAGTAAAGAAATTAGAAGCACTAATCCCCAGACAGCAGCTGATGCATTGAGTCAACATGGAGGGGTATTCATTCAAAAGAGTCAGATGGGTGGTGGAAGTCCTATTATACGTGGATTTGAGGCAAACCGAGTATTACTAGTATTGGATGGCGTTAGATTGAATAATGCAATCTATCGTAATGGACACTTGCAAAATGCTATTACAGTTGATCCTGCTATTATGGATCGTATGGATGTGATTTTTGGCCCTAACTCATTAATGTATGGCAGTGATGCCTTAGGTGGAGTAGTCCATTTCCAAACTCGTCATCCGAAGTTTGGAACGAGCGATAAGAATGAGAGTTCAACCAATTTCTATTTACGTCATAATACAGTCAATCAAGAGAAATCAGCTCATCTTGATTTTAACTTGGGTACTAAGAATTTTGCTTCTTTAACAAGTGTTACATATGCAGATTATGGTAATTTAAGAGCAGGAAATAACAGATCAGCTGATTATCCAGAGTTTGGAAAACGATTGATCTATCAGTCCCGATATGAAAGTGACGAAATTGATCAAGCATTAATAAATGAAGACCCTAACATTCAGATAGGCACAGCGTATAATCAACTTGATCTACTCCAAAAAATGTCATGGATTATTAACGAGGAGTCAGATTTAGATATCAATCTGCAGTATAGTACGAGTAGTGATGTGCCGCGATACGATAATTTGTCAGAGTTGAGGCGTGGAACGCTGAGATTTGCCGAGTGGTACTACGGCCCCCATAATAGATTTTTGGCCAGCATCCTATATAATAGCTTCAAGAGTACAACTTTATATGATCGCATGAAGATAATTGGATCTTATCAAAGGATAGATGAGGATCGGATAAGTCGTCTTTGGCAGAATAATATTAGAGAGATTCAAGAGGAAGATGTGAGTGTGACTTCATTGACCCTTGATTTTTCTAAAGACTTAATAAGTGATAAACTACGATTAGATTATGGTGTCGATATTCAGTACAACTCGGTGTTATCAAGTGCTTTTGGCCAGAATATTATTTTGGGAAGCACAACTGATGATGTGCTCTCGAGATATGGTAGTGGAGAAAATTCTCTAACTAATAGTGGCGCTTATGTCTATTTAAAGAAGCTTGGAGAGCTTTTAGACATGAGTTTAGGATTCCGATATGCACGCACTGATTATTTTATTTCATACGATGCTAACGATCCTGTTGATTGGCCGTCTTTTTTATTATCAGGTGTTTATGGATCAAATGATGCTTTTACATTTTCAACTTCTGCTAAGCTGAAGCTTTCTGAAGGAATCTTTTTAAATGCCATTATATCTTCAGCTTTCAGATCACCTAATATTGATGATTTATCTAAAATCAGGATTAATGGTTCTGAAATCAGCTTCCCAAACTTGGACTTGAGTGCGGAGAATTCGCTTAACTTTGAATTGGGTTTATCTGGACAGCTTGATGAGGATTTTTCATTTGATACCTATTTCTATCTTACCCAATTGTCTGATGCCATAGTTAGGCAAAATTTTAGAGCACCTAACGGTTCCAGTACTTATAACAATCGTGGTGAGACACTTCGAGTAGTCGCTAATCAAAATGTTGCGGAGGCTTTAATCTATGGATTTACCTCACAGATCAGTTATAATCCGATTCCTACTATCACAGCGAATGCTTCAATAAATTGGATTCGTGGAGACGAAATTGTTCAAAACGGAGAGAATCAACACCTCAGCCACATACCTCCCACTTATGGTCAGGCTTCAGTAAAGTATAATCAAGGCGTATTAATGGGTTCAGTGGTTTACAGGTTTAACGGCCTGAAACCAATAAATAGATATGGAGGGTCTGTGGATAACCCTGAGTTCGCCACTCCAGAGGGAGCCTTAGCTTGGAATACCTTGAACCTTTATGGCTCGTATGAAATCACAGAACAATTTTCTCTAAGCGTTGGAATGGAAAACATCTTCGATAGGCATTATAGACCGTTTGCTTCTGGTGTGAGCGCAGCTGGGAGAGGAATTACTTTTGCTCTGAGGGGGAGTTTTTAGTTTTCTTACTTCCCCTGTATATTTCATATTTGTGAAATTTACATTCTATCGATCCATTGTAAAGTGTCATCTTCTTAGAGGTACGTAAGCCTACTCGTTTTATAGCGGACTTATTTCCACTTAATATCCAAGCATCCCAACCATCATACTTTTCTTTGAGCGTATCACCTATCGACTTATATAGCCCTATGATATCATCACTTTTAATTCGTTCATCATATGGAGGATTCGTAATTATGGTTCCTTGATCATATGGTGCAGGAAGTTGTGTGAAGTTTCCTTTTTTTAGGGAGATAGCATCGTCTATATTGAGCTCTTGGAGCAGCTCGATAGTTTCGTTAATCTGTATGCCATTGATGTCGGATCCGTATAATTCAATGGGTAATGATTTTATTTCAGATCTAGCTTCTTGACACAGCTTGTCCCACTCAGATTGATTATAATCCCTCCAATTCATGAACGCATAGCGCTCTCGATTCAACCCAGGAGCAATATTTTGAGCGATATGATAAGCTTCTATGAGCAGAGTTCCAGATCCACACATTGGATCGAATAACGGACTTTCAGCAGACCAACCACTGGCCATTATCATTCCGCTTGCTAACACCTCGTTGAGAGGAGCAATCCGCTTAGATTGACGATAACCTCTCCTATGTAGAGAGTTGCCTGAGCTATTTAGTGAAAACGTGAAATCCTTACCTACACAATGGACGTCAATGCTAATATCTGGATTCTTCAGATCGATGCTGGGACGTCTGCCATCATACTGACCTCTGAATTGATCATTGATAGCATCCTTGACTTTGAGAGATATGTATTGTGAGTGTATGAAAATATCTGAGAATATTGCGCTATTGATAGCAAAGGTTTGATCTAAATCTATGATATCTGTCCAGTCATATCTTCGGACTCGCTTATAAAGTACTGTTTCGTTGTGAGCCCTAAAGGAAAGTATAGGAGTGAGAACTCTGAGGGCTAATCGAGACTTCAGATTGATAGAGTACAGTAGCTTTTGATCGCCTTGACAATGGACTACTCGATTACCTAATTCTATTTCTCTTGCCCCAAGGGACTTTAGCTCTTCGGCTAAGAGCGGCTCTAAACCGAAGAGTGTTTTTACAATTATATTCAAATGATGTGGTGTCTATTTGTCTCTAAGTTGTCTCCTTAGGATTTTTCCAACATTAGATTTAGGTAGCTCTTTGATAAATTCAACTTGCTTGGGGACTTTATATCCAGTCAAGTTCTCTCTACAGTGTTGGATTAATTCATCTTTTGTTAAGGTGCTATCTTTTATAGTCACAAAAATCTTAACAACCTCTCCTGATTTGTCGTCTTCTACACCGATAGCTGCAACTTCATCAACCTTAGGATGCAATGCTACTACGTTTTCGATTTCATTAGGGAATACATTAAACCCTGATACAAGAATCAAATCCTTTTTACGATCTACAATCTTGAAGTAACCATCCTCCTCCATTACTGCGATGTCCCCAGTGTTCAGCCAACCATCCGCTGTTATGGTATTGGCAGTTTCTTCAGGTCTGTTGTAATAACCTTTCATTACTTGTGGACCTTTAACCTGCAATTCTCCAGCTTGGCCAACATCCAAAGGGCTTCCATCTTCTCCTACAATTCTCACATCAGTTGATGGGACAGGTACTCCAATGGTTCCTACTTTGATACCTCCTTTTGGATTGGTAGTAACCACTGGAGAGGCTTCAGTCATGCCATATCCTTCTGCTATCTTAAGACCAGTTATGCCTTCCCATTCATCAGCAACTTTCTTTTGTAGAGCTGTACCTCCAGCATTTGCTACACTCATGTTGCTAAAGTCGAGGGCTTTAAAATCAGGATGATTATTTAAAGCATTGAACAAAGTATTAACCCCTGTCATGCCGGTCACCTTATACCTTTTATACTCTTTGATTACCGATACTAGATCTCGTGGATTAGTGATTAGGACGGAGAGCGCGCCAATACTCATCATGGCCAAGCAGTTACAAGAAAACGCAAAAATATGGTAGAGAGGTAGTGGACAGAGTACGACGTGGCCGGAGCCATCTCCATCAACATACGGGCCTAAGAACGCTTTGATTTGACTCATGTTTGCAACTAAGTTTCTGTTAGTCAACATTGCCCCTTTACTTACTCCTGTAGTCCCTCCGGTATATTGATGTACGACAACTGAATCTGCAGTATTGACAAACTCTACCAGATTAAATTTCTTTCCTTGCTTGAGCGCTTCACTGAAAGTGACTGGGTTTGGTAGATTATATTTTGGCACCATTCTTTTAACATGCTTGATAGCAAGATCTACCATTGTACCTTTAAGGCTGCCTAATAGTTCTCCAATGCTCGTGGTAATTATCGTTTTTATCTGTGTTTTACCTAAGATAGACTCTAAGTTAGCAGCGAAGTTTTCTGCAATGATCACTCCTTTTACCTGACTATCTGTGAATTGATGTTCCATTTCTCGTGGAGTATACATGGGGTTTGTATTTACAATAATTATCCCTGCTTTAAAACATCCAAACAGTGCGATAGGATATTGTAATAGATTGGGCATCATTATGGCCACTCTATCTCCAGGCTCTAATCCTCTTGATAGGAGATATGCACCAAATTGATCAGATAGTTTATCTACCTCACCATAGGTCATTTCCTTTCCCATACAAGAGAAAGCTTTTCTCTTTTTATGTTCTGTACACTTGGTTCTAATGTAATCAGCTAGAGTGGGATATTCACTTGGGTCGATATTGGCTGGCACTCCTTCAGGATAGTGTTTCAACCACGGTCTTGATTCAGTAGTCATTCTTTCATATTTAGTCCGCTAATATAAGACCCATAGCGACTATTCTGTTCAGTTTGTGGTAGTCTTATCACATTCATTATTACTATGGTTTATATCAAAAATAAACTATAATTTTGCGGCCCCGTAATATTGCGGTAGTATATCTCTCATCTCCACGATGAGATACAAACCTGAATCTTTATGAATTTAGATGACAAGGATCCTGTAGAAGAGCCGATATTTGAAGCTGCGTCTGAACAAGAAGAAATAACAGAAGAAGTATTAGAAAAAATATCCTCTGAGGATAGCGGTGTTACATTAATTACTGCAGAAGATCAAGTTGATGCTGAAGAAGATCAAGTCGAGGAAGAAGTTGACGAAGATGAAGATGTTGACGACGAAGATCCGTTGACACAATTATTAGAAGGATCAAACCCTTCTCCCTATGATTCGCCACATGACGAGTTTGATTGGGACTTAGGAGCTAAGAACCTGTTGACTTACGAGCAAGAAGAAATTGATCAGTACATCAATGATTATGAGCAGTCTCTAACTACTCTCGATGAAAATGTTGTTGTTACTGGTAAAGTAACTTCATTTAGTGGAGGAGATGTGATATTGGACATCAACTATAAGTCGGATGGTTTGGTATCTGCATCTGAATTCAGAGACATGCCAGACTTGAAACTCGGTGACGAAGTTGCAGTCTATGTTGAGGAGACAGAAGATGAGAAAGGTCAATTAGTACTTTCTCGTAGAAAGGCAAAGTTATTACAAGCTTGGGAGAACATTGTACGATCTTATAATGAGGGCACTATAATCAAAGGTACTGTTGTCAGCAAGACTAAGGGTGGTCTTATTGCTGATTGCGGAGGATTGGAAACATTCTTACCTGGCTCTCAGATTGATATCAAGCCGATCATAGACTATGATGCATACGTAAGTAAGACTATGGAGTTCAAAGTGGTTAAGATTAATGAAGCCATTAAGAATGCAGTTGTATCTCATAAGGCACTTATCGAATCAGATCTTGCAGAACAAAGAGATCATATCATTGCAGGTTTAGAGAAAGGGCAAGTATTAGAGGGTATTGTTAAGAATATTACGGATTTCGGTGCATTCATGGACTTAGGAGGTGTTGATGGCTTACTTTATATCACTGATATTTCTTGGGGTAGAATTAACCACCCTAACGAGGCTCTTGAGTTAAATCAGAAAATCAATGTCGTAGTACTTGATTTCGATGAGAACAAAAAGCGTATTTCATTGGGTCTTAAACAACTACAACCACATCCATGGGATGTTCTTGACGCTGGAGTTGTAGAAGGCTCTACTGTCAAAGGAAGCATCGTTAATATCGAGGATTATGGTGCATTCCTTGAGATCATACCTGGAGTAGAAGGTCTAATCCACGTATCAGAAGTTAACTGGAGCACACAACCGGTTAATGCAAGGGATTACTTTGACTTAGGTCAAGAGTTCGAAGCTAAGGTAGTTACACTTGACAGAGAGGAACGTAAAATGTCGCTAAGTATTAAGCAACTTTCTGAAGATCCATGGGACAAAATCACTGATAAATTCCCAAGTGGTAGCCAACATAAAGGTGAGGTTAAGAACTTAACGCCTTATGGAGTATTCGTAGAGTTAGAAGAAGGTATTGGTGGAATGATTCATATCTCGGACCTATCTTGGACTAAGAGATTCAATCACCCAAGTGAGTATACTAAGGTTGGTGAAACAATTGACATTTCTATTTTAGAGATCGATCTTGATAGCAGAAAATTAGCTTTAGGCCACAAGCAATTAGAGGAGAATCCATGGGATACTTTCGAGAATGTATTCCCAGTAGGATCATACCATGAGGTTACAATTCTTAAGAAAGATGATAGGGGTGGCATAGTGCAGTTGCCTTATGGTTTGGAAGCTTATGCTCCAATCAGACACTTGAAAAAAGAGGACAGCTCTATGGCCGAAGTAGATGATACTTTGACTGTAAAGGTACTCGAGTTCAATAGAGATGATAAGAGAATATTAGTTTCTCACAGTAGATATTTAGATGACCTGAAGAGAAAGGCAGATGACGAAGTAAGAAAAGTTAAAGGTCAAGAAAGGGCTGAAACGAGAAGGAATATTCAACAGAGAGCCGCTAATATGGAGAAGACCACTCTTGGAGAGCTTGATGTATTCTCTCAATTGAAAGATCAGCTTAAGGCACAGGAAGATGCGGCTAAGCAAAAAGCAGCTGAAGCGAAACCTGCCCCTAAGAAGGAAGAGCCAAAAGCAGCAGCCAAATCAGCTGCTAAAAAAGGAGATGCGAAGCCTGATGATTTTAAGAAGATTGAAGGAATTGGTCCTAAGATCTCTGAGCTTTTGACTAATGCAGGATTAGCAACTTTTGCTGACTTAGCAGCAGCTGAGGTCGATAAGTTAAAAGAAATATTGGCCGAAGCAGGTAAGAGATATCAGATGCACGACCCTACAACTTGGCCAGAGCAGGCATCACTTGCTGCTGATGGTAAGTGGGAAGAGCTTAAGACTTTGCAAGATGAATTAGACGGTGGTAAAAAGTAATGAACTTTTTATCTGATTAAAAAAAGCTTCGACTCTGCCCAGAGTCGAGGCTTTTTTATCTATAATTATAGACTCAAATAACGAAGTACATTTTAGTGAGTAAAGTAGGTATTGTAGGAGCAGGATTTGCAGGATTGTCGGCTGCATGTGTTCTCGCTAAGCATGGTCACCAAGTTTCTATTTTTGAAAAAAATTCTTCCTTGGGAGGAAGAGCAAGAGCTTTTCAGGCGGAGGGATTTACATTTGATATGGGGCCCAGTTGGTATTGGATGCCAGATGTCTTCGAACGGTTTTTCAATCTTTTTGATCGTACTACCTCGGACTTCTATAAATTATCTCGTTTGGATCCATCGTATCAGGTGATTTTTTCAGATGGAGACATCATGCGTGTTCCTGCGGATTATAAAGAGTTTGAGGAGATGTTTGAACTATATGAACCAGGCAGCTCGGTCAAACTTCGTAGATTTTTAGAATCTGCCAAGTATAAGTATGATGTAGGTCTTGGAGAGTATGTGCACAAACCATCTCTTTCTATCATGGAATTTATAGACCCCAAAATATTGACGAGCTTCATGAAGATGTCGATGTTTTCTTCCATATCTAAGGAGGTAAGGTCGTTATTTAAGAATCCTAAGCTAATTGAATTATTAGAGTTTCCCGTTTTGTTTTTAGGGGCTAAACCTTCAGACACACCAGCTCTATATTCTCTGATGAATTATGCGGATATAAAGTTGGGAACATGGTATCCAGATGGAGGAATGTCTATGATTCCTAAGGCTATCGGATCTATAGCTAAATCATTGGGTGTAGAGCTACACACTAATTCGCTAGTTTCTAAGTTCACGATTGACAATAGAGTAATCTCTCATCTTAATTCTAATGATACAAAGTATGAAGTCGATCAAGTAATTTCCGCTGCGGATTATCATCATACCGAGATGGATATATTGAATTCCGCTCACAGGTCCTATAGCGATAAATACTGGGATTCTCGAGTTATGGCTCCTTCTTCATTGCTGTTTTATCTCGGGTGTAGTAAGAAATATGACCAGCTATTACATCATAATCTTTTCTTTGATACCGATTTTGGTAAACATGCAGCAGAGATATATGATCAACCTCAGTGGCCTTCAGATCCGCTGTTTTATGTATGTGCCCCTTCAAGAACTGATTTCAATATCGCTCCGTCAGGATGTGAGAATGTTTTCATCTTAATACCTTTAGCAGCGGGTTTAAAAGATGATTTAGAAAAAAGAGAATTGCTTTTCAATATGGTACTCGATAGGATGGAGCAAAGAATAAATGTTGATATCAAAGATGACATTATTTATAAGCGTTCATTCAGTTTGGACGATTTTCAGTCAGAGTATCATTCTTTCAAGGGTAATGCTTACGGGCTTTCTAATACCTTGTTGCAGACAGCATTCTTAAAACCCAAAATGAAGAGTAAAAAGCTGAAAAATTTGTTTTACGCTGGTCAGTTGACAACTCCAGGTCCGGGAGTCCCTCCATCATTAATATCTGGAGAAGTAGTAGCTAACTATATACATAATTCATTGTAGATGATGGAGCTTTATCATGAATCTTGTTTAGGGTGCAGTAAGCTTGTAACTAATAATTATAGCACCTCATTTTCATTAGGAATAAGGATGTTTAATAAGAGATTCAGAGATCCTATTTATGCGATTTATGGATTTGTTCGTTTCGCTGATGAGATCGTGGATACGTTTCATAAATTTGAAAAAGCCCAACTGATTAAACAATTTAGAGAAGATACCTTCAGGTCTATTGATGAGAAAATTAGTTTGAATCCGATCTTGCATTCTTTTCAGCGGGTAGTCAATCACTATGCTATTGATTATGAACTCATCGATGGATTCTTGATAAGTATGGAGATGGATCTCAATAAAAAAACCTTTAATAGGGAGGAGTACGAAAAATACATATATGGCTCTGCTGAAGTAATAGGTTTGATGTGTTTAAAGATCTTCTTGGAAGGAGATCAGACTGAATATGAACGGTTGAAGTATCCTGCCCAGCAATTAGGTTCTGCGTTTCAGAAGGTAAATTTCTTAAGAGATATACAAAGTGATTTTGAGGAGAGAGGTCGAGTGTATTTTCCTCAGGTAGAATACAGTGATTTTTCTAACGAACAGAAGCTGTTAATAGAGTCAGAAATACAATCTGAATTTGATGAGGCATTAGTAGGATTGAAACAATTGCCAAAGGGTTCAAGACTAGGAGTTTTTGTGGCTTATCTATATTATTCAAGACTCCTAAAAAGGATTAAAAAATTCTCAGCTAAGGAGGTTTTAAAACAAAGAATTAGGATATCTGATTTAAACAAATTTTTATTGCTTATATACTCTGCTTTCAGGTATAGAATCAGAGCAATTTGAATTAATCAGAAATAAGATACTTCCTCAGTTGAATGAAAATAATATTTATTAATATAATGAGTGA
>CACLQQ010000007.1 GCA_902609095.1 uncultured Bacteroidota bacterium | reverse complement strand
GTACTTCCGATGCTCCATATGTAGAGAAGCGACTTGGCTCACAGCGAACTAAGGAAGGAGCTTATAATTGGAGAGCATTAATAGGTAGTGGTGCCGTAGTTACTAATGGCACAGATGCCCCTGTAGAAGACGTAGACCCTATAGAATCATTTTATGCTTCAGTTACTCGTAAGCGCATAGATAATGGGATGGAGTTTTTTACGGAGAATAAAATGACAAGAAAGGAAGCCCTGGATTCCTACACAATCAAGAATGCTTATGCCGCATTCGAAGAGGACATTAAAGGAACCATTGAGGAAGGGAAACTTGCGGATTTCTCGATCCTTACAGAAAATTTGTTAACATGTAGAGATGAGGACATCCTAAATACGAAAGTGAAGTATACGATAGATAGGTGGTCAGATTATGTACCAAGACCTTGACTAACGTCGTGGATCTGCACTGTTATTGACATCACCCATCTTGAATCCAATTACTACAAGTTCTACACTGGAGGTACTGATATCACTTCCACTCATCTGGAGCACTTCAGGTTCAAATCTCCATGAAGTATTATTTGGAAATGTACTTTGTCGGCCTAAGATCACGTTAGTAATTTGAACTAAGTCCAGTGAAGAAACTCGGCCATCACCACTAACATCAGCTGCTAATTCCTGAAAAATATTGGATAGTGGAACTTTATCCAGAATATGATTGGTAATAATGATGACGTCTAAACTGGTCAGCCCATTACCAACATTGATATCCTTATCAAGTGAAAAGGTAAATGTCCCTTTACTCGACAGATTATCGAATACAAAACGACCGTCATCACCAGTATAGAATTCAAATTGTTGATCTCCAGCTAAACTTACACTTACATTGGATATAGATATACCGTCCGGCGTTACTACTCTTCCTTTAAATTCTACTAATTGTTCCTGAGCATCAGAATTGAGGCCATCAAGTTGGATTACACCCAAATCAAGAGGGTCTAACCAATCCTTTAAACGATCCGCCGAACTATCACCACTATTCCAGGATTCTGATAATCGACCACTATAAGCAATGGCTATTGTACAGAATTCATCAGACCTTGGACCTCCGTGTAACTGACCTATAACTCTTTGGTTATTATCAAACAATGGCCCACCTGAGCTACCAGGCTGATAAGTACTATTATCAAATTCTGACCGATAATGGCTTCTCGATGGAGTTACTGTTCCATTATCCCAAGGACGAGGATCTATGTCTATTCTTAGGCTATCAAAATCTTGTGCGATCTTCTTGATATCACCATTAGGATGATGTAACAAATGAGACTCCCGAGGCAGATAATCATCAGTTGCATCCCAACCATTAAAATATGCATTGGCCGAAATAGGAACCGGATCTGTAATCCTTACCAGCAGCATGTCCGTATCTTCCCAATCTGCTAATTTTTCGGCTCCTTGAACTGTAACAAATTGAGGTTCTTGATTTGGATTAGCACAACTATTTCCCTCATAAATGAAGTCAAATAGCCACATATCATATAGGGGGTTAAAATCAATCCCCGCTGGATTCTCACAATGATATGCTGACAAGACATAAGGAGTCTGATCCTCGGCTGTATTGTTCATCAATGAACCCGTGCAGAAAGCAATTCCTTCATCAGCAACCATACGTATTCTTACAACACCATTCGCTGCTTCACCATAGTCTCTTCCTTCTTCACAATTGATATTGATCATACAATCAAAGGAAGTTCCATATCCCAGCTCCATGGCTCCAACATCTCCAGTATGTCCATAAACCTGGTTTAGTCTAAATGGCAATTGTTCAACACTTTCATGTAAACCATTATATTCTAAAACATAACTACCTACAAAAGGGCCTAATATCAATCGTCCTGCATCTCGATTATTTCCTCGAGTATATGCACCATGAACCTTACCAGTTTCGACTTCTGTTACAAATAATTTTGCCCCCTTAGGTAACTGATAATCATCTAATCTTAAATAGGAGAGATAGCCTTTTGGTAATTCTATCTTACTAATCGCTATATCATTAGCAATTGATGTAAGATTGAAGCTCTGTTTACTCTTGCGTGGTTTGTCAATTATTGGTAGAGCATGAATATATGTCCCATATAAATCGCTACGATTCTTGAGTGCTCGCACATTATCATAAAGGAACAGAGTGTTTAGTTCCTGTAAGTTTAATTCAATGTCTCTTTCGGTAGTGAAGGGAACTCCCCCAAATTCTCTCTGTGCATTGACAGCTATGACGACAGAAAAAAAGACTAATAATAGAGTACTGATTAAAATCGATTTATCTGTCATGTTCAGATTGACTATGCTCTTTGAGAAACACTCGTGAAAATATGAAACAAAATGAATTAAAAGCAATAACTGCTCCAGAGATAAGAACAAAAAAAAGAAATACAGCGCTTAGTAAAAGATAACAAAAAACGGATGAAAATAATTTTCATCCGTTAAGTCTTTTATCCTAAAAATTTGCTGTGTTGTCACAGTCGTTATGAGAACTTATAACCGCTTTTCATTAATGGCAACTCTCTTACACGCTCTCCAGTAGCTGCAAATAATGCATTAGCTAAAGCAGGAGCAGCTGGAGGTGTGCCAGGCTCCCCTACTCCACCAGGATAATAGTCATTTTCCATGATGTGTACTTTGATTGCAGGAGAGACATTCATTCTAACCATATCGTAGTCAGGGAAATTACTCTGGACTACGGAACCATTATTCCATGTGATCTGTCCGTACAAAGCTGCTGACAATCCGAAAATGACCCCACCTTCGATTTGAGCCTCTATTATATCTGGGTTGACATACATTCCACAGTCTATTGCACAAGCATACTCATCTATTGCAAACTCTTTATCTCCTACCTTACTAATTGTACAAACCTCTCCTACTATAGAACCAAATGACTTGTGAAGGGCTATTCCTCTATATTTACTATCTTGTGCGCCCCAATTTCCAAGCGCTGCAGCCCTTTCCAATACGGCTTTGAATCTCGGAGTATCAGATAGTTTGGCCAATCTAAACTCATAAGGATCTTGACCAACAGCATGAGCGCATTCATCCATAAAACACTCCGTAAAGAATGCATTCTGCGAACTTCCGACACTTCTCCAAAATCCCACTTGGATTGGACTTTGATAATCACCAAAAGAAGTTCTCCGGTTATTCATTTTGTAAGATAAGTGTACTGCACCTTCAACCGTTGCCTCATCATGCTTAGCTTTTGGAGCCATGGCCGGCGCTATTCGACTTAAGGCACTTTGGCTTACGGACTGAATAGCTATTTTGTTATCCCATGCTAATATTTCACCATTATCACTCACTGCAGCTTTGAACCTACTCAAAGCAGCTGGACGATACATATCATTTTTCATATCCTCCTCACGAGTAAATACTGTTTGAATAGGAACCCCTTTCATTTCTTGAGCTACTGCAACCGCCTTATTAAGGAAGTCTGGTTCTCCTCTCCTACCGAAACCACCGCCTAAATAAGTTATATTGATTTTGATATTTGACTTATCGATACCTGTTTGTTGGGAAACCATATCCAATACGACGGATGTAGCTTGATGCCCTACCCAAATTTCTGCTGAATCATTATTGATCAATACGGTACAATTCAGCGGCTCCATAGTAGCATGAGCTAAATAAGGAACCTTGTAAGTGCTTTCTATTGGATTATCAGCTTGCGCAATCGCTGCATCAACATCACCTTCTGACTCGGGTGTAGCAATAGGTTCCAAATCTAATATCTCATTTAATCGCTCTTGAATTATCTCAGAAGTGATCGCCTCATTACCTGCACCATCTTCAACCGTCTCCATGAAAAGCGTACCGTTCGTAGCTCTCCAAGTATTATCTGCTATGACGGCCGCACCATATTGTGTTAAAACAACTTTCTTTACACCTGGCATTGACTCTATTTCAGATAGATTAGAAACTTCGGTAATCTTTCCTCCTATTACCTTAGGATGAAGCATGGCAGCATATAGCATGTTTTCTTTTCTAACATCAATACCAAATTCAGCCCCCCCAGTAACTTTTTCTGGGATATCTAAGCGCCGAGCTTTTGTGCCAACTACTTTCCAATCTTTCTTCTCTTTTAAAACAGGCAATTCTGAAAGGTCTATATCCCTCGCTGCGAGCGCCAACTCACCATAACTGAGTCTTTCTTTTGAGCTATCATTGATTACATAACCATTATCTACAGAAATGTCTGAGCGAGATATACCCCACTGATTGGCTGCAGCCTGCTTGAGCATTTCACGGGCAGTAGCTCCTGCGTAACGCATGTTATTGAATCCATCAGGTATAGTAGTACTGCCACCAGTTCCAATGATTGGGAGGTAAGCATACAATTTTTCCATCATGCTATAGCCTTTGAATGCATTAGGCTCTTTTTGAGTCAGCATGAAGGTATTGGCGTAAGGAGACTCTGGCTGAGGATGTATAACATTGATTTGATCCATGGAGATTTCCAATTCCTCCGCTACCAACATTGGTAGTGAGGTATAAACACCCTGCCCCATCTCCGCACGAGCTATGGCCAAGGTTACCTTATTATCGGGTGCGATTCTCACCCATGCATTGAGTGAATCTCCGTCACCCATCCCAGCTCCTGTATACTTTTTGAGCTTTTTATTGACGTGGCTATTTAACCCAGCAACTCCGACAACAAGTCCAGTAGTCAATACCCCTCCAGTCATCATGAAGTTTCTCCTAGTGAATATTTTTCTTTTTTTAATTTCTTCTAACATGACTTCTAGCTTTTGAGAGTTTCTTAAATAGTACCAAATAAATCTGTTGCCTGACTTCTTAACTTAGCCGCGGTATGGATTGCTGCTCGAACTCGAGTATATGTACCACATCTACAGATATTGGTCATCTTAGCATCTATATCGTCATCTGCAGGCTCAGGAATCTCATCCAATAAGGCCTCTGCTGCCATGATCATCCCACTCTGACAATAGCCACATTGTGGCACTTGATGCTCTATCCAAGCTTGCTGAACCGCAGAAAGGTCCACTTCTGAACCTATGCCTTCAATGGTGATGATTTTTTTGCCCTTTGCATTACCTACAGGAAGTGTACATGTTCGAGTTGCAACCCCGTCCAGCATAACCGTACATGCTCCACATGAGGAAACTCCACATCCAAATTTAGTGCCGGTCATATCCAATTCATCCCGTAATACCCATAACAAAGGCATTCCTGGCTCTGCCTCGACATTGATAGTTTTACCATTGATATTTAATTCCATTATTTTTTTTAAATCTCTATTGAATCGTTAATTTACTGATTTCCTTGGTCAGACAGAAATTGACAATAGCTGGATTAGCTGTTATTTATTGTCAGTTGTAGTCTTCTAATTGTAAGAATTGCTCTAATATGGATCAGGTGGCCTCTTTACTCGGGCGAGGTATGAGCTTTGGATGATAAAGAAACCGAATTACTTCTATATTTATATAGAAGTGCTTTATCACATCTAAGAAATCCTGATAGACAATACTATGAGGATAGTAATCGATAACATTATTTAAGCCTAAAGCCTGTGTTAGTTCCTACCTCAGTAAATGTCGTTGCTGAGCTACAGAAGTAACATTACTGTTGAGGAACATATGTCAACTGATAATTTCAAAGTTTTCATCTTCGATCAAGTCAAAATATCAATGGGTCAACTCATCAACTTCAAGATTAGGTTAATACTTAAACTTATGATCTGCAAATGACCCGAAGAATATGAAGAAATTGGCTTCTTCCTTTGTGAATACGACTTCAACTTAAAAGTCATCGATAAAGAATTCATTTAATTCTGCAATAGCAGTATTTGGCCCATCAAGGTGATATGGTTCACCCTCTCCAATCAGAAAAATCTTCATCGATGAGGTCCACTTTTTTAAGATTTGAAACTGACTACCTAACTCTGAACCTTATGATACAAATTCAAAAATTAATCAAGTTCAATCAATAATAATATGAATGATCACCAGAATACGGAGTATATAGCTCATAAGATTCACTAAGGATACTGATTGACTAATTTTCAAAATCATCAACATTACAATAGACCAAGTCTAAGCAAAGTGATGGAAATATGAACTTAATCGCTAATGACATGAGTTATCGATGTTCCTATTTTTTATTAGACGTTTGCAGGGTTTTGAATACTACCGAAGTCAATATAATGAGACCTCCAAGTATAGTTTTCCCCGAAGGAACCTCACTTAAAAATAAATAAGCCCAAATAATACCGTAGACTGGAACGATGCACGATAGCAAACTTGCCGTTGTAGCATTCAGCTCATTCAAACTCTTGACAAACATAGTATGACCTATAGCTGTTGTTAATAACGCTAATAAAATAATCCATGGTAACTGAACCATTACCCCTGTAAAGTCATAAAATCCAATAAATAGAATCATAATCTCGCACATAGCCACCAGTTGATATACCATGAGGATACTTCCATTATATTTTTTCGCAGGTATCGATATGGCAATATTCCTAAGAGCATAAAATAGCGAGGATAGTAGTCCAAATATTATCGCCTGAGTATAATTGTTATTGATATCAAAACTGGGAGCCATAATCAAGACACCGATGAAGACCATCATTGATAAAGCTATATCCAGTTTATTGAATGCTGTATTTAAAAATATGGGCTCAATAATCGCTGTTACAGCAGCAAAAGTATAGAGCGACAGCAGCGCTACAGCAACATTGGAATAATCGAGGGCAAAAAAGTAAGTAATCCAATGAGCTCCTAAGAGTACTCCTGATATAAATATAAGCATAACATCCCTTCGCTCTTTTATCTGGAAGGATGACTTAGACCGTATGCAAAATCCAACTAAAATCAAAGCTGCGAAACCCGCTCTCAACAAAGTTGTTAATATAGAATCTACAGTGATATGTCGACCCAGAACTCCTGATGTGCTCAGAAAAATCAATCCAATGTTGAGTTGGAATAAAGCTTTTTTATTCTTCATCGAGTATGATTAGGATTGTACATGGCATAAAGGTAATAATCAGGTTAAGGCAAAACGTATCATATTTCATAGTTTTGTTATATGTCTAAGATAATTAGTGTTTCTCTCATAACTGTTTTATGGAACGTTCAACTATTTGCTCAAGACTCGAGCTATTACGTTAGCAAGCTAACAGAACCAATCATCTTTGATGGAAAAGTTGATGAGTCATTTTGGCAAGATATTACAACCTTCCCTTTAAAAATGTCATCTCCGCTACAAGGTGCAGAGCCAACAGAAGAAAGCGATATAAGGATCGCTTATGATGACGACTATATATATCTCTCTGGAAAATTATATGATAGTGAGCCCTCAAAAATCATGGCTAACACAAAGAAACGAGATGCACTGACTCTAGCGACTCAGTGGTTTGGATTTGTCCTGGATACCTATAATGACAATGAAAATGGGCTAGCCTTCTTCACTACCCCAACGGGAGTCAGATGGGATTTAGCTATTTTCAGCGATGTAGTTAGCCGTAATCCCGTAAATATCGATTGGAATGCCTTTTGGGATGTCAAAGTAAATCGAAATGATGAAGGTTGGGAAGCAGAATTGAGAGTGCCTTTCTCAACATTAGCATTTGAGGATGGTGATGAAGTCACCATGGGAATGACTACATGGCGTTATATCGCTCGGAAGAATGAGCAAGACATCTATCCAATGATTCCTCAGAATTATGGAGACTGGAGTAGCTTCAAACCCTCACTGGCCTATGACATTACCTTCAAAAATATCAAGAGCAAGAAGCCTTTTTTCATTACACCTTATATCCTTGGGGGACGCTCGACAGTTAATGTTTTAAACGAGGAGGAGACAACATATGTTACGAATAATAATACAATAACCGAAGCTGGATTGGATATCAAGTATGGCCTCAGTAAAAACTGGACTTTAGATATAAGTGTCAATACAGATTTCGCCCAAGTCGAGTCCGACGATCAGCAAGTCAACCTTACCAGGTTCAGTCTATTTTTTCCAGAGAAAAGACTCTTCTTCCAAGAACGAGCAGGAATATTCGATTTTAGTTATGGATCAGGAACAAGACTATTTTACAGCAGGCGTATCGGCCTCAATGATGACAATGAATTGACTAGAATATTTGGTGGTGCCAGAGTTGTAGGCCGCTCAGGGCAGTGGGATATTGGAGCCATCTCAATGCAAACAGCAAATCAGGATGATTTTCAAGGGGAGAATCTATCTGTTTTGAGAGTTAGGAGGCAGGTAATCAACCCCAACTCTGACGCAGGATTCTTAATAACTAACAAAGCTGATCTAAAAGGAAATTATAATACTAACATCGGACTGGATGCGATCATCAGATGGTCTAAACAAGATTTCATTGATGTAAAATATGCTACCACTCTATCCAGTGATATCGCGGACAATACCCTTTTCGGATTAGATAGAGCTAAGCTGTGGCTGGCCTTCTTTACTCGACGGCAGAGAGGGTTTGGCTATGGCACCACTTTTTCAAGGACCGGAGAGCTCTTTGATCCAGGGATGGGTTTTGAACGTCGTGATAATTATACCCAATTCGCTAATAGGATTCAATATGGATGGCAACCTGGTGAGGAATCATTCATATTTCAGCACGGCCCAAGTGCCCGAGGATCCGCACATTGGGGTAATGCCAATGGAAAAATTCAATCTTTAGGTTGGAATATCAGCTATCAACTATCCACCAAATCATCATGGGCTATAGAAGCAGGAATAAGACCGAATATTGAAAACCTTACCAGGCCTTTTGAAATTGCCGATGGTGTTGAAATTCCGTTCGGAGACTATTCTTTTGTGAATTATAGCATTGAAGGGAATACAAGTTCAGTAAAAGCTTTTCAATTGGGCTATGAAGCCAGGATTGGTAATTTCTATGATGGTAATATATACAGCGCTACCTTAAGGCCGACTTTTAATGTATCATCCTCTCTGGAGATCTCAGGAGTTTATCAATTTAATAAGATCAACTTTCCGGCTCGAAATCAAAGTGCCAACATACAATTGGCCAGAGTTAATGCGCTAATCATGTTCGATACTAAACTATCGATTGCATCATTGCTCCAATATAACAATCAAGGTAAAAACTTCTCTGGTAATATTAGATTGAGATATAATCCTGCCGAAGGCAACGATCTATTCATCGTCTACAACGGGGATATTAATACTGATCTACTAAGAGAGGCGCCGACTCTTCCTAGAACAAACGTGAGCAGCATACAAGTGAAGTACTCCTATACCTTTAGATTATAATCAAGACTTATCTTTTTCAATCTAAAAAACTGGGTTTCAGGATGTGAAATAATCATGATACTGAGCCATTCTATACAATGTGTAGCGATCAAAAGGTGATGAGGTATTTTACGGGTACCTTAGACCATAAAGAGACCACTGCATTAATTGGAAGAATCAAGAAGCAATTTGATGATAGAGGATACGGGCCTTTATACCGTGGATCACTTGAATTCTCCAGAGTTCTTAGGCTTCATCAGATTTCTATATTAATTATTTTGAAGCAGATTTCACCACATGTTTGGAAATAGGTTGGCGATTAGCTCCAGCGTATTGGAATCAAGGCTTTGCTACTGAAGGAGCCATAGCCTGTTTAGACTTTTGTCGTGATCAATTAAAGTTTAAAGAAGTTTATTCCTAAACTGCAATAGAAAACCGACCATATGAGCGAGTCATGCAAAAAATAGGTCTTACTAAACTCGAAGAGTTCAATTACCCCAAAGTTGCAAAAGGGCATCCTTTAGAACGACATCAACCCAATCACATTAAACTTTGAAATAACTAAAAAGGACGATCCTCCCACATTAAAAAGGACTTCAGGAATTCCCCGATGTCGCCATTCAGTACTGCGTCAGTTTGAGGAGTTTGATAATTGGTTCGATGATCTTTAACCCTGCGATCATCCAAAACATAAGATCGAATCTGAGAACCCCACTCATTTTTCATCTTAGTAGACTCTACGGCTTGTTTCTCCGCTCTCTTCCTCTCCAGTTCAGCTTTATAGAGACGCGACTTAAGCATTTGAATCGCTTTTTCTCTATTCATGTGTTGAGACCTTTCTTCCTGACACTCCACAACTATACCTGACGCCAAGTGCCGTACCCTAACGGCTGACTCTGTCTTGTTAACATGCTGCCCTCCTGCTCCACTTGCTCTGAACGTATCCCAATCTAAATCCGAAGGGTTTACATCAATTTCTATCCTATTGTCTATAAGTGGATGGACAAATACAGATGCAAAAGATGTCATCCTCTTACCCTGTGCATTGTATGGACTTACCCTAACAAGTCGGTGCACACCATTTTCTCCTTTGAGCATGCCATAAGCGTAATCTCCCCCTATCTCTATTGACACCGATCTAACCCCGGCAACATCTCCAGGCACTCGATTTAGCTCTTTAACTTTATGACCGCTCTTCTCACCATAGAGTACATACATCCTGTAAAGCATTTCGGCCCAATCGCAGGCTTCAGTCCCACCAGCTCCAGCATTGATTTCTATTACTGCGGATAGCTCATCCTCCTCTTTATTGAGTGTTGACTTAAACTCAGCCTCCTCCAGGGTTTTGATGGTCGAGTCGTACTGCTTTCTAACTTCCTCTTCTGTTGCCTCCCCTTCTTTCTGAAATTCAAACAAAATTTCCAGATCATTAATGTGATCCTCGACCTCTGTGTATTGTTTGACCAAGTTCTTATGAACTTTCAATTCTCTCAAGATCGTTTCAGCCCTATCTGGATTATTCCAAAAATTTGGATCGAGCGATTCTTGTTCCTTATCTTCTATCTGTAGCTGACGATTATCAACGTCAAAGATACCTCCTCAGGTCTGACAGTCGAGCTTGTAAGTCTGCGAGTTGTTCTGCAGTCATTCTATCCTTTCGTTTATGATCAGAAAATAATATTCAGGTCAAATTAATACAGTAGTTCTTCTGCTTCCACATAGAAGTATAACTCTTCATTAGGTGGAATAGATGGTGGATATCCCGTCACTCCATATCCCAATTCGCTTGGAATAAATAGAGAAGCTTTAGTTCCAATAGGTAAAAACAATGCAGCCTCATCCCATCCACGAATGACTCCACCTTGTCCTACTCTGAATGAAAACCCTCTACCCCTATCAAAAGAGTTATCAAACGGAGTCTCAGAATCTACTAAAGCGCCAAAATATTGCATAGTTAACATTCTGTCTTTTGTGGGAGTGTCTCCTGTACCTGCCTCATGGATATGATACTTTAATCCAGATGAAGTTTCTTGCAAATCCAGACTCCCATTCTTGTAGGCAGTTAGCGTTTTCGTAGTTAGCTCTGAAACCTCTGGCAATCGTTCTTTTAGCTTCATCATTGCCTCCTTTTCTGCGGCCTGCTGTTCTACGATTCCTGCTTTGTAAGCCGCTTCATCCATAGTTTCACTCACTACAACAACGTAGTTTAAACTCTTCACATCCTCATATCCTACGGGTAGATTAGGAATAGAGTCCGTTGGAACAATTATAGCGACACTATCTCCAACAGAAAGGTGAGACAGTACATCAACTATGGGGTTTTGTTTTCTAACCATATCGTCTGCAGGTGCTATCTTAACAGAAGGCATAACCTTTTGATTACGATAGGACTGTAACATTGTCCCTTTGTCATCTTTTACATCCATCTGAAAATAGACATACTCCCCCTCCTGTACTTTAGCTCCAGTACCTGCACTGTATACCTCGTACTCATAACCGGAAATCTTAGCTCTCTTTACTCCTGTGCTACTATCTTCACAACCAATTGCGATGAGACTAATAATTGAAAGTGATAAAATTATTTTATTTATCATTTATACTTTTTAAGCTTTTTACTTTAAATAATATGGTAACACAGAAACAAACTTATCCATTGTCTCTTTCAAGGACATGGATGATGATCCTCCTGAGGCATTTTTATGACCTCCGCCATTGAAATGTTCACTAGCTAATTCCTGCATAGATATATCACCTTTGCTGCGCAAAGATAATCGAATATCACCACCGGGCATCTCTCTAATAAATGCGGCTACCTTCATCCCCTTAATCTTGAGTAGGTAATTTACCACCCCTTCAGTGTCTCCGCGTGATATTTGATATTTCTTATAATCCTGCTTTGTTAGATATATTACACCAGCTGACAGCTCCTTATACAACTTCATTCGGTTTCTCAGTGCATGGCCTAATATGACGAGTTGCCTCTCCGTCCAAGCATTGAATATGTAATCATTCAACTGATAGTCATCTACCCCCATCTCCTTTAGATCAGCAGCCACTCTGAATACGTTGGGATTAGTGGCATAGGTAAATGATCCAGTATCTGTAATCAGACCCGTAAAAAGACAATTAGCAATATCGAGATCCATTTTCTTCTTTTCGTCGAGATCTGCGATAAACTGATATACCAACTCGCATGTAGAGCTCGCCGAAGTATCAGATAGATAGTAATCAGCAAAAGGCTCAGGGTCAATATGATGATCGATTAGAGCCTTGTATGCCTTTGCATCTTGGACGTATGGTCCGAGCGTATCAACACGATCCAAACCATTGAAGTCAAGGCAAAATAAAATCTCAGCCTCGGCTATGGCGTCAATAGCCTTCTTTTTGTTTTGATCATATATTATTGCCTCAACAATCCGCGGCATATATTCAAAGATAACGGGATAGTCAGATGGCAAGACGACCTTCACAACATGACCATACTTCTCCAAGAAAAACTTCATGGCTAAAGATGAGCCAATAGCATCGCCATCCGGATTGCGATGTGTGATAATTGTGATAGGTCTTGGTTTAGATAACTTCTGCTTAAACTCTGATAACTCTCCCATATCGTAACTAAACGGCGAAAATATAAAAATTAAGAATGATGTGTCGTGGGTTCTGCGATCAGCCATTGCCTCATGAATCAATAATCATTGAAGAGTTAAATAATGTCTAAAACTTTATAATAATCTACTTTTGCAGCAAAAATTAGAAATGGCAGGAAATGTAACTTTCACTATGATTAAACCTGACGCAGTAAGGAGTGGTCATATTGGAGCAATATTAAAGATGATTAATGAGGCTGGCTTTAAAATAAAAGCCATGAAATACACCAAATTATCGGCTGAAAAAGCTGGAGAATTTTATGCGGTACATAAGGAGCGTCCATTCTATGGTGAGTTAGTAGAGTTTATGTCTTCAGGTCCTATCGTTGCTGCTGTTTTAGAAAAAGATAATGCAGTTGTTGACTTTAGGACTTTGATTGGAGCTACTAATCCGGCGGAGGCGGCAGAAGGTACTATTAGAGCATTATATGCTATTGATGTCAGAGAAAACGCCGTTCATGGTTCAGATTCTGATGAGAATGCTCAGATAGAATCAAGCTTTAATTTCGCAGGAACAGAGATGTTTTAATTATACCACATCAAGACTATGGGTAAAAAATTCCTTTGGGGAATATTGATCATATTGGCTCTGTTGCTAAAAATATGGTTTTTAGGGCCCCGTACAAAGTATGAACCAGTGGATACTTTACCCATATAAGCCTTGATTGGGTAATTGATGACTTGGACAGCCTTATATACGCTAAAGAGTCTCAAGTAGCATATCTCAAAGATGACAACGAGGCCCGCATAATCTGGGCGGATAGTTCTCGTCGCCAAACGCCGTATATCGTTGTATACATCCATGGGTTTAGTGCAAATCAAGGTAAGGGCGATCCAATTCATCGAGAATTAGCAGAGTCATTAGGAACTAATCTATATTTAGTAAGACTCAAAGATCATGGGTTAGATTATGATGATGCCTTTATCAATTTAACTCCAGCAGACTTGATCGGTGATACTAAGGAGGCAATAGCCATAGATATAATTGGAAAAAAGGTGATATTAGCTTCTTGCTTTACAGGAAGCACCCTATCCATCGCATTAGCGCCAAATGATCCATCGATTCACTCTCTTGTATTCATGTCACCAAATAAAAGAATTAAGGACCTTAAAGCGAACATGGTAACTGGACCATGGGGAAGCCAATTTATCAAGACGATCGTAGGAGAATATAGGTTAGTTGAAGAGCATCAAAAAAACAACACTGGTCCGGGAATTACCACATTAATGGTCTAATTGTATTATAAGCGCTAATCGAACAAACTATGACTGAAGAAACATTTTCCAAAATCGATATACCTGTTCAAATATCCTAATATTACAAAAATGACGAAACAAGATAAAGTCGTAAGTGCTTATGCAATGTTAGAATTTTATGATAAATTATAAATCCCTCCTACCAATAAGGAAAGAGTAGCATTCGATAATGCCCATAGTCATGTCATATTCAATGGGATTAGAACATCAAATTGGTCCAAAATTCAAGTTTCTATCGTAACTTTTATTCAACCTTTATTAAAATAATCGACATCAGACGTGGGGTATAGGCTTTTTTAATTGTCATTTAGTTATCATAATTTAAAACCTTTTGATATGACTAAATCACTAAAGAATGAGAGCATACCAAAAGTCAATAGACGACTTATTAAGCTTCGACGCAGCTGAATTAGATTTCACACCACAGTTTTTCCTGTTATTCGTTGCTTCTAAAGTACCATTCATCTCAGAATTTGTCGATGAATTAAAATCTTCATTTAAGGATAGTTTGATCATAGGATGTAGTACATCAGGTGAGATATTGGATGATCCTGTAAAAGATCAGAGTATATCATTAACCGCCGTAAAATTTGAAAAAACAGAGGTTCGACTCACTGAAATAACAATAAATGAGATGTCTAAGAGTCGAGACACCGGTATTAAGTTGACCGAACAAATTGAAAAAGAAGGTTTAAGATACCTTTTCGTACTAAGTGATGGGCTGAACATAAATGGAGCCGAGCTCGTTAAAGAAATCACAGAAAATTTGCCAGAAGGGGTAACTGTGACTGGAGGATTAGCAGGAGATAGTGCCGACTTCGAAAAAAATTCGTTATTAACGGAGAAATAAAAGATAAAAAAATCGCAGTTCTGACACTCTATGGTAAGGACTTAAAAATAGGATATGGTTCTAAGGACGGTTGGGATAGCTTTGGAATAGAACGATCATTTACTAAGGCACAGGGAAGTGTAATCTATGAATTAAATGGTAGCCCCACTCTCGATGTATATAAGAGGTATTAGGTGATAAAGCCAATGACCTTCCTGGTCCTGGGCTACTTTTTCCATTAAGCCTGAGAATTGATGGGAACAAACCTGTAGTACGCACGCTACTAGGAGCTAATGAAGAAGATAAGAGCATAACTTTTGCAGGTGACATTCCAGAAGGGTCTTATGTCAGATTGATGAAAGCAAACATTGATAGACTCATTGATGGAGTCGCGGATTCAGCAGAAATAAGCAATCAGATTTCAGTAGGACAAGGTAAGTTAGCTATTTTGATAAGTTGTACAAGGAGGAAGTTAGCCATTAATCAATTAGTTGAAGAGGAAATCGAAGCAGTCAAAGAAAGTTTAGATGCACAAACATCGATAACAGGATTTTATTCCTATGGAGAAATAGCGCCATTCGGAGAATTTACTACTTGTAAACTCCATAATCAAACTATGACCATAACAACTTTTGCTGAATAATTAAGTAAACGAAATGCATAGGTTACTAAAAAGACAGCTTAAGAGGTTTGATATAGGCCTTGAAACTCGAGAGCAAATTGCTCCTTTTTTGGAAGTAATTAATCAAGCCCACAACTCAAATGATAGTGACATACGCCATTTGGAAAAAATAATTGTATAGAGCTCTCAGGAACTTTAGAAATCCAACAAATTACTATCAGAAGATTTAAAATAAAAAATTGTGAAATAGCTGTAATGAACCGCAGCTATGATCTGGTAGTAAATAATATCAAGGAGATTCTATTTATTTTGGATGGTAAAGGCATCTTGACCTATACCAATAAAGCCTATAGCTTTTGGCGCCTAATAATAAGATTAGTGCCATAGGTAAACCTTTAATAAGCTTGAAACGCTTCTTTATGGAAGATAGCTCTTATGTATTTGATGAACTCAATGACAACGCTAAACCTAAAGTTCATGGAGTAATAGAACGATATAATGATAAAGGAGACCATCGATGGTATGAATTGAAAGCAACGAGAATAAAAAACGACTTAGGAGTAGTCGAAGGAACGATAGGTATTATATCTGACATCACTGACAGCGTAGTTAAAGATGTGAACTTATAGATTCTCACGAGAGTCTGTCGAAATGGTAAGTCGAGCCAAAGATGAATTCCTCTCGACAATGTCTCATGAGATAAGAAAACCTTTGAATGCAATTGTTGGTGTTTCGAACATCCTAATAATGCAGAACAAGGATGATCAAAACAAAGAGAACTTGGAGGCCCTTAAATATTCATCAGATCATTTACTGAATTAATGACATTCTGGATTTCAGTAAAATTGAAGCGGGTAAAATTGATATTCTACAGGAAGATATCCCATTATACAAACTTATATCTGGAATTAACCGTTTCTCAGTAGAACACTAAAGAAAAAGGAATTGAATTAAAAATAACTAAGATAATTCGTTGCCAACCCCGATAAAAGGTGATACCACCCGCCTATCATAAGTTATAGGTAATCTCGTAAGTAATGCTACCAAGTTTACAACAGAAGGAGACGTTCAACTGGTACTAACAAAAAAGTTCATAGATAAAAATCGAGTGATAGTATTAGTAGAAATCATTGATTCTGGAATTGGAATTAAAGAGGATCAAATTGACCGTATTTTTGATAAGTTCAGTCAAGCCAGTAAGATTACCACTAAGTTATATGGAGGGACAGGTTTAGGTTTACCCATTAGTAAGAAACTGCTTGAATTAATGGGTAGCCAACTTCAAGTCGAAAGCACCTATGGCGAAGGATCCAAGTTTTTCTTTGAAATAGACTTCGATATATCAGAGAATGAAACAGTATCAAATGCAAAGAAGAATTCAATTGATTTAACCAAAGACCTGAAAGGCCTATAAATATTGGTCGCCGAGGATAATAAGTTGAATATCATGGTGATCAAGCAGTACTTGAAGAAATGGAACACTCAGTTTTCTATAGTTATGAATGGACCAGAAGCTTTAGATCTTGTTAAAAGAGAGCAATTTGACTTGATACTTATGGAATTTCAAATGCCAATAATAGATGGCTATACCGCCACGAGAGAAATCAGAAAACTGAGGTTACCAAGTCAGGACATTCCGATATTGGCTCTCACAGCATTAAGATCTATCAAGGTCAATTAGGAAGCCCTAAAAGCTGGTTTGAATGACCATATTATGAAGCCATTCAACCCTACCAACTTTTTCAATACATTATTTCAGTACAAGAGCGAAAAAGTGAATAAAAAAAAGGTATTACTAAAGTATTTCAAGTACGTTTTCTGGAGGCCTCCCGATAGCAGCTTTTTTATCAGCAACTACGATTGGACGCTCTATAAGTTTGGGATTGTCAACCATGGCTTGAATCCACTGAGCTTCTGTTAACATTTTGTTCTTATAGTGGTCTTTATAGATCTGCTCAGATTTTCTCACTAAGTCTTTAGCACTTAACTTTAACTGCTCTAAAATTTCAGTCAACTCAGCTACACCAAGAGGGTGTTTCAGATACTCACGTATCTCCGGATCAATACCTTTGCTTCTAAGTAAATCTAATGTTTCTCGGCTTTTCCGACAACGAGGATTATGATAGATCTTTATTGACACGACAGTTTCATTGTTTATGCTTACTCCAGAACAACAATTGGGCAAATTTCGGTTTAATAAAGGTTAAAATAATATATCTTGACCCCTAGTAGTCAATTACACAAATCTGGTTTAGCCCTTTGTTCTATATTTTTGGCATGTCTATTGACAGGTCAGGACTGCTTAAATATGAGTCTCTTAAGCAATGTCAGATTCAGCGATATAGGCAATGATGTTTGGACATATGTAGATAGTAACTCCCGAGAGTATGTAATCGCTGGCAATCGTACAGACAGTAAGATATATGATATAACAGACCCCAGTTCACCTCAACTAATAGCAGAAATTCCAGGAGACAGATCAGTATGGAGAGACTATAAATCCTATAAAAACTTTCTCTATGGAGTGGCTGATCAGGGAGACGATGGGGTAACTATAATCGATATGACAAATGTTCCGAACAGTGTAAGCTTTACCATGTGGACAGATACTGTCAGGATAAGCTCGGAAACTGATGTTATAAAGAGATGCCACAACATCTATATCGATACGATTAAAGGTCATGCCTATTTAGCAGGATGCAATAATGGGGTTGGAGGAGTTATTACACTAAATCTTAGGAAAGATCAGAAAACTCCGCAAGTAATAGGGGTGCAGGACCAAGCCTATGCTCATGATGTTATCGTTCAAGATAGTTTCATGTACACTTCTGAAATTTTAGCTGGTGCCTTAGGGGTATATAATATACAAGACTCAAGTGATGCGATATTTGTTAACAACACATTCACCTCTACAGTATTCACGCACAATGCATGGCCATCTGATGATGGTCGATTTATCTTCACAACAGATGAAAAAGGGAATGCATATGTAGATGCTTATGACATCTCAGATATCAATAACATTCTGAGGATAGATCAATATAGGCCCGCTAATGATTCAGATATATTACCCCATAACACTCACTACTATAATGGCTATCTCGTAACCTCATGGTATACCGAAGGGGTTATCATATTAGATGCGTCGAGACCACACAATCTGATCAGGATAGCTCAATATGATACTAACCCCCAAGATGCAAATGGAAACTGGGGGGTTAGTCCATACCTTCCATCTGGCAACATAGTAGCTACTGATATGGATAATGGTCTATTTATCTTAAAGGCCGACTATCAAAGAGCAGCTTATTTAGAAGGAATTGTATATGATTCATTCTCCCGATTACCTATTAATAAAGTTGCTGTTAGTATCCTATCTGATTTAGCTCAAGGAGAAACATCAAATCCCAGAGGTGTGTATGCTACAGGAATACCTGAATCTGGTTCGTATCAGGTGGAGGTATCACATCCCAACTATACCACGGATACAATAACAATTAATCTTGTTCAGGGTGAACTAACACTAAGAAATATTGCCCTGCTACCTAAACAAACATTCCGTATTTCTGGTACTGTGTCAGATGCCGAGAGCCAAGATCTTATTGAGGATGCGATTATTGCCCTTCAAGGGAATATAGAGTTTTCAAGTTCTACAAATGAAAAGGGGGCATACCGTTCAGATGTACCTATAGATAATTATAATGTAGTTGTTGGCAAGTGGGGATACACTTATCTCTACGATAGCCTTGAGATCGATCAACAGATAAATAAAGATTACCAATTATCACGAGGCTATCAAGATAATTTTGACTTAAACTTAGGGTGGACAGTGAGTGGATCGAGTCAGTCTGGGCAATGGTTCAGAGCTGTTCCTTTGGGAACTAATTTTGGTGTGGGTTTCGCGAACCCTAACCAAGATAGCCCTAATGACTTAGGCGCAAGAGCATATGTAACTGGAAACAATAGTGACTCCGCATCTACAGATGATGTAGATAATGGTCCTACTATCCTCACCTCACCTTTAATAGATTTATCAAACTTTGACAATGCTATTATAGAATTCGACTATTGGTTTTTCAATGAGGGAGGTAATGGTGAGCCAAATGATAAGTTACAAGTCTATTTACTAACCGATATAGACACTATTAATGTCAGGGAGTTTAACGAAAATGCAGAGTGGCGTACTGAGTCAATAGCTGTTGGAGATTGGACGGACAGTGATACCATAAAACTCCAATTCAGTATATCTGGTGATAGTCCAGATCATATTTTAGAAGCAGGTATAGATGCCTTGAGCATATTCGATGATGTCAGCTCATATACTGATGAGGCTTCTAACTTAGAACTTGAAGTTTATCCTAACCCTGCAATTCATTATACACAGGTTATAAATGGTCCTGAAGATTTATCAAAAGCTACGCTAATTTACGCAACAGGAAGACAATTTCAACTAAATATAAATAGCTCTGTTATTGAATGGGGTGAAATTCCATCTGGACAGTATTATCTGATTTTACAGGATCAGAACAGAAAAATGTATGCAACAAAGATCCAGATTATTAGATAATGTGTACATTGAGATTTATGATTAGGCACTTTAACCTACTCGGATTTATTCTTGCAGGAGCATTAATTTCATCTTATAGTTGCAAGCCTGAAAATGCAGAGATTAAAAAATTCCAGCAGCTGACCTCCGTTAAGCAACTACAATCTAAAGAAGGAATTACGGCTGAAATAGTAAGCATAATAGTGGATAGTTGTAGTCACGTGGATATGTTCTTCAATGATTATCCAGTAAGCATGAGTCAAAATGAAAAAAATTCTATTATCAGTGACCTAACATATATCTCTACAGATGCCATCGTAGAGATTCCAGTCCAGTGTAAACCAGTGGGCAGAAAAGTATATAATGGCAATGGTGAGGTTCTGATTGAAGCAGATTTATATTTTTCTGAAGGTTGCTACTTCATGGTATTTATAAAAGATGAGCAAGCCCTGTTTGGAAATAAAATGAACCAGCAAGGAATTATTTTTTACGAACGCCTCTTAACTCAGATTCAAGAGAATTAAAAAGCTATATGGACTTCTATCCTAACTCCTTCTCCAAGCTTATCTACAAATTGTATCGAACCATTATGCTTTAACACAATATTTTTGCAAAGTGCAAGTCCTATTCCACTCCCAATGATTTGTTCAGTTGACTTCAGTCTATCAACTAACCTAAATACTTCTTTATGGCTTTTAGAGTCTATTCCTACTCCATTATCATCAACTATGAATAGATGACATTTTGGTTCTTCACTATAGTGGATCACTATCTCTGGATAACAATCTTCTCTTCTAAACTTGATTGAGTTAGAAATTAGATTCTGAAAGAGCTACAACAATAATATTCTATATCCTCTGATATTAGGGACATCCTCTGGCAAGGTAATATGCGCATGAGATTGTTCAATTTTAAATTTCAAATTCTTCAAAACATCTTGAATAAACTCATCAAAATCTATTTCTGCTAGAGCTATATCTTTCACATTTAATTTAGAGTAGCTCAATAAGCCATCAAGCATGTCCTGCAATCTTTTAGCATTTCCGATTATGAAATCTATATACTCCACTAATTCTGAATTCAGGTTTTGTTCCTTCATTTTAATTAGTTGTAAATACTTCGATATCATCTAATAGGTTCTCTTAAATCATGAGAAGATGCATAAGCAAATCTTACTAAATCAGTATTAGAATGCTTTAAATTTTCTACAGCATCATTGAGCTCACGAGTTCTTTCTTGAACTATTCTTTCAAGTTGAGATATATGTGTTTTAAGCTCCTCTTGTATCTTAGCAAACTTGATCTGCTCTGCATGCAATGCGGTTACCTCAGTTAAGATATTTAAATGATCTTCATTATAGAAACCTTATTCTGCATGCTCTGAATCAACAATACCGATTACCCGGCCATTTAATTTTACAGGAATGGTTATCTCTGATAGTCTAACATCATCATCTATTAAATATCGGGGATCAATAGAGTTATCATCTATTATTTCTGATATTCCACTCTGAGCAACTGATCCAACTGTACCTCTTCCAATTTTGATTTCAATCCGATCTTTAATTTGTCTTAATACTGGATTTTTGGGCCGTAATGCCGCCTTTTGCAATAATACTCCTGAAGTATCATCAAATAGATAAACTACGCAGTCATCAAAACCTAAAACAGAGATTACAGACTCTGTAAATTTCCATATGATGTCTCCTAATGTATGTTGATGTATTAATGAGGGCGCAAACTCATTCACACGCTCTAAATAAAGCAGGCGATCAATACTCAACTTAGAGATGGTCTCTTTTTGTGTTGATGCGCTCAAATGTTATAAATTGATGTTTCTATAAGAAACATGATAACATTAACACCCTAAAAGTCTCAAGCTATAATTATCTACATCTAAGCCCCACTTTAAAAATTAGGATACTACGGCTTTCATTAAATAAGCACATATTATGGCTCCGTAAGTACCTACGGCATATCCCAATACAGCCATCAATGCACCAACTGGAGCTAATGTTGGACTAAAAGCAGATGCTACTACCGGAGCTGAAGCAGCACCTCCAACATTAGCTTGACTTCCTACTGCCACAAAGAAAAAAGGTGCTCTGATAAGCTTAGCTACAATAATTAGAATTAAAACATGGATGAAAATCCAAACTATCCCAATCGCAAAAAGATCGAGGTTATTGAATACCTCTTTCAAATCCATTTTCATTCCAATAGTAGCAACCAGAATATAAATGAATATCGATCCCCAATTAGAGGCCCCTACCCCCTCAAGTTGTCTCGCTCGAGTAAACGACAACCCTAATCCAATAGTCGTTGCAACAACTATCAACCAAAAGAATCCACTTAACAGAGAATTTAATTGAAGAGCCTCTAGTTGCTCCTGATATTGAGATAATAGAGGTACAATCGAATCTGAAAACAAATGTGAAATGGCTACACCCCCAAAGGCTACTGCCAGAAGAACAAAAAGCTCCGTAGTAGATGGTATTTTATTTACTCTTGCCTTATATTCTGCGACTTTTATCTTTAGACCTTCGATAGCTGAAACATCTGATTTCAACCATTTATCTATTCTTTCTGTACGGTCTGCCCCATAGAATAAAAATGCCAACCAAATATTAGCCACTACTATGTCAACCACCAGCATACTACCAAATAAGTTATCAGCCACCTCGAATATTTCTTTCATAGCTGCCTGGTTCGCTCCACCCCCTATCCAACTTCCAGCAATAGTAGATAAACCTCTCCACAATTGATCAGGGGCCACTGAAATAGCATCCGATAAAAACCACGAAACAAAAAGCAATGCAACAGGACCGCCCAAAACAATTCCGAGCGTAGCCGTAAAAAACATGATAATAGCCTTAGAACCAAGATTAAGTAATGACTGAAAATCAATACTCAAACATAACAATATCAAACTTGCTGGCAATAGATAACGACTAGCAACAAAATATAGCTGTGTTTCCTCAGGGGATATTAAGCCCAACGGCCAATTGAGTAGTGCCGGAACAAAATAACATAGAAACAAAGGGGGCACAAAACGATAAAAAGCCTTGAATCTCTCCTGGTGCGAAGTGTGAAAAATAAGTCCCAGAACACATAATAGAATGCCCAACACAATGGCATCGTTAGTAAATAGTGATTCCAAAATGCAAATATTTGAGTATACTCAAATTCTGATTTCTTTTTGGATTCTTATGTATTTCAGAACCTAAGAATATTAATTTTTTTTTATTGATGTTAAAAAATATAACAATCCGTTACCCTCAGCTTAAGAGATATAAAGCTTTAGAAAGTCTAACTATAATAAGACAGTAACTTATTTGGATCATATTCCGCTATTCTATCAATAATGAATCAAAAATGATAAAATCAATCACAATAGTGCTTTCTACGGTGTTATTAAAATCCTGCTCAAAAAACTCTATTGGTTTCAAGCAATTTTACAATGACCATAAGAATGAGTCTAAACTCGCGCTAAATATACCCAAATGGGCTACTATGCCATTCATTTATACAGAGGATCGAAAATTGATAAAGGATTTATCTAAAGGAATGAAATCAGTAAGAGTCCTTATTGATGACAATACAATACAGAATCCAAATTTTGCTGATTACACTGAACTGTACGACTATATGCAATACTGGTATGTAAAGGACAGTGGTGATGAAATACAAAATCACGTAAAAGTCCTAAATGGGAGTGCAACGCTTCTACTATTGAAGGATACTATGAAAAGTTAGATCGCTTACCTTTCAATAATAAATAAGAGAAGAATAATACCAAGGATACAGTAACCATCTATATAGAAGTAGATCACAATGTCTATAGTATCTATAATGACTCTGAGAATGCTGCTCAGAACTACATGGAATCCCTTTTAGCTGCGGTAGCAGATTTGTATTATCAAGAAGATATCGTATTGCTTTATACAGATATTAACCTTTGGACTATTCCAACTCCATATAGTGAGAATAACTCTATAGAAGTAATCTCAGACTTCAAAGAGCAACTGGGAAAATCTTATGGCGCAGACCTTGCCCATCTTATTTCTGGTAATCCATTACACTTAGGTGGTGTAGCCTATCTAAACGGTATTTGCGATAAAAATAAATCATATGGTTATAGCAATATACCATGGAGATTATAACGACGGATACTCTTATCACTGGGATGTGCATGTCATTGCACATGAGTTAGGTCACAATTTAGGTTCCCCACACACACATGATTGCGTTTGGGGTCCCAATAACAATACGAGCCTAGATGCCTGTGTGAATAAAGGATGTGGCGGCTCAATACCAGAACCGGTGGAACTATTATGAGCTGCTGCCATCAAAGCGAAGTAGGTACAAATTTTAACAAGGGCTTTGGATATGAGCCGACTAACCTTATGAAAAGCATTTTATCAATCTGCATTAATGATTTACCAAAATCATGTGAAACGAGTACCGAATTACTAAAATCTGAAGTCTATACAACTCATCAATTATCTGATGGTTTTGGGGCAACGAAAGGTTCTGCTCAACATGTGGCATGGTATACATTCACTGCCATTAAAGATGGGTATATAAGCGATGGATCGCGTGAAATGGGCGTTGATACTCGACCTTTCATCTACGAAGGAAACCGTGAAAATCTAATTAGAATAGACCAGAGTGATGACAACTGTCATAGCTCTAATGAGCTGTTTTACGCTTCTTCTTTTGATAGTATACCAATAAACCAGGGAGTGACTTATTTCCTCAAATGGGATGATAGATGATCTTCAGAATCATTTGACTTAACTTTCGAAGTCGCGTATAACAATATTGACCACTGCTTTAATAATATACAAGATGGAGATGAAACAGGGGTTGATTGTGGAGGATCATGGTGTATGCCATGTTGTACATCTAATGAGGAATTGTCCAATATAGTTATGGAGAATACCACATTAATCACTAATCAAGAATTAAATGTAGGATCTAAGATTATGGTACCATCCTCAGTCATAATCTGTAGTGGTACAACCATAGAGTTTGAAGCAGGATTTGAATTAGAGCCGGGAGCTGAGCTATTGGCACAGATAGAGAATTGCATGAATTGAGCTTTAATATTACTTAATACGAAAATCAATTTTAACATATCTGTCTCTACAGGGTAATTACTTTTTTCATGGTTTAAAATGACGATTTTATGTGTAGATTTCGAATTTTCGTATCACATTATAATACCGTGCCACCAAATAATAGAATATGTCGAAGTTTTCTCATCCAGTAATGGTCTTATAAATTTTATAAAGACTTTTAATGGCTATTTCGATACAGCCTTACATTATTATGAGTATAAATCATATGATTTAATAATTATATATGAGAGCACTATTCAAGATGGTTGTCAATATAAACGATCCTTCATTGATAGTAGTCAGTATTCGAGACGGATTAACCAGTAAGAATTTTCGTAAATTTGGAATTGAAATGGCTCATTTAAAATAATCTAATTATTCGCTAGTGAATTTGATTTATCATGTAATTAACTATCGACTGTAATCGGAGAATTATTAGGTGATAATACTCCCGTTTTTTTAGAGGAACCACATCATATAATATGGAAGTAATTAATTCCTATCAATTTCTCAATACTTCAAAATTTGAATCTGCCTCTATCATGATAGTATATGCCAATCCAAATGTTGACGTGGTAGTGGGACTCACCATGACAGTCTTCCTTTATCCGAAAGTTTTGTGGTGACTTAGTTCAAAGAAAATCAAATAATAAAACTCAATGATCAACCTGCCTGGACTTATCTCATAGATCAATTAGATTTACTTCATGATATACCCAGGCCAATGTTTACCAATAGCCGATCTCGCTGAAACTATGGATCCAATTAACTATTAAAAGTATCGCGATAAACACCTACTGAGAATCATCCTGACTATTGATCATAGCGCTAATAGTTTTGAACTACCGGTATATAGCAAATAAATTACTCGACTTTGGTTAATTCATCGAGATGAAGATCTCATATTTAGTAGCTTTAATTGAATACTAAGTCAACTAAAGCTTAATATAGCCGATAAAGAAATCCTCAGCATATTTCATACAGATTGTGAGGCAAGAGGCAGGGAACTTCTTAATGAAATTAAAAAGTCACATTCCCTTTAACTATTAAGTTAATATCTGTGTTCCCACAGGTACCTTCAGTCAATATATCTCTGCCCATAATAATACACCAGAATGCCAATCTGATATTAACCAGGAATCATTATTCATCTTGACTTCAGAAGCGATATGGAGATCCTAATCATCAATGATTAAACATTTATTCATTCGTTAATCAACTAATCGACCACCTATAAAAAAGAAAATAAATACGCCAAATATTAGAAAAATAATGAGAGTGCCAACTACCTTTCTTCTCATTTAATAAATGGAATTTGCGCTTCAGTATACTTTTGGTTGAAGTCGTCTATCTGTTGCTGTAGTGATCCAAGTCTTTGATCTTTATAGTTTTGCCAAGAATCCAATAACTCCTTAGCCCTTTCCCTCATTCCATGCGTCAAAGTTGGATCCAGTCCTCCAATGGTAGACATAAGATTGGTGATTTCAGCATTGAGCTTATTAGGAAAATTGATTACATCCTGAAAAGTCTTCTGATCATATTGGACCAGATTTTCTTCCCAGCTCTGTATATTAATCTTCAGGGATTGAGCCAATTGAAACAACTCATCGTCAGAATCCGTTTCCTTCGATATATAATCCTTAAGCGTCTTTTTGATGCTGTTGGTTTCAATTACTGATCGATGTATCTCCTGGACCGCAGATTCTAACTGCATCGCAAGATTATATTGCTCTTCATAAGCACTCATATCTACATGCATACGAGGATCTGGAATGATCTCTAATTCAGTCCATGTAGATTGATCCCCAGCACTTAATTGGACGATATAGGTACTTGGAGGAACAAGCGCTCCAGAATACCCACCTAATTTAAACACACCATGAACTGGCTGTATTGATTCTCTTTGCATATCCCATACGAATCGATTGACTCCAGATTTAACCGGCAATCTCTTTTCTGCAGACGGCCCACCTGTAAACTTCTTATACTCAGGATCTTTCTTTGAAGAATAGCTTCTAACTAAATTACTGTCCAAATCATAAATATGTAGTATGAGCTCTTGTGAGTCCAATTCAGTCGGTAAATAATAATCCAATATTACTCCATTAGCGGGATTCGCACCCTTAGAAGCTCCAGGGCGGAATCCACCTCCACCTCCGAATCTTACTGTTGGCTTAGGTTTATAAATATCTAACTCTTTAGTATCCTGATACTGTTGCAGACTTGATAAATCATCAAGAATCCAGAAAGATCTTCCTGATGTAGAAACGACCAAATCATTATCCCTAAAAGTCATATCAGTAATAGGGCAGATTGGCAAATTCCTTTGAAATGGTTCCCATGATGCTCCTGAGTCAGAAGAAATAAACATAGATGTCTCAGTACCAGCATACAACAATCCTGGCCTTACCGGATCTTCTCTAACCACTCTGGCCCAAGAATCTACTGGCAAACCAGTAGATATTAACCTCCAAGACTTACCCATATTATCAGTTCTGTATATCATCGGCCTGAAGTCATTGAATTTATAGTTAGTCGCAACCACATAGGCTACAGAAGGGTTATGCGGAGAAACTTCTATAGCGTTAATTAATACTTCGCCTAAGTTTTTTGGGGTAACGTTGGACCAATTCACTCCCCCATCAGTGGTTACATGCACTAACCCACAATCAGATCCTACCCAAATTGTATTTTGATCATTTTCTGATAATTCGATATAGCTTATGGTATTGTAAACCTCTCCACCGGCGCCTTCATTTGTATAAGGAATACCTCCAGCGCCTTGCTTACTCTCATCATCTCTGGTCAAATCTGGACTTATCTCCTGCCATGAAAATCCCCTGTCAGAAGTCTTTAATACTTTATTAGCACCATGATACATAATAGAAGGATCAACTAAGTCTGCCACAACCGGAGCATTCCAGTTGAATCGATATCTCATATCCTTAGGAGTCCAACCTAAGCCGATAATAGGATGCGCCATGACATCTCGTTCTATGCAAGTAGTTATATCCAATGCGGTTATACCTCCCTGAATGCATGTACCAAAAATCTCATTCGGATTATCTGGATCAAATGCCAAAAAAGCGCTTTCACATCCAGGGCCAGAATTCCAATCTTTCCACCCTATACCCGACTTATTAGTTCTAGAGGCTGTAATCAATGATGAGTTATCTTGTTGCCCTCCATATACATTATAGGGAAACTTATTATCAGTAATAACACGATAAAATTGGATAGTAGGCTGATTCTCTTGGCTGGACCATGTCGAGCCTCCGTTAAAAGTTATACATGCTCCACCATCGTTAGAAAGAATTATGTTTTCAGGATTGTTAGGGTTAATCCACATATGGTGTTGATCACCATGAGGATTCCTTACTGATTTAAAAGTTTTCCCTCCATCAATAGATCTTAGCATAGGTGCATTCAACACGTATAGAGTATTGGGGTCCTTAGGGTCGGCAAAGGTTTCAATATAGTACCATGCTCGTGCCACAGTTACACGATCACTGGTTGTCTGTGTCCAGCTTTGTCCGCCATCATTAGACCTGTACACTCCTCCTTTGGTTCCTTCTGCTTCTATATTAGCATATACAACATTAGGATTAGCTGGTGATACATCAGCAGATACCTTTCCCATTTCCGCAGGTAACCCCTTCGTCAACTTAATCCACGTTTCTCCTGCATCAATACTCTTATGTATAGAGGATCCTGGCCCTCCAGATCTCACTTGCCATGGAGTACGTCTATGATCCCACATCGATGCATATAGAATACGTGGATTAGTAGCATCCATGCTTATATCAGCAGCACCAGTCGAGGGATTGATATAAAACTTCTTATCCCATGTAACTCCGCCATCGGCACTTTTGTATATCCCACGTTCATCGCTATCCCCATGGACTGCACCTTGTACGGCGACATACAAGATTTCAGGATTAGTTGGATGTATAACGATCTCCGCAATATGTCGAGACTCCGGCAAACCTAGATGATTCCATGTCTTGCCAGCATCAGTTGATTTATAAACACCATCTCCGTGGGATGTCATTACACCCCTAACAGGATGTTCTCCCATACCAACATATACCACATTAGGGTCTGATGAACTCACTGCGATAGCCCCAACTGAACCAGTCTTCAATTGTCCATCAGATATATTTTTCCAAGATACTCCGGCATCAGTGGTCTTCCATACACCACCACCGGTAGAACCCATATAATAAGTTAATGGGTCTCCTATCACTCCACTTGAAGCAACAGATCGACCACCTCTAAATGGACCAATATTTCTAAACTCTAATCCGTGAAATAGGTCGTCTGTACTTGACTGGCTATATATACTTAAGTCTGCGCTGAGAATAAAAAACACTAATAGAAATGTCGTTAGAACCTTCATTATTTTGCTATTGTTAGATTTCGCTGATGTTTAAATATACTGCTATTGATAAGCTCGAATGACGATTCAGGACACAAAAAAGCCCCGGTCATACTCTTGATCGAGGCTTTATCTATTAAATCCTTAAGAATAGCTTGTTTTAACTTGCCGGTGCATCCGGCTTGTATACGGTACCCTTAATATAAAGGTAAGTATTAACTGGATCAGTGTTCGCAGTGATGGTTACTCTTTTGTTTTCAGCACGTCCACCTTCTGCTCTCGTCTTTCCTTTACCTCTTGAATCATACTGCACCTTGATAGTAGCAGTCTCACCAACTGGAATTGGTTCTCTTGGCCAATCAGGAACGGTACATCCACAAGAACCTTGTGCCTTAGAAATAACTAATGGCTCACTACCTATGTTTTTGAATTCAAACTCGTGAATTACTTTTTCTCCTTCTTCTATCTCACCAAAGTTAAACTCAGTCTCTGGGTAGTTGATAGTTGTAAGTGGGCCAACTGGTACTGTTTCGGCAGGAGTAGCTGATGGAGTAGTCGCTGGAGTTGTGGTGTTTGCAGTAGCGACACTTGCACGAGCATCGTCCTTTACTGTCTTATTTTTACAAGCGATAGTCAGAGCGAAAGCGCAAACTAACAGTAAAATTGATTTAGAAAATTTCATTATTACTATGATTTTATGATTTACAAATTTATACAATATAAATGTAAGTGAAAAATGCTCCGATTCAGCCTATGTAACCCGATTAACAACGCATTAACATGGCCTATGTTTTGTAATCCAAGTAGAAAACTCAGCTAAATTCATAGCATTTAAACAATTCTCAGGCTGTAATCCCCCTTTACGTGCTACGTATACACCATATTTGATATCTTTTATTCCTTCAGTACTATGAGCATCCGGATTTATAGATAGTAATACACCTCGTTCTTGTGCATAACTGAGCCATTTCCAATCTAAATCTAAGCGATACGGACTAGCATTTATTTCAATAGCTACATTATTTGCCGCACAAGCATCTATAATGGTTTTGTGATCTATAGGATATCCCTCTCTGGACAATAACAATCTCCCTGTTGGATGCCCTAATATGGTTACTGATGGATGTTTGATAGCATTGACCAAACGTTCCATGGCTTTTTCTTCAGTCATCTTAAGATTAGAATGCACTGAGGCTATAACTAACTCAAAATTGTTTAAAAAGGTATCATCGTAATCCATCGAACCATCATATAGAATATCACATTCGATACTCTTGAAGATTCTAAATTCCCCAAAGCTCTGATTGAGTTGATCAATCTCCTTTATCTGTTGCAGCACTCTCTCCTTCGATAATCCGTTAGCATAAAAAGCAGCTTTACTATGATCACTCATCACAAGATATTCGTATCCCAAATCAATAGAAGCCTGAGCCATATCCCTGATAGAAGCCGTACCATCGCTATACGTAGAGTGAGTATGAACCACTCCTTTTATATCTTCTGGGGCTATCAGATTAAATCTGTCTATAGTCTTAGCCTTAGTTAGTATGGTTGGATCTTCTCTTAATTCTGGTGGTATGTATGCTAATTGATGATCAGTGAAAACCCCTTCATCAGCATGATCTAATGAGCCAAACATATTTTTCCATTCGGCTATAAATTCAGGCGATGCGCTTAACTCAAAAAGTTTACCTTCATACTCGTCAGTTGAACACTGAGTTATCAAAATCTGAACTCCTTGATAATCAAGATCGTCGCCGTCAGGGTCAACCATATCTTCACTTATCAGGAACTCTAGAATCTCATATTCAGGTATATCACTTAACAACTCTATGCCATCCACAATAGGGTTCAGTCTTCTCATCCCATTTATAAAATCAATTCTTCCTTCAGCAAACTCCCCTTTCAAAAGTGACAATAACTCAAACGCACTATCTTCTATATGACCGTATAGATATTTTCCTTGACTGTCTAAGAAGTATACTAATTGTTCCTTTAAATTCTGTTGTGTTTTTGCCCCAAAGCCCTTCAAATCGACCAAGCGATTCTCTTCACATGCATATAGTAACTCTCCTGGGGTCTCAATGCCCATTTGTTCCCAAATTACTTTAATCTTCTTTGGACCAAATCCTTTCATCTGTAACATCTGAACGATTCCAGGAGGTGTATTCTGGATATAATCGTTCAGCGTATTTATTTCTCCAGTATCTCGAAGCTCTACTATTTTCTCAGCTATGGCCTTTCCTATTCCTTTGATCTGCAGTAATTCATCCTTAGGCGTTTCGATAACAGCAGTAGGAAGCTTTCGGATCGTAACATAAGCTGATGAATAAGAACGAGTTTTAAACGGATTCTCCCCATGAAGCTCTAACAGTTTCCCTAACAGGTTGAATCTCTTTGCTACTTCTTTATTAGTTAATGGTACATTCATTATTTACAAAAATCTATAATATGTTTCTTATCCTACTCATTCTAATCATTAATTTTGATCGACTTTATTAAAATATATTGACATGAAACAAATATTAGTCTTTTGGATGTGTGTGACTTTGATGGCATGTGGAGATTCTTCTTATGGTCCGATTTATGATCTTAAAGGATATGATTCTGAAGGAATTGGAGGAGGAGCTAAACTTGTATCCTACCAAGATGCTCAAGAATATTACTTAGCTCAAGGGTCTGTAATTGATGGAGTCCGAAACGGTGCATGGGTGACCTATCATCCTGAAAGCAATAAGATTAAAAGCATCACTAATTATGTCAATGGCGTTAAAAACGGTGTTCAGATTAACATGAATGATCGAGGGCAGATCGAGAGTATGATAGGATATAAGAATGATATACTTCATGGAGTAAAAGCTAACTATAAGTTCGGCCGACCTACTGATGAAACCAGCTATAAAGATGGTAAGGTAGATGGGCCATTCGTCGTATATAATAATAAGGCCATATTACAAAAGAAGGGATCGTTTAAGAATGGCAAGCAGCATGGAAAACTCCAGTTCTTTGATGAGGAAGGAAATGTCACGTTAGAATATGTGTATGATAATGGTGAAAAAATAAGCGGTGGTATCGTTGAAAAAAGTGTAACTGAAGAATAAGATTATTCTGTAAAATACCGCTTTTGAAGAAATCAATCAAAAAGAAGGATCAATATAAAAATTTTACATATTATAATTTTTTATATTTACTTAGGATTTTTATATGAAAACTGATGTCTGGATATGTTCCAAATCCCATTGTACTAAAGGCTATAGATGGATCGCATCATAACCTTCTCAATATATTTTTAACTAATGATCTCGGATATCAGGATGAAATCTTGAGTCAAGTGATCCTTAAAAACCTTTCTCAAGGATTACATAGTTATATCATAATACCAGACGAAAGTTACAAATCCCAAGTCGTACAAATCTTATCTAAACATCATTTGGCTCATCTTTCAATTGCAAGATCAGTTCTCAAGTCTCATGACAGAGATTTAATTCATAATGCTCTGACCCTTGAAAATTTAAGATCGTTGCCATATGATCCTCAGGGATTTACAGATTCATTACAGAGAAAAGAGAATATTAAAAAGAGTCTCAAAAGCCATTTTGCCTTTTATCAAATGTCTTTAAATGAATTCGACAACATTAGAACTTATGCTGTAGCAAATAAAAAGAGTCCAGTTCAATCCATATCAAGAACTGTGTCTGAGGAGGTAATTCAGGCCACTATAAATCAAGAATTACTCAGTAAGTATCGTATACTGGGTGAGTTATATCAAGATCATTTCAAAGATCTAATCCACGGAAAGATTGAATCAGCGACATTTAGTTCTGAAGAAGAAGTAAAACAGCTCCATGAAAATCTGCATGACCTAAAATCCAAAATAAGTGAATTTCAAGCTACAATAAAATCAACAAAACCGCCATATCCAGATCAACAAGATGCCTACTTTCGCTTAACTCCATTTAACAATGGCGTTCAGAATACAACTATTAATCATAACTTGTTGCATGTCCGGGAGCGCAGTTCTGAGATCCCATACCTATCTAATATCATCAAGAAACTATACTTCAGTATTGAAAAGCTAACAGATGATATTACTAAACTGGATGAAAGAGTAACTCGTCTTACATCATTGGTTGAAAATGATAGACTTCTCAACTACCTCTTACTCAAGAATGAGTTGCAAGGATCGGATGAATTAGTCTCAACATTAGTGTCAAATAAATCTAATGATTGGGGACAGGCCTTTCTGCAATTATACATCTTAGCTAATGCGCAACAGAAGAAAATAGCGACTCAATCGATTAAAAATCAACAATACAACTTTCTACTCACTTCAGTCAATTTAGAGTCCTACGTAGCTCAAGCCATACATAACCTATGGTCCGAAAGAAGATCTAAAGCACTCGCACAATCAGGCTTTAAAACATTTAAAGCTATTCTCAATTCAGACGATGCTCAAATTTCTGTAGCTGATGGTTTACGATCTGTTCTCAATGAGTACTACCCTATCCAAATTTTAAGCATCGATGAGATATATAAAGATATTTCCCATGAGCTTACGCCAAAAAGCTTAATGATCTTCTATCTCAATAAGAAGATAAATAAAAAGATCTTGAGTAAAAGAGGCGAACATATAGATTCGATCATCATAAGCCCCGAAATTCATAATCTCAATGAGCTTAAAGAGAGCAACAATACTCAGGTATTAAAACTTGATCATTCTCGTCTTACCGAAACCCGAGCCTTTAAGTCTCTACCGACCATTGAAAGACTAAAACAAGCACAGTCATTGGCTTATGCCATGTACATGATTAGTGATCGATTCGATGTCATTCAATTAAAACATAAGTCCGTAATACTTCTCTGTAGCAAAGTTATTTCTGACGATATTATCCATACTTTGCCAGAAGACAGTATCAATATCTTATACCAAGATTCATCGACATATGAAGATCTAATTGATGCCATGATTCACAAAGGCCGAGAAATAAATGTGGTAATTGAAAACGGTCTAATAGATGAACGCAGATTAGATCACTTACAATGGCAGCTACATGTGATGAACTTAATAGAGCAAGCTCAAATAAATTTGATTGACATCCCAACCTATGAGTTGATCATTGATTATCAGTCGACTATAACTGAGGTCATAGATAGAATTTTATGCTTGAATGATAATAAAGTGAGTGATCTGCCAATATCACATGATGAACTTAATACAATACCAGTCCAGCATTCAATTTAAGACTGAGGGTGGTCAAAAGAAACTATGGGACATAGTCCGAAACAAATGGATATATGTTACCCCTGAAGAAGTAGTTCGACAATGTGTACTATGGTATATTATTGATGATAAGAAATATTCAAAACGTCTTATTGCAGTTGAGAAATCTATTATCTACTACAAGGTCAAAAAGCGCTTTGACATCGTAGTTTTCAATAAAAAATTAGCTCCAATCATATTAGTCGAATGTAAAAACCCAGAAGTAGCATTAGATCAAAAAAGCTTAAATCAGATACAGACTTATGATCATATTATTAATGGTCAGCACCTTTGGCTCACTAATGGACATGAAAATATTATCTTCGCTAAAGCAGCAGAAGACGATCAAATCAGATCATTAGCTGATATACCTTCTAAACAAGAGCTTAAGAAAGGATAGAAACAGATAAGCCTATAATAAATTATGCCTGTTCAACCAGAGAGTTGGTGCTACGATCAATTCATAACATTTCTTCTAATTCATGCATCTTATGCAGATCTGGAATTCACAGAACCTGAGCGTATCGCTATATTAGAGAATGTTAGTTGGGACGTATTTGAGGAAATCAATACATACTATGATTCATTGGGAGAATATGAGCGCTTAGAGGTTATCATGTCTTGTAAGGAGAGATTCATACCTGATGAAACAGCCAAAGCAAAGGTGATGAATGTGCTGACCGAGCATTTTTATACTGATGGTACCGTTTCTAAATTAGAGCTTCTACTGCATGAATTTTTAGATCGTCTCATCGAAATTTAGCCGACGGGATAGGTCTTACCCCCAATTACTAAATAAGAGTTGGCAAAAATACTCTGAGTCTCATGTAATATTGGAGTAAGATCCTTATATCTGCTCGAATAATGTCCTACTATTAATGCCTTCACCTTAGCCTTAAGTGCCATCTCTGATGCCTCGACTGTGATTGCGTGCATACGCTCATGTGCTTTCTCTCGCAATTCATCTAAATATACCGCCTCATGATATAGCAAATCGGAGTCTTTTATGAACGGCACAATCTCAGGATCATATATTGTATCAGTGCAATAAGAGAATTTTCTTCTTGTAGGGATAGGATATGCCAACTTATCATTTGCAACCGTGACCCCATTACCACAAACTATATCATTGCCTTTCTTGACTTGCTGAATCTCTTGTATGGTCAATTTATATTCTCCAATCGCTTCTCTGATTAGGCTATACTCTGAGATGTGCTCTTTAAATATATCCATAATTAGGAATTCTATGTTTTAAAGGAATTGCAGGAACCTCAAGACTATCGATCACTCCAAGCTCAGTCGATACTTCCCCATCTATCTCCGTATACTCGATGTTTTACTGTAGGCTACTACCTGTTATGGTGATCATATGATTTATATAGTTTCTTATGCCTACCGGCCCAAAAACTCGCAGTGGTTTAGTCCTCTTGCTCAAATTCAATGAAGTCAATAAACCAGGAAGGCCATATATATGATCTATATGAAGATGTGTAATGAAAATGCTCTCTAATCTGGATGGCTTGATCCTATACTCAACGATCTTGATCTGGGCCCCTTCACCACAATCCAATAAATGATAGTCATAGTTATAGTTCAGAACGAAACTGGAAGAAAAACAATCTGGAGTAGGAAGGGCCGAATTAGCCCCTAATACAGTAGTTCAAATGGTATCTTATTCTTCTTCTCCAGATAACTCTTTCTGCAGTTCTTCCATCATCACAAAGTCAACACTTTCCTCTAATGTTGGTACTATGTTTAGTATGGTCTGAAGCCTGGAAATTTCTATTAACTTCTGAACAGCTGGATGTCCTATATTAGTTATCACGAAGGAGCCAAATCCACTCCATAGTCTATTAGCGGTAAGGATGGCGCTTAATCCAGATGAGTCGACATACTTCACGTCGCTCATATCCAAAATCAAGTTTCTGACCCCCTCATTTCTCAAGAATACAAACTCACTTTTTACATCTGGTGCTAACACAGAATTGAGGTTATCTTCTCCTAATTTCAATATTGAATATCTGTCTTTTTTATCTAAGCTAAATTTCATGAAATATAAATTAAGAATTCGCAAATATATGAGTTAATGATCACTAAAAAATTGAATTCTTATAATCAAGATTTTTCACTTCTCTACAATCAATCATTAAGACATTCATATTATAACTATATTTAGTGAAGCCCGAAATATAGACATGCTCTTGATTCTGGTGAATACGCAAATAAAGGTGTCATAATAGCAGGATAATTATTAGATTAACTGACAATTAAGCACATATTAAGGCTTGGCATACTTTTGATTGAGTTATTAGTGAGAAAAACATTAATTCTCATTTTTAAAAGAATTAAGGATCATTTTAACGTTATAATTGTTAAAAGAAAGAATACAATAGACATATATGAATAGAAAGTTCTCACCAAAGGTTAAAAAGATAATCTCTCTCAGCAGAGATGAAGCTGTGAGATTAGGTCATGACTATATCGGAACTGAGCATCTACTGCTTGGTATGATCAGAGAAAAAGACAATATTGCCATAAGAGTTCTTAACTCGTTAGACCTGGACATCCAACAACTTAAATCCAAGGTAGAGGAAGCTACAAAGTCGAATAAAGGAGATAACACAGGTCTGAATGTTGGCAATATTCCACTAAATAAGCATGCTGAGAAGGTGTTGAAGGTGACATTTTTAGAATCCAAATTATTCAAAAATGATGAAATCAATCCTGAGCACCTCATGCTCTCCATACTTAAGCATAAAGAGAATCTGGCTTCTGAAATCTTAGATCATTTTGATGTAGATTACGAGGCATACAAAACTGAACTTGAGTATGTGAGCCAGGATCAAGATGGTGGTTTTGATTATATACAAGGCTCTGCAGCAGAATCCGATGTGCCATTAGATGAAGAGGATTCAGGATCTTACAGCAGTAGGACCTCTCGACGAGGTAACTCTAAGTCTCGAACTCCGGTATTGGATAATTTTGGTAGAGATGTAACGAGATTAGCTGAAAAAGGGAAGCTTGATCCAATAATAGGAAGGGAAAATGAGATCGAAAGAGTATCTCAAATCTTGAGTCGCCGTAAGAAAAACAACCCTATCCTAATCGGAGATCCGGGTGTTGGTAAAACTGCAATTGTCGAAGGCCTTGCATTGAGAATCAATGAGAAAAAGGTATCAAGAACACTCTATGATAAAAGAATTGTAATGCTTGACTTGGCAGCTTTAGTTGCCGGAACAAAGTATAGAGGACAATTCGAGGAGCGGATGAAAGCAATCATGAATGAACTCGAGAAGTCTCGAGATGTCATATTATTCATTGATGAGATTCATACAATCATAGGTGCTGGAGGGTCTACAGGATCCTTAGATGCTTCAAATATTTTTAAACCTGCCTTAGCAAGAGGTGAGTTACAATGTATAGGTGCGTCCACATTAGATGAATACAGACAGTACATCGAAAAAGATGGTGCTCTGGATAGAAGATTTCAAAAAGTTTTGGTAGAACCACCATCAACTGTGGAAGCTATACACATCCTGAACAACATCAAATCCAAATATGAGGAGTTTCATAATGTCTCCTACATGGATGAAGCCATAGAAGCTTGTGTACACCTCAGTGATAGATATATTAGCGATAGACATCTACCTGATAAAGCGATAGATATATTAGATGAGGTTGGAGCTCGTACCCATCTAAAAAACATCCATGTACCAAAGTACATTGAGGAATTAGAAGCCCAGATAGAAGAAGTTCGCGAACAAAAGAATCAGGCAGTTAAGGGTCAGCAATATGAAAAGGCTGCGGACCTGAGAGATCATGAATCTAAGTTGTTCAAAAAGCTCGAACAGGCTAAAACTGATTGGGAAGAAGAAGCTAAGTCTAAGAAATATCCAGTCAGTGAGGAAGATATCGCAGAAGTGGTATCTATGATGACTGGCATTCCTGTTAAAAGAGTAGCCCAAAATGAAAGCAATAAGTTAGTAGGGATGGCTGATGATCTCAAAAAAGAGATTATCGGACAGGACAAAGCAATCAAGAAGATTGTAAAAGCAATCCAAAGAAATAGAGTTGGCTTAAAGGATCCAAAAAAACCAATTGGCTCTTTTATTTTCTTAGGCCCAACAGGGGTTGGTAAGACTGAGTTGGCCAAAGCTCTATCGAGATATTTATTCGATACTGAAGATTCACTTGTACGTATCGACATGAGTGAGTACATGGAAAAATTCTCAATAAGCCGACTGATTGGAGCGCCTCCGGGATATGTAGGTTATGAAGAAGGAGGACAACTTACTGAGAAAGTCAGAAGAAAACCATACTCTGTGATCTTGCTCGATGAGATTGAGAAAGCTCATCAGGATGTCTACAACATATTACTGCAAGTTTTGGATGATGGGCAGTTGACAGATGGATTAGGACGCAAGGTTGATTTCAAAAACACCTTGATCATAATGACATCTAACATAGGTGTGAAACAACTTAAGGACTTTGGTCAAGGAGTTGGTTTTGCGACAAAGGCAAGAACTGAAGGTGCTGATAATTATGCCAAGAATGTTATTCAGAATGCATTAAGCAAGAACTTCACCCCCGAATTCCTTAATAGAATTGACGATACAGTAATCTTCAACTCATTGAGCGAAGACAATATCCTTAAAATTGTTGACTTGGCGGTAGCCTCATTGAAAGAAAGAGTTGTGAAGATGGGTTACTCGATCAAACTCAATAAATCTGCTAAAGATTTCTTAGCGAAGAAAGGGTACGATCCTAAATATGGTGCAAGACCTTTGCATAGAGCCATGCAGCGCTATGTTGAAGATCCACTCGCAGAACAGATCTTAGCATCCGGTTCTAAAAGAGATATAAACTTTAAGATCTGTCACCATAAGGGTAAAGAGGAACTTACTATCGTGCCAGTAAATCAAGAAAAAGAGTCAAAAGCCCTTAACTCATAAGGACTCTGGCTTAAATTATAGCTAAAATGATATACTGTGAAACTATCTTTAGGTAGACTTATTAATCATTGTAAATTTTATTAACTAAACATTTCATTTGAGAAGAAGAAAAAAAGTTGTACCAAGGCGAAACGTTGAGCCAGAATTCAATATTAACTTTAGGATTAAAGCATCAAAGGTCAGACTCGTTGGAGACAACCTTGATGAGATCGGAGAAGCAGTAGATCAAAGAATTTCACCAGATGTCTACAATACTCGTCAAGCTCAGAGATGGGCAGAGGCAGTAGAATTAGACTTAGTCGAAATCAGTCCAAATGCAGATCCTCCAGTCTGTAAAATCATAGATTACAATAAATTCCTCTACAACAGAAAGAAAAAGCAAAAAGAGCTTAAAGCCAAAACTGCTAAGACTGTTGTAAAAGAAATTAGATTTGGTCCGAACACTGATGATCATGATTTCAACTTCAAACTAAAGCACGCAACTAAATTCTTAGAAGAGGGGGCAAAGGTTAAAGCTTATGTTCACTTCCGTGGTAGATCGATTGTATTTAAAGAAAGAGGGGAGCTTCTTCTGTTGAGATTCATCCAAGAATTAAGTGAAATTGGAAGCGCAGAGAATCTTCCTAAACTTGAGGGACGTAGAATGATTGTTATCATTGGCCCTAAGAAAAAGAGAAAGAATTAAACTCGTTTAGAGTGAGAGTTATAATGGCCTTGAATAATCGTTGTTCAAGGCTTTTTTATGCCATTTGATTTTGGATTTCTTCCCAAGAGTCCATTAACTCATCAAGCTTCGATTTTTCAGCTCTATATGATTGCAGGACTTGTTCGGATTCTGTCGATTGATAGAAACCTTCAACAGCCATTTGGGCTTCGATCTTTTTAATTTCACGTTCGGACGCTTCGATTTTTCTCTCCATATTTTGTGTCTGACGTTCCAATCTTTTTAACTCATCCCTACTCAACTTACTAAACTTTACTTCAAGTTTGACCTTCTTTTTTTCGGATTTTTGTTCAGTCTTATGAAGCTCTACCTCTCTCATATTCTGCAGCTCCCTTTTTTCAAGGAAGTAATTCACATCCCCGAGATATTCATGTGTACGTTTATCTCTGAACTCTAAGGTTTTTTCGGTAAGGCCTGATAAAAACTGCCTGTCGTGAGACACTACTATTAGTGTACCATCATACTTAAGAATCGCTTCTTTCAGAACCTGCTTAGATAAGATATCCAGGTGATTAGTAGGTTCATCCAAAACTAATAAGTTAAAAGGACGCAATAACATGCACGCCATTGCCAATCTTGCTCGCTCTCCTCCACTCAATACAGAGACCTTCTTCTCAGCATCTTCGCCGCTAAACATAAATGCCCCAAGAATCTTACGCAATTTAGTCCGCATCTCCGGAGGGCTATGATTTTCTATCGTCTCTAACAAAGTGAGCTTTCCATTTAATGTTTCTGCTTGATTCTGTGCATAATACCCTATTGACACGTTGTGACCTAAATCAACTGAGCCATTATTGTAATCCAACTTATCTATAAGGATCTTGGCCAAAGTGGTTTTACCCTGTCCATTCTGCCCTACAAACGATATTCGCTCTCCCCTTTCTATTTTAAAGTCTATACCAGCCAATACATTTAGATCTCCATAACTCTTGATCAAGTTTTGGGTCTCTACTACAATTTGCCCAGATCTCGGTGTAGGTGCGAACTGTAAGTTCATCGTGCCTAAATCCTCTGATTCGATCTCTATACGATCAATTTTATCTAGCTGCTTTTGCATGGACTGAGCCATCTTAGTCTTAGTAGCTTTAGCCATGAATCGGGTAATCGTACGTTCCTTCTGTGCGATCAATTTCTGTTGATTTTCAAACGCCGCCTGATTCTTTTCTTTGACATCTTTACGTAACTCGAGATACTTAGAATATTCTGCCTTATAATCTTGAAGTCTCCCTAACTCAATCTCTACTGTCCTATTCGTGCAGTTATCCAAGAATTGTTGATCGTGAGATATAGTAATTACAGCGCCATGATAATTCTTTAAAAATCGCTCTAACCAAATTATGGATTCTATATCCAAGTGATTGGTAGGCTCATCCAGTAATAGATAGTCCGGCTTCTTTAATAACATCTTAGCTAAGACCACTCTCATCTGCCACCCTCCACTGAACTCTGCGATTTGGCGATGTAGATCTTTATCTTTGAAGCCCAAACCTTTTAGTACTTTGACTGCATCCCCCTCAGATGAATCTCCACCTAATATCGCGAACCGCTCGTTATATTCTGAGAACTTCTCAAGTAGTGTCATGTACTCTTCGGACTCATAGTCTGTTCTCGTAGCAATCTCTGCATTCATGGAATCTATAGTCTCATTGAGTTTTTTCAGTTCCTCAAAAGCAGTCATTGCCTCATCAATTACGGTAGTAGACTGTTCTATCTCTATCTCTTGATGCAAAAATGCCAATGTGGTACCACCTGGCATGGTAATATTACCCTCATCTGGAGTAATTTCCTTAGCCAGTATTTTTAGAAATGTAGACTTACCTGCCCCATTACGGCCTACTAAACCAACCTTATCTCTTAGCTTAACAACTAAGTTTACTCTATCTAATAGAATCCGCTCTCCAAACTGTACATATATATTAGAAGCAGTCAGCAATTCTCTAAAAATTAGAAGGTGTTTAAAAGCTGCAAAGATGACAGCATTGCTGTGATATATGTGATAATAAACCAGATAAATTATTGTGATATACTGATTTTCCTTAAAATGAAAAATAAAATCAACTAACTATGACTGATTCTCTTAGCGTACCTACATCATTTTGGGTCATTTCCATTCTCGCACATTTATGGAATGCAATGGGATGCTTCCAATGGTTTGTAGAATATGGATACTATGCTAATCCTGCCTCTCATGAAGCATTACCAGAAGCAATGAGAGAGAGGTATGACTCCCAAGCCAGTTGGATATACATTATTTTTGCTGTTGCTGTATTAGGAGGTCCGAGAGCGAGTATAGGGCTTCTTTTGGAGAAGGCTTGGGGTGATCAAGTATTTCTCATCTCTTTGATTGCTGTTATCATTTTACATGGCTATAGCATGGTTGCTACAAATTATATTGAGAAGCTTGGTATAAGTTCTGTAATAATGCCAATCATCGTCATCTTGATTGCTGCCTAATTACTATACTTCGCTAAGAAAAATAAGGCCTCAGGGATACATACTTACTTAAGTCAGAACTTGTTCATTAAAGGGGATTATGCAAATTGAGGAATTAAGGATACATCCAATTAAATCTACTCGGTATATCAATGTAAATAATTGCAGGATACTATCTCATGGTATCCAATATGATCGTGAGTGGGCTCTTTTTGACATCTAAGGTCAGATGATAACTTCGCGGACTCATCCAAAGCTGCTTGATATATACTGCCAGATCACAGAGAATCAATTGAGTTTCAATTATAATAATCAAACTTTTAACATACCTCATCCTAATAGTAAGGATCATATTACATTGAATATTTTTGGCTATGAAACATATGGGACATTGGTCTCAAAAAAGTTGTATGAGTGGTTCAGCGATTATTTAGATCTACCATGTCGGTTGATGAAAGTCTCCTTGAAAAAGAATGGACCTGTATTACCAAAACATGGAGGTAAAGTTGGTGATCAAGTAGGATTTGGAGATCAAGCGCCCATACTAATCCTATCCGAAGCATCAATAGATGATTTAAATAAGAGATTAGATGATCCGATAGGCATGGAGCGCTTTAGACCCAATGTTATAATATCTGGCGTTGAAGCTTATGATGAGGATCACTGGAGCTGCATACAGATAGGCACTGTAACTCTCTGCGTATGATCCAGCAATGTGAACGATGTGTATTGACAATAATAGATAACGAAACTAAGCTAAAGCATCCTAAATCAGAGCCTTTACACACCCTAACCAGCTACCGCAAAGGCCCCGAGAGGTGGTGTGATTTTAGGTGTACATGCTATACCAATTAACCCAGGAACTATTCACCTCAAGGACAATCTAAGTGTAGTATCCAGAACTGAAAGGTTAGTGAATATCTAATTGATTAATTGATTAAATATTCACTAACCAACTTTTAGATTTAATCTTTCATCTCTTCTTGACCAATACCTTCGAGGTCTAAGAAGAATGCATACTGCAGAGCTGTCTCTTTGTATCTTTTGAATCTTCCTGAAGCACCACCGTGTCCGGCTTCCATATTAGTATGCATCATCAGGATATTGTCATCTGTTTTTATATCCCTCAGTTTAGCAACCCACTTAGCTGGTTCCCAATACTGCACCTGGCTATCAAATAGGCCTGTAGTAACTAACATATTAGGGTAGTCCTGATTAGTTACTTGATCATAGGGACTGTAGGATAACATATAATCATACGAGTCTTTATTCTTAGGATTTCCCCATTCATCAAACTCGTTGGTGGTCAACGGAATGGTTTCATCTAACATAGTAGATACCACATCGACGAATGGTACCGCAGCAATAATTCCATTAAATAATTCTGGAGCTTGATTCACAACTGCGCCCATAAGTAAGCCTCCTGCACTTCCCCCTTGCCCATATAGATGATCCGGCGAAGTATATTCTTCTGCTATGAGATACTTAGCACAATCAACATAATCGTTGAAAGTGTTCTTCTTCTTGAACATCTTACCATCCTCGTACCATTGTCGTCCCATAGACTGTCCACCTCTGATATGAGCAATAGCCCAAATAAAGCCTCTATCTAACAAACTGAGTCTGACAGAGCTAAACCATGGATCTATTGTGCTACCATAACTACCGTAAGCATATAGGACCATAGGTGTATCTGAACCTCTATGCATCCCTTTTTTATAAACAAGTGAGATAGGAACTTTCACACCATCTCTTACTGTAGCAAAGAGGCGTTCAGTCACATACTCAGAAGGATCATGCCCTCCGATAACTTCCTGTTGTTTCTTTAGATCCTTTTCCTTCGTACGCATATTATAGTCTATTGTACTATTAGGAGTTGTTAAGCTCGAATATCCAAATCTCAATATGTCCGTATCAAAATCAGTATTAATACTACTATATACTACATAAGCATGTTCGCCAAAATCAAGATAATGTTCTTCATCAGTTTTCTGATTAATGATCCTCAGATGAGTAAGTGCATTACTCCTCTCACTTAATACCATCCAATCTCTGAATATATCGATACCATTAAGCAAGACGTCTTCTCGGTGTGTTATAACTTCAGTCCAGTTAGACTCATCGGTAGCGTTTTCTGGAGTTTCCATTAACCGGAAGTTGAACGCATCTCGATTAGTTACGATATAAAACTTGTCCTCAAAGTGCTCTATACTATACTCATGCTTAGTCCCTCTTGGGGTAAATTGCTTGAATGATCCTGTTGGGTTATCTGCTTTAAGTATTTGATAGTCACTTACAAGAGTACTACTGTTATAGATAATGATATAGTCATCTGACTTAGACTTATATACCCCTATATAGTAAGATGGATCTTTCTCATTATAAACCATGACATCCACCTCAGAAGAACTCCCTAACTCATGTCTCCAGATCTTTTCTGATAATAAGGACACCTCGTTCTTAGAGGTATAAAAGAACGTTCTATTGTCTTTTGCCCAGGCTCCTCCAGGTTGGAGGTTAGTCAATTCATCTGAATAGATCTCACCAGTTTCTAAGTTCTTAAATCTATATGTATAGATACGACGGCTCACAAAATCCTCTGCAAATGCTAATATCTTATTGTTAGGACTTACCGATAGACCAGAAGCATTATAATAGTCTTTTCCTTTAGCTCTTTCATTGGCGTCCAACATAACTTCCTCGTTGGCTTCCAATGTCTTCTTCTTACGGCAGTAGATAGGGTATTCTTTACCCTCTTCATATCTGGTATAATACCAGAATTCATTTTTGAAGTAAGGCACCGATTCGTCAGTTTGCTTGATTCGCCCAACTATTTCATCATATAGTTTTTCTTGAAATTCCTCTGTATGAGACATTACACGATCGGTAAAGTCATTTTCTGCATTGAGGTAATCCAATACTTCTTGAGTGTGCTCATCAGGTTGCTCTTCGTTCTTTTGATCATCTGTGAGCCGCATCCAAAAATATGGATCTACTCGATCATGCCCATGAGTAGTAATTATAGAATCCTTCTTAGCTGCAATTGGCGCATCTAATTTATCTATTCTCTTAGTCATAGAACCTGTTTCTTTGTTTTGACAAGAACCTAATGTTATTAAGCTATAACTACCTATAACTATTATTTTCAATGATATTCGTCTCATAAATTTTGATGGATTTCAGTTTTAGCAAACTGCAAAGATACATTAGTTAGAGATTGAATATCACATACTCCTACGAATCCATCTCAAAGTACGGTCGCTCATATTCTGGTCGGGAAATCGATTAGTATTCCAAGTTCCTCGACAGCCGTATTCGAAATAGTCTTTTCCTACATAATTACACCATAGCTCGGACCATTAATTATAAAGGTCCTTACCAAAGCCATTAGTCTAGCCACTAATTAAACTCATCATTACGACAATCAAGTAGAAACTAAGGAACCCCCAATAGTGTATGCCTGAAGTATATTACCGAAGTCGTGCCTGACTACATCAACTTCAGCCACAGAAGTATCCTGACCAACGAAAATTCTAATCCCTGGCAAACACAATCCATCACTACCGTTTCCACATCCTAAGTGACGTATTTCGTAAACAGGGAACACTTGGATATCAGCCACTTTAGCTATATCCAACAAGGCCTATTCAACTTCACTACTCAGATCATCAAACATACCCGAGAGTGGGTCACTAAAGTTCATTTGAGTGTCTATAATATCCTTTCCGATAGCTTCACATGCTGCTAAACCATGAATTATGAGTTCCATGAGATAATAGATCTCCTCCTGATCACTAGAAAAATCAGAAGCTAAAGCTTTGAGCCCACTGACTTTATCAAGCTTTACTCTAAAGTCTTTTTCCGAATCGTCATTTAGTAGTTCAAGCTTGTTACCTCCAGAAAACCACGCTTTAACTGGACCGTAAGGATCTTTATCGCCTGATTTAGCTGCCTTATCTGGGTCTATGAAGGTCTGTAAGAATGTTTCTTTGATTGCATCATTAATCAGTTCAATAGCTACCCCATAAGGACCTTCTTGCTCCCCTTCATATACCAACTCTACCTTACCCGTAACACTCGGTATCACACCCCAAAAGTCAGTTATTCTCACTGAGGTCTTCTTATCTCTATTAATGAGAGCTCTTCTTTCTGCCGCACTGATTAAGTTCTCCAGTGCAGAGATACTCATCCGAGCCGAGACACCAGATTTTTCGTCAATATACTCGCTTTCTCGAGCGTTAAACGAGATCATCTCCAATAAAATCCTCAAGTCACTCACTACATGCACCCTATCATTCTGCTCACTATCTATTAAGGCTTCTTGTTCGGTGATCGTCCTCGCAACCTCAATGGTCTTAGGGTAGTGAGTTAGAATTTGACTTTCGATTCTATCCTTGAGTGGTGTTACTATGCTACCTCTATTGGTATAATCCTCAGGATTAGCCGTGAAAACAAATTGAATGTCCAAAGGGAATCTCAATTTAAACCCTCGTATTTGTAAGTCTCCTTCTTGTAAGATATTGAATAAAGAAACTTGAATTCGTGCTTGAAGATCCGGAAGTTCGTTTAGCACAAAAATTGATCGGTGAGACCTTGGGACGAGACCAAAATGAATCACTCTCTCATCAGAATAAGGTAATTTTAACGCTGCTGCCTTGATTGGATCCACATCACCGATTAAATCTGCTACACTTACATCTGGCGTAGCCAATTTCTCTACGTACCTATCAGTCTTGTGCACCCACGTGATAGGAGTTTTATCTCCATGTTCTTGGATGACATCAATGGCATACCGTGACAGTGGCATGATTGGATCATCGTTGATCTCACTCCCCTCAACTATCGGAATGTAGTCATCTAAGAGCTCTGTCATCATTCGAGCGATCCGAGTTTTCGCCTGACCTCTGAGCCCTAAGAGTAGTACGTTGTGCTTGGACAAGATAGCACGCTCTATATCCGGTAATACAGTATCTTCAAACCCTATAATACCTTGAAAAACCTTTTCATTGTTTTGAAGCTTCTGAACTAAATTATCTCTTAGCTCTTGCTTTATACTCTTTGCTATGTAACCAGCTTTTTTGAGCTGACCTAAGGTCTTTATCTTATTTATTTCCACTATCTATCTTTTCTGAAATTCTTTACTTAATGGGCTCATTTACCCTTTTCTTTTCTTCTTATTATCCTTATAATCCATGAATATGAATTCCCCTAAACCTTGTAGTCCGCTGTAGAACGCCTTACCCTGATTTGCCCGAGTAAACTGATCTACAAAATTTCTTAAGTAAGGATCGCTGGCAATCATAAAGGTCGTGATTGGAATCTGAAGCTTTCTGCACTTTACGGCTAAGCCCAGGGTTCTATTCAGAATTTTGCGATCTAAACCAAAGGCATTCTTGTAGTACTTTTTCCCTTTTTTTATACAAGTGGGTTTTCCATCTGTAATCATCATAATTTGCTTATTAGGATTCTTTCTCCTTCTTAAGATATCCATAGCTAATTCTAAGCCAGCTACAGTGTTCGTATGATATGGTCCAACTTGCAGATAAGGGAGATCTTTAATCTCAATTTTCCAAGAGTCGTTGCCAAAGACTATAACATCCAAGGTATCCTTAGGATAACGGGTTTTAATCAACTCAGCCAATGCCATAGCAACTTTTTTAGCTGGTGTAATCCTATCCTCACCGTATAATATCATAGAGTGTGATATATCAATCATCAGTACTGTACTCATCTGACTCTTATAATAAGTCTCATGTACTTCTAAGTCATCCTGAGTCAACCTAAACTCATCTAAACCATGATTGATTTGTGCATTTTTCAATGATTCGGATACTGCGATCTTATCTAAGTTATCCCCGAATTGGAATGGTCTCATCTCCGAGGTATATTCATCTCCTCTACCTGTATGTCGAGTAATATGATTTCCTCTTTTGGACTTTTTGAGTTGATCGAATATGTCGTCGAGGGCCTTGCGTCTCAGCTCGATCTCCATCTTGGCCGTCGGACCGAATAGTCCAGAGCCATCCTTTCTATCGCTTATATAACCCTTATCTATCAGATCCTGTATGAAGTCAGCGATGCCGTAGTTTTCATCCGAGAGGTTATATTGCTTGTCTAGCTCTGTTAACCAAGAAAGTGCTTCAGAAACTTCACCTGAAGTATACACTAATAAGTCCTTAAAGATCTTTAACAATCTCTCAAATGGCTCACCAGATAAGTCATCAGGTTGATAATCACTAAATCTGTATCCAATCATAGCTAATAAAACTACGCTTAATTATGATTGTTTGCAGCTAATTGAAATATGTCAAAGTATTTTATTGATATGATCCAAGCTTCTAAGGATATTGCAATATGCCTAGCATCAATAAAAGAGATCTTTGATTTCTATAATCTCCTGTAGAAGAGAATTTATACAAGATGTTCTCTTCCGAGAAGTACAGGATGTATGTAAATGATGGTATTTATTATATTATAAGGGAATACCCACCAAAACGGATAAATATCCACTAATAATTGTCATAACTCTGAAGGCTTCACCCCAAAACGCTCCTTAAACTTGTTAATGAAATAGAGGAGATGCCACCTTCATACTTTACTTCGGATAATGTTGGGAAAGTCTTGTTTTGAATGAGTTGATAGGCGTGTTGTAAGCAAACTTCCAAGACAAACTTTACCGGTGTCATTCCCGTGTACTCATTTAGCAAACGCGATAACTGACGTTGACTATAACCAATTTCCTTGTACAAATCTTCAATCCTAAAGTCTTCATATGATATACTGTTAAAAAAAAATTGCTGAGCTGTTTTAACCAGTTTTTGATCAAAAGATTTCTCTTGGAGTTCCTTTGTTTCTAATTGCCAAACTTTTTTGTTCGTACTATTTTCGATTAAATTAGAAACTCTAGCAAGTAACTCGTTTTTGTTAAATGGTTTTACGATGTAATCGTTGATTGCAAGATTATAGCCCTTGATCTTGTCTATATCCAAGACTTTCGCTGTAATCAAGATGTACGTAATTTCCCTCATATCAGATAATTTATTGACTTCCTCCCTAAGTTAAAATCCGTCTATTTTGGGCATTATCACACCTAAAGTAATCAAATCAAAATCCTGCTCGTTGATTTTCTTTAGAGCATCTTCACCGTCAAATGCTTGAGATATTCTGTAATATTGCCCTAAAATTTCGGCAAGATATTTACCCATTTCAATATTGTCCTCAACCACTAGCAAATGCAGCTTTTGATCTTTTTGCTTTTCTTTTGGAGTTTTAATGATTTCAATGGGACTATCAACTTTGGAGATAGGAAGCGTCAAAGTAAACGTACTTCCTTTATTCAAAATACTTTCCACAGACAAACTTCCTTGCGAGAGTGTCGCGAATTCTTTGCTCAATGCTAAGCTAATACCAATCCCACCGACTGATTTGGTGTTTTGAGATTGATAAAATCGATTAAATATTTTTTGTCCATCTTCTGCACGGATTCCCGTTCCGAAATCAGTTATTTGTACTTGGATCTGGCCGTTATCTACTGTTGTAGTACAAATGATCTTGCTATCACTTGGACTGAATTTCATTGCATTAGTGATCAGATTGTTGAGGATCTTTTCAGTTTTATTTTGATCAATTTCACACCATAAATCGGCAGGAACGCTGTTTTGGTATTCCAATTCAATTCCTTTTTCATCTGCCTTCGAATCAAAGCATAAGAAAGTTCTTTTGAAGAATTTGTCAACAGAAATTGCTGCCAAATGAACTTCCCGAGTTCCTTTTTCATACTTCAGGAATTATAGAATTTCATTGACATCCTCTATCACCTTTTTACTATTGTTTAGAGCCGATTGCAAATAACCTTTGGTTTTGTCTAAATCTTTTAGTTCTTACATCACCAATTGAATATTCCCCATAACCAAAGTCAATGGTGTTCTGATTTCGTTAGATACATTACCTAAGAACTTCGTACGAATGTTATTCAGTTCCTTTTCTTGGGCAAGATCTTGTTCAATTTGCAATTTTTTGCGTTTGTTTCTATTGATGATGGTCTGAATAATAACAACAACCAATACAAAAACCACAAACATCAAAGTCAATAGGGCTCTATTCTGGATTTGTAATTCAATCTCGTCGGTTTTAGAGATCACTTCATCACGCAAGCGAATATCTGCAATCGACTTGATTTGAATCGTACTTTGTTGTTGCTTAATTATGGTTTCACGTTTTTTGTAAATATCGATGGCATTGGAATAATCGCGCTGTTTCTCGTAAAGTTGAACTAATTCTTCGTAAGCATAGAGTAAATAATAGTCGAGTTCAAATTCATCAATCAATCCTATTACGTGATTGATTATTCGTTCTGCATTGTTGATCTCACTGTAATTCAAAAAGATTTTAGCAGCGATAAGTCCAGAGAGTAAAATATAAGGCTTACTATCTATGGATTTTGCCAATTTCTATGATTCTTCATTGTAGAAAATTGCTAAATCTCGATCATTAGGCAAGAATTTCTTAGCCTTATTGAAATAGGCAAAGTTGAGATTTTCTGCATCTTCCATTTCAATCAGAAAATCGATCACAGGATTGATGGACTGCACCTCTTCGAATTCCTTTGCATTGATGGCATAATAACCTAAATTAACCTAAGCGATGTAGTCTCCATTCCCAGATTTGATAAAGTTCTCTTTTGCTATATCTAAAACGAGCAAGGTGTCTTCATACAGATTGAGTTGGTAATAGACTTCAGCTATATCGAGACTGATTTCTCTTATTTCTTCAGAATCTTCGGTACTTCGGAAGACTTTGTAATAATAGTCAAATTCCAAAGCATAGGTGGATTCTTCAAAATAGGAATGGCCCAAGCACTTGTACAACATAAATAGACCTTCATAAGAATCTTGTGCTTCATAATAAACCAGAGCTTTTTGTAATAGCGGTCTACTCTTAGTATATTCTCCGCGAGTATTTAAGTTTATTCCTCTAACGGTATGGTACAAATTACTGAGCGATTCGCTCTCATCAATCAAAGTTTTATAGTTGCCATAAATGGTCATGAAATCCTCTGAAATATCTTCACCATTATCAATAGAATTCAAGATTGCGATATTCAAGGCTTTCTGAATAATTTTACCTTCTTCAGTTAGACTTGCATCCTCAAAAGCAATAAAACTTGTGGTCAAAAACTACGGAAAACAACATTGAATTTTACGAACCAAATTTTAACGTCTCTCATTAAAAGTAGGAAATACACCTTCAAACTTCAAAGGAAATACACCCAAAAAATGAGATGTTCAAAATGAGAATCTTTATCTCCAAATTGCACAATAGCTTTCAAATCAATAGATATAATGTTGATTTGCAACAAATGCTGTGTAGTATGAAACGAAAATTTTACTATTTAAGTCGAATGCAAAAGATGCTTCTTCTTTTAATTTACATGAACTTTATTTCATGTTATGTAAAGGTTCAGACTGTTTTTTATGTGAGCAACACAGGAGATGATAATGATGACAGATTTTCTTGGTTAACACCTAACAAAATCTTCATACAGCCATTAACTCTGCAACTTCTGGATGGCATGAAGAAAAGAATACGATCGCATGCTTATAGCTCATGCTATACGAATAGGAAGAAGTCATCATTGCCCCATGATTTGGTTAGTTGTGTGGGAGAAGCATGATAAATCAATAAGCTTCTGTCAAAAGCTGGGCCTCAAGATATTTGATAAACATGAGTTTCCATTTGGTGATGAAATTCAAACTGACTATTTAATGAGAAAAATTGTAAAATGACATTCCTTAGAAATTACTGAATATTCTGATTTATTTGCACATTACGCATGAATAGTTCAACATGGAAACACTTACCTCTATGAATTACTTCCGAGAAGTCTTTCAAAATTGGGATGATCTGGGAGGTTCCTTTTTTGGTGATGCACCAAAGGATACGATCTATAGTCACCTCAATCTTAGTACTAACGCTAAAGTTGCTAATATCGGAAGTAGCACCGGTTAATTATTGGAGCCACTGAAAGATAAATCCATAGCCTTATACGCCATGGATCAATCTGCCGAGATGCTTGATATGCTAAGGAATAAATTTGTCGACTCTCCCAACTTAACGACAGTTGTATGCATATCAGAAAAACTAAGTGCATAAACTGACACAATGGATGTCGTTATGGCAAACATATATCTACACCATGTTGAACATCCTGAGGCTACAATTAAATTGATGGTAAGGATTCTGAAACCTGGTGGCACCCTCAGATTTAGATAGTCACGATTATGATTTCTTGATAACAGAGCAGCGTGATCGCTGGAAAGGTTTTAAAAGATCTGATATAGAGAGCTGGATCACTAATACCGGTCTCAAGAATGTTTCTTTAGACTGTTTCGGTGCAAATTGCTGTGCTGATAGCGGTTGTGATTCTGCGAAAGTAGAAATCAATATATTCGATGCCAAAGGAACCAAGTAATTTGTCCAAAAACAAACTAAACGAAGGTTGTTGTAATGTAGAAGCCATTGTAAACTTCGACGATAGAGGTAACTCGTCATACCAAAAGGATGTTAGAAAGAAATTCGATTTAAACGCAGGAGATAAGTTTGCACTTACCTCTTGTACAGAAGGAGACGGCATCTCCGATTGTTGCTTCACTTTAATGAAGGCTGGACAGCTTGAAGAAATGGTCAAACAAAGACTTGGCCCAATTTCAGTGAGTTGATAAATAAGTAATTCTCGTGTCCACGGAGGACTTATTGTTTCACACTTTAATTCTTTGATTTTAATCACTTTGTTATTTGCGGCACTAGCATCTGTCATGACCGCAAGTTGTTGAAGCGGCCTATAATGTTGCTAAATTAAGTTCAAATCATCCTGAAGGATGTACCCTTTAAGAGCACCATTTTTTTAATTAGGATACAAAACCAAGTTAATCTGGCTAAGCAGTTCTACAGATTATTACGTTAGTAGAACATATGAGACTGCTTAGATATGCCATTCTTAGCTCCATAGTCTCCCTCATGAGCTGTTCAGAAGATAGGCCCCCTCCATGCATCGCTGAACGTATTGATAATTTCAAAAACAATCAAAGTGATTGTCGTGAAGCAACTATGGCCAAGTATGAATTTATGGGATCAGAAGTTTATACCTTTTCTGATGGCCACTGCATCAGTGATGGCGGAACAAAAATCATAGATAGTGAATGTAATTCAGTTTGTTTCCTCGTCGGCATTGCTGGTTCCACCTTATGCCAGGATAGAGACTTCTTTGAAAAAGCGAAATTTCTTGAAGAATTATTTAGAGTGGATTGATTCACATCTCCACTACAGGCTTATCAGGATTGACATCCAGAATCTCCCATGTATGGTCATGAAGTAAACGGGCTGTTGCTAAAAAGAAATAAGGAGCATCCTTTCCCCATTCTTCAACTGAGACCATGGACAGTATCCACGAGCCATCTTTTTTCTCATACAGATGATATATCTGGCCCATCACCGGCTTAAAGGAACAGTCTGCCAAATATACCTTCTCAGATACATCGATCCGGTCATGAATATCTTGAGCCTGAGACAAAAGTTTTTCTACTTGATCTTTTATCTGATGTAACTGATTAGAAGTCTGTTGATACATAGCAGTCATGGCAACTCCCTTAGTACGACCTTTATCAATTGGTTTGATTATTGCACCTCCAACAGTATGCGCATAAGGTAATAAGTGAGGTTCTTGGGCTATTTTATCCTTATCAATTGGATTTACTTTTTTGTCGGACATCGAATTGGCTTAAAACAATAGGTACAACACCTAACTCTCTAAAAAGATTACTAAATCTCTACTATTATGACGTGTTCAGTTGAGACCAATGATCTTTAATAAACCACGATTACGCAAATACAATTATCACGTTTTCAACATATAACACCTTATAAATAAATATAATATATCCATTTTTTCATAATTTTGTATGTATTACGCACTAATATTAATGCAGGTGTGCGTTTAAGTGTCATCATTCTTCAAACTATAATTTACGAATGTTAGGAATCATCCTTTTTCAAAGCAAAGAAGCCGAAGAGGCAGAATCACTTTCTCAAGGTATCCTTGATATCATCTTTCAAGGTGGTCCGTTAGGTATGGCGATTGTAGCCATTCTATTAGTGTTATCAGTTATAGCCATAGCTATATTTTTTGAAAGATGGGTAACCATCAAAAAAGCAGGCCGAATTGATCAGAACTTCATGAATAATATACGTGCATCAGTTGCAGCAGGAAACATTGAAGGTGCTAAAGCCTTATGCAAGACTAAATCAACCCCTGTATCTCGTATGGTGGAAAAGGGATTAATGAGAATCGGCAAGCCACTAAGGGATATTGATGCTGCCATAGAAAACGTTGGTAATTTAGAGGTATTCAAACTTGAGAAGAATTTATCTACACTTGCCAGTATAGCAGGTGCTGCGCCAATGATAGGGTTCTTTGGTACAGTAACAGGTATGATCCAAGCTTTTTATACCATGGCATCTGAACAAAATGTAACCCCTGACGTATTAGCGGGTGGTATCTACCAAGCACTAATCACAACTGCATTTGGTTTGATGGTGGGTATTGTGGCTTTCGTAGGATACAACTTACTTGTAGCAAGTGTTGAAAAAGTCATTTTCAAAATGGAAGCTTCGACTGTGGAGTTTATGGATCTATTGCAAGAACCTGCATAGGCTCATTAGAACACAAAAGACAATATGAAAAAGAGAAACAAAGTAAATGCAGAATTCAGTATGTCTTCCTTAACGGATATCATATTCTTGTTACTTATTTTTTTCATGCTCACATCTTCCATGATCCAAATAAGTATTGAACTACCAGAGTCAAGTAGTAAGACAGTTGCACCTACTGACTATACGGTAATGATGACCACAGATGGTAGTGTCACATTTAACGGAAAGAAGGCTTCTTTTGGGCAAATCGAAAATTTAATTCGTAGATCTATCGCTGATGACTCTAATAAAAAGAATGCTACCGTAGCAATAGTCTCTGAAGTAGGAGTACCTTGGAAAAAAGTCTCTGATGTCATGGAGATAGCAAGTAAACTGAAGATGAGAGCCATCATAGCAACCCAACCTAAATAATAAGAAATGGGTTTAAAGAAAAAAACTAAAGCAAGTGCAGAGTTCAGTATGTCGTCCTTAACGGACATTATCTTTTTGCTTTTAATATTCTTTATGTTGACATCATCTATGGTTGTGCCAAATGCACTTAATCTAAAGCTACCAGGTAAGTCTAAATCCACTACAGAACTTAAAGCTCCTCCAACAAATATCTCGATTAAAAGAGATGGTTCTTACTGGATACGAGGCGAGCGAGTATCTATAAACAGAATAGAGAAAGCGATAAGAGAATTAGGAAAGAAAGGCAGACCTGTCAGTATGACCTTAAGTCCTGATCCTCGAGTACCTAATCAATATGTGGTATCTATAATGGATATAGCATTCAGATATGAGGTGGAGACCATATTAACAGATCCCAAATGAGCTTAAAATGCATAGGTAACTCCTAAATTGATATCAATTCTGTTGGCATCAATTAAGCGATTCTCTCCGTTTTCAAAGAATAGAAAATACTCTACCCCGAAAACAGCTCCAAGATCAGAGGTTATCTTATGCCTTAATTCAGTACCAAACCCTACACCATAACTTAACGATGGTGTCGATATATTTGTATCTCTTCGATTAACTCCACCATTCGAAGGGTCTGTAACAAACTCCGTCAATTGATGGGAATTATTCATACTATATGCCATAGCCCCACCAAACTTAAATAATGGCTGCCATCTATCTCTAGGAATACTAAAGCTAAATAAAACTGGTAACTCTAAACGCAAGCTACTATAATCCATGCGCAGTGTAGTATTGTCAAAAGAAAATAGATACTGACT
>CACLQQ010000006.1 GCA_902609095.1 uncultured Bacteroidota bacterium | reverse complement strand
ACCCATTCTGACTGGGTATTTTGCTCATAACTAATCCTATCATGCAATCTGTTTTGTCTGCCTTGCCAGAACTCAAAATTTACCGGCTTCACAATATATCCACCCCAAAACGGAGGCAACGGTAATACGGATTCATCTGCATATTTAGATTGAGTTGTCTCAGCCAAGGAGTCAAGCTCTTCTCTGGTTACCGTCTGACTTTGTGGGCTTGTCCAAGCACCGATCTGACTACCCTTTGGTCTGGATTGGAAGTAATCTTGCGATTTTTCTTTGCTAACTTTTGCGATCTGCCCTTCGATTCTAACTTGTCTTTCGAGCTCCTTCCAAAAAAATAATAGTGCTACCTTATTATTCTCTGCTATCTGTACGCCTTTATCACTATTATAATTGGTATAAAAAACATAGCCCTCTTCCATTATTTCTTTAAGCAAGACAGTTCGTGCTGATGGCTGCCCATTCGATCCACATGTAGCTAAGGTCATGGCATTAGCTTCAAATACTTCTGACTTAATTGCATAGTCGAACCATAGCTTAAATTGATCGAAAGGGTTCTGGAGTACATCCTTTTCTAATAGATGGCTTTTTTCGTAAGAAACTCTTAGAGCTCTGATTTGATTATTATCCCTGTTCACGTTCGATTTCTTTTGTCTTTTTAAAATAGAAATATCCTTCGGTAACATATTTCAATCGATATGCTAAGTAATACATTGCGGGGACAATAACCAAAGTCAAAAATGTAGAAAATACAAGACCATAAATGACCGTCCAGGCTAATGAGCCCCATAAGGCAGTTGTATCACCACCCAAATAAATCTGAGGGTCTAAATCACTTATTATCGTGAAAAAATTGATGTTGAATCCAATGGCTAATGGAATCAAACCTAAAACTGTTGTAATAGCAGTTAGTAGTACAGGTCTCAATCTCGTTGATCCACCCTTAATGATGGCTTTTTTGACATCTATCCGATCTAAATCAAGTATGCTGGATACTCCAACAGCTTCCCTCCTACGTTGCACGAGTAAGTTGATATAATCGATCAAGACAATAGCGTTGTTAACTACAATACCAGCCAATGAAATAATACCAACTCCAGTAAATACTACACCTATCGTTCGTCCAGTGAGTACATAACCTAAGAAGACGCCAATCGTACTGAATACGATCGAAATAATTATAATAAAGGGACTGTACACTGAATTGAACTGCGCCACTAAAATGATAAAGATGGTGAATAGGGCAAGCATAAACGCTCCCATTAAGAACTCAGAATCTTCAGCCTGTTGCTCTTGTTCTCCTGTGAAATCAATACTGACTCCTTGAGGTAAGTCATACCTTGTCATGATATCCTTAATGTTATTCACAATCTTGTTAGCATTAAATCCTTCGAGGATATTAGAGTATATGGTAATTACTCTTTTTTGATCCTTTCTTTTGATAGCGTTATAACTGGTGGTGTACTTGTAGTCAATAACACTGCTTATAGGAACTTGAGCTATTCTACCATTTGATTGATTTCTGAATGTGATCTTTTGATTCATCAAGGCATTCACATTGTATCTGTAATCTTCATTTAATCGAAGCATTACAGGATATTCATCTTCTCCTACTTTGAATTTGGAAACCTCCTTACCATAAACTGAAGTTCTGATTGAGGAAGCAATCTGTGCCGTTGATAGATTGTATCGTCTTGCCGCCTCTCTATCGATGGAAACTTCCAGCTCTGGCTTAGCAAGTGTTACATCTCTTGTGAGATCTTCTATCCCTGATATCTTACTTCTATTGATGTAGTCAATTATCTTTTGACTCTCAGCCGACAGTTCTTCTATATCCTCTCCGATGATTTCTATATTAATAGGTAATCCTACAGGTGGTCCATCAACGTTTTGAGCGATTACAATTCTTATGCCTGGATATTGCTGGACTCCTTGACGTATAGCATCCATGGCATCATATGATGATAAACCATTGCGATCCTGATAGGCAATGAATGATACAGTGATTCTAGCTTTGTGGGGCGTAAGCCCGGGCTCTGGTGGAGATTGAGGATCAGATGTCTCTTCTCCAATCTGGGTTAGAATCTCCTCTACTATCTCATCATAGGGCTCCACAGCTTTCTTTACGTCCTGCTCGATCTTTTTAACAATATCATTAGTCGCTTCTATATCTGATCCCAAGGGTAAATCGACGAATACGTTAACATACGTTGGGTCACTGGCAGGGAAATATTCAATTGGTGGCATGAATTTGGCGAAGAGTATTATCGAACCAATTAATAAAGCAACAGATCCTAAGAAGGTAAGATATGGTCCAAAACCAGTCAAAACCAAATCTATGAATCTATCATATTGACGTTCTAAAAATGGCAAACCAGTGTTTTGAAGGAAAAGCGCTCCCGGTCTGAATAAAAAATGATTCACTAATGAGACTATCGCTGCTATGCCGAATAGATTGCGAACCCACATGGTGCTCGTTATATGACCTATGACGGCAATGATCACCATGATGGCAATTCCAATGAGGACATTCTTAGTCTTTATATTCCACTCAGAATTAGTTAAACCGCTCTTTTCCACACGCATCAATCGAGATGTTAAGACTGGATTAATTACTAATGCTACGAATAATGAAGAGGAAAGAACGGCAATTAAAGTTATTGGGAAGTATCTCATGAACTCTCCCATGATTCCAGGCCATAAGGCTAATGGGATAAATGCAGCTAAAGTAGTAGCTGTTGAGGCCATAATCGGTAAGGCGACTTCGCCTGCACCATACTTAGCAGCGTCCCATCCACTATATCCCTGCTGCAGATAGCGATATACGTTTTCAACTACAACAATCGCATTATCAACCAGTAGTCCTAAGGAGAGAATTAAGCCGAATAGAACAACCATATTCATTGTTGTACCCGTCAGATGCAGGAATAAAATCCCCATAAGCATACTCAAGGGTATAGAGATTCCTACAAAAAGAGAGTTTCTCAGTCCCAGGAAAAATAGTAAGACTAATACCACTAGAATTACTCCAGATATGATACTATTTTCTAAGGTCGCAACGGACTCTTCTGTATACTTAGAGGTATCATTAAAGATGGCGATATTGATATTTTCTGGAAGATTACTTTCTTCTTCAATTAAAAGCTCTTTGATCTTAGTAGCAACATCTATCACATTACCACCTCTGCGCTTAACGACATCTAACGATATAACTGGGAGGCCATTGGATCTGGCATAACTGGTGCGCTCTTCAAATCCATATTCTACGGTACCAAAGTCTTTTAGGTATATGGGTCTTTCATTCTCAGATTTGATAATTACATTTTCCATCTGAGCGGCATTGGTGAATTCACCAATTACTCTTATCGAGCGTCGGAATTCATTCGCCACGATTTCTCCCGCAGACATAGACATATTCTCTTGTGCTATGGCGGCCTCTATATCATTGAAAGAAACTTGTAATGACTGCATTTTTAGGAGGTCTACATTAATTTTCACCTCTCTGTCGAGTGCTCCTTTTAGATCAACTCTATTAACTGATTTGAGACTTTCGACCTTATCTTGCATGTATTCCCCAACATTTCTAAGTTCATCCGGGCTAAAGTCACCGGATATGTTTATGGTCATAATTGGGAACTCGGAGAATACTACTTCCTCGATGTTTGGATCTTGATCTAAGTCATTGGGTAATTCACTCTCAGCTTTGTCTACAGCGTCTTTAACTTTTCTAAGTGCGATATCCTGATCTTGATCAGCATCAAATTCTATCAATATCACTGAGAAATCTTGAATTGATGTCGAATTCAGGTTTTTGATACCGTTAACCGAGGAAATTTCTTTCTCCAGTGGTCTTGCAATCAAGGACTCAATATCTGCGGCAGAATTTCCGAAATATGGTGTGTTAATATAAATCGTAGGGAAGCTAGCCTCAGGGTAAGATTCTTTAGGCATATCAGTGTAAGACCGCAGCCCAAAGATTAAGATCATCAGGGCCAAAATGATAATACTGGTACCATTGTCAACAGCTATATCTGTAAGTCTGAAATTTCTTAGCTTGTCTTTGATCGTTTCTGTGTTCATAGTTTTGTTCTATTGGAATATGATCAAATCACCGTTTGAAACATTTCTGGCCCCTTTGGAGATTACAATATCTCCAGGGTTTAGGCCTTCGGTAATAATTATGTTGCCATCACTGGATTCACTTGTCTGAACAAAGATTTTTTGGGTTCTGAACTCATCTCCATCCTTCCGCACGATGAATACGTATTCCTTTCCGTCAATCTGTTGTAAGAGGTATACAGATGGTAATACGATAACATCATCTATAGTAAGTTCTTCGATTTTAATCTTAGCTAATAGGTTTGGCTTGAGTAGTTTATCGTATGTAGAAGGTTTGATCTCAACTTTCAGAGTACGATTAGAGGGATCTATCGATCTTCCCATCATAGTAACTTTACCAGTCATTTCTTTTTCTATGCTAGGGAAGTTGATGACGACTCTATCTCCTCTATCGAGCTTGGTTAAAAAGCGCTCCGGAAGATCAGACTCTATCTTGATGTTTCGAGTATTGAGAACTGTAATGATTGGCATACCAGGGGATGCGAGTTCTCCAACTTTGAGCATTTCTCTATCGACTGTTCCAGATATTGGAGCGTATATGGTCGACTTGGTTAATTGATAATCAAGAGACTCCAGTGACCGTTCTAAGCGCTCTTTATTATTCTTAGCTTGTAAGTATTGTACCTCACTTCCTATATTCTGATCCCAGAGTCTTTTTTGACGATCATAGACATCTACAGCTAAGGAAAGTGCTGTGTTGATTTCAGCCTTCTGCTTGTTCAAAGATTCTAAATCTATGGTCGCTATAATTTGATCCTTCTTGACATAATCTCCTTCTTTAGCATTTACTCTAATAATCCTTCCAGGCACTTCGCTTACTACGTTAACCACATCATCAGCCACAACTTTTCCTTGTATGTAGATATATCTTCTGAAGTCAGTATGAGCGATCATCAATGTGTCAACAAGTCTGGCCTTTTCTTGTAGTTCTGGACTTGCCGCAACTATTTCATTCTGTAAATCATCGATCTCAGCTTGTAGCACAGACAACTGATCCTTTTTTTTTTGAAGGAGTTCTTTTTTATCCTTAAAGGTTACTGGATCTGCAGTTTCAGTTCCTTCACCACAGCTGGATATTGCCAACATGGTAAGGAGTAAGAATGTTATTAACAATAACTTATTTATACTTTTCATCTTGAGGTTATTTCACTGTTTTAAGAATTTGACCGGTAGCAATATCGAGTTCAGTTTTTGAACTGAGTAGGTCATAAAGAGCATTGATATAGTTGGCTTGTGCTTGATATAAAGAAGCTTCGGCTTGGGTAACTTCTACACTACTTCCGACGCCTTCCTTGTATTTTATCTGTGTTTTATCATAAATATTTTCATTCAACTCGAGACTTCTTTCAGCATTAACTAAACTACGTTGGGCATTATGATATTGAGTTTCGGTACTGATGACTTGTAGGGTCATCGCTCTATCAAATTCGGATAGCTCGATTTGTCTTTTTTCGATTTCAATCTTCTTTTGTTGAATTTTTGATTTAGTATATCCACCATCATAGACAGGTATTCTTGCCCTGAGTCCGACTGATCCATTAGGAAGGAATGCTGTCTCTGATCCATTGAATAAACTGTTGCGTTGTAAGTTCTGACCATAACCAGCGAATCCTGTAACCGATGGATAGTACCCTTGCTTGATGCGTTCTAAGTCGGCATAGTCTAATTCGATGGCCTTCGTTAATAATCTATGTTCTGGTCTGCTTTCATATACAATTTGATCTATGGAGTTGATTTCTAATGTCATTAAGGCGACGACAGTTTCTAAAACATCCGTGACCTCTATTTCCTGATTAATATGATAGGCCATCTGATATTTCAGTATGCTGTAACTCACATCTATTAGCTCTGCGAGTTTTTGCCTTTCGAATTGCAAGTTCTGAAGAGATAGTTTTAATCTATCAACATCTAATTGCTCTATGAACCCATTATCATAGATTTCTTGTGCTTCGATTAGAGATAAGGTGATGTTGGCAATGTTTTTATCAATGATTTCTACATTCTTGAGTGTGATTAGAACATTTTGATAGGCTCGTGCTACATTTTGGACGATATCTTGTTCTGTCAACTGTATTTGTTGCTCAGCTAAATCTATGAACAGTTTAGCTGCCTTCAAGCCTTTCAGAAAATTACCATCGAATAATAACACTTCTCCTTTTAGTCCTAAGTTGAGAGAATGATTTTGTTGAAAAGTGACGTTAAATGTCTGAGGTTCTGGTATGCTCGATGGAGTGACTACTCCGTTTTCTGTAGTTACCTGTTCCTGAATGAGCACTCCGTATATTGAAGGAGAAATGAAATCCTGGATTGGAGAGATTGGTAATTTATAAAAGTATGAGTAGTCAACATTCCCATTAATTCTTGGCATACCGATAGATAGAGCTTCTTTGTACTGCCACTTTGCATTTTCTCCGTCAAGCCGACTGGTGGTTAGGCTTGGGTGATGTTCCAAAGCATATTTTATGGCATCTGCCAAAGAAAAATTTTGCTGCGACGACAATGTAGTGATGCTCAACAATACTGTGATAATTGTTCCTAAGAACGTTGTCTTCCATTTCATTGTTCGATAAGATTTAATTCTTCTAAAAGTTTTATACCATTAAGAGATAGTATGCCGTATAAGTGATATAATAGGTGCTGGTTCAGGGTGTTCTCTAATCCTAAATTCTCGTATTTATGAATATTACTTGTGATCTGTAAGGCCTGCTGCACATATAGATCTGATATGATTTCGGGATCCATATTAAAGCGATATAGTCCTTCATTCATACCTCTCTTGAGGTTATCAGTAATTTGCTCTTTGATGAATATCGATTGCATATCGATGATTTTCTTCCATACTTTTTTATAGTATTTCTGAAGTTCACAGAGTAACTGCGGTCGCATTTTTCTGAATGTTGACATGATATGCTTTGTAATATTTTTCATTGCATGGATCGCATCATCTGATGTGTCCTGGAGGTGATTGATGAGTTCTTTTTCTTTTCTTATAAAATCAGACATACACATATCAATGAGCTCTTCCTTATTGCTGAAGTGTTTGTATAAAGTTTTCTTAGATATACCGAGCTGGCCTGATATGTAATCCATTGATACAGATTTGACTCCATACTGCATGAACTGCGCTATGGCAAATTCACGGATTTCTATAATTATATTATCATCCACAAAACAAAATTATGACATCAGAACTTAGGAAACTTAATAAGGTTATAAAGTTTCTTGAATTATTCGACGAATTAATTGATACCTTCCATAGTGCTATTTTAATTGTCGATTAGAGCAAATGTTATTATGATTATTGCTGGGCTTATGTCAGGGAGTTCTTTAGATGGATTAGATATTGCAGTATGTGAATATGAAGGTTCCAAGGCCGATCTGCAATGGGAGCTAATTGAGGCCTACACTGTCCCTTTCGATAATTATCTTGCTAATCATTTATCTCAAGCAACTACTCTGAATCCGATGAAGTTAGCGGAGTTAGATAGCGACTTTGCATCGTTTTGCGCACGTCAGATTAAAGACATTGCCCAAAGTTTTAAAATTGACTATATAGCTTCTCACGGACATACTGTGTATCATGATCCTACCAATGGGTATAGTACCCAAATTGGAAATGGAGGAGTCATTGCCGCATTGAGTGATATTCCCTGTATTAGTGATTTTAGAATGAATGATATTGCATTAGGCGGCCATGGAGCTCCGATTGTGCCTATTGTTGAGCAGGTTCTGTTTCCGGAAGTTCCCTATTTTCTGAATCTTGGTGGAATAGTTAATATCAGTATACATTCAGAAGACGTAGTGGCTTATGACATTTGCCCTTGTAATCAGGTTTTAAATCGATTGGCTAAGCAGTTGGGGCAAGAGTATGATAAAAATGGAGATATTGCAGCATCTGGTCAAATCAGCCCCGAGCTCATCAAATCTTGGGAAACCTTACCTTATTTCGATAAATCACCTCCTAAATCATTGGATAACTCATGGGTGCTAAAAGAGTTTTATACCATGCTCGATCAATTCAATATAAAGACGAATGATGCAATGACTACAATGGTCGAGTTCATAGCTCTCCAAATATCAAAATCTTTAAAAGATGACCTAATCACTCATGGATCCAAGAACACCGAAATTATGATTACAGGTGGAGGTGCCATGAACAAGTTCATGATGCAGCGTATTCAACTGTGTATGCCAGAACAAATTGAAATTAAATCCGTAAAGGCACAATTAATAGAATCAAAAGAGGCCATTCTAATGTCTTTGATGGGATATCTCAGGATAATAAAAGAGGTAAATACTATACCATCTGCCACTGGGGCAAGCAGAGGTTCTTGTACTGGAGCGTTATATCTGCCTTAAAGAGTCATATATTCATACATAATTGCATCTATCATTGAGAGTATTAGTTACAGGAGGTACGGGTTTAGTAGGGTCTCATATCCTCAGAAAATTGGTTGATGATGACTCAATTGATATTGTAGCCATTAAGCGTTCAACTAGTAAGACCGATTTGGTAGAGGACATATTTGATCAGATCCAATGGCATGAATGTGATGTGTTAGATTTAGTACAGCTACTCGAAATAACTAAGGGGGTTGATTTAATTATTCATGCAGCAGCATTAATCTCATTTTTCAATCGAGACAAAAAGAAACTATTCGATATCAATGTAGGTGGAACAACCCATATTGTTGACTGTTGCTTAGCCAATAATGTTAAAAAACTAATTTATATCAGCAGTGTCTCTGCTCTCGGCGCAGCTCGTACGAAATCATTAACAGAGGATGATATCTGGATGGATAAGCCTCTTCAATCTAACTATGGTTATAGCAAATACTTAGCAGAACAACAAGTATGGAGAGGACAATCAGAAGGACTTAAAGTTGCTATTGTTGCACCCAGTATAGTTATTGGTGCTGGTTACTGGGATACCGAACCTGCATTTATCAAGAACATAGCTCAAGGCTTCAAATATTATCCTACTGGCTCTAACGGTTTAGTTGATGCTCGGGATATTGCTGATATGACTGAGCTTTTGGTTCAAGGAGACGTATGGGGAGCAAAGTTTATTTGCTCTGCAGCTAACATATCAATTAAGGACTTAATTACTCTTATTGCGCAGTTGTCAGAACTACAACTATCATTTAAGCCACTTTCTGGCTGGCTTTATAGATCAGCCATATTATTATTGAAGATGGCCTCGCTATTTGGAATTAGTACCAAAATGAGTGCTGAGAGTTTGAGAATAGCACAGGAAAATTTGGTCTTTGATAATTCAAAGTCATTGGGCCAACTAGATTTTCATTATAGGCCTATTGAAGAAACGCTCCGACACACCATTAATCTTTATCAATATTCGGTAGCCGCAGGGAAAAACTTTGGGGTTTCTCCGAGATTTTAGATTTCATAGAATTATTGAGACTGCAGCGATAGATTTATCTTAGTGTGGTATAAAGCTGCCATGATTAAATCTCGTTTGTTTCGTATTTTTTTATTTCTCTATTGCCTATTCTATTTTGGTTGTGTCCCTCCAAGTGACGATTCCGTTGTTACACCAGTTGTAGATTGGTCTAATCCGGACTTGCAGCAGATCATGAATATTGCGGATGAACGGCGGGTCGATGTGCTAAAAACTTATTTGTCTGAACCTGATGTCAACAAAAGATTTATCGCAACTCAAACATTAGGATCCATCAAAGAGCATGGTGTTTTAGAAGGCTTGTATGACATACTAATATCCGATCCATCTCCAGAATGCAGAACTAATGCTGCCTTTGCTTTAGGACAGTCTGGTGATGTTCAAGCTGGACCTCTATTAGTTCAGTCATTCAGATTTCAGGATTCATTACAAGTTAATGATGAGGTTCGAAAGGTTATATTAGAAGCGGTTGGTAAAGTTGGAGATGAACAATCTCTTAAGTTCATTGCTGAGCAATCCACATATCTTCAGAGCCACAATTACTTGCTACTGGGACAGGCTCATGCTATCTATCAATTTGGCTTGCGAGGAATGATTATAGATCAGGGTACTGACAAGATGTTAGAGTTTTTGACTGAACCTGGAATACCTCAAGAGGTAAAAGTTATAGCGGCCAATTACTTTTATCGATTTAGAACTATCGATTTAGAATTGTTAGATGAGCAATTGCTCCAAGTTCTAAGTGAATCTGATGATCCAAGAATTAGAATGTGCTTAATCGGTACCATTGCTCGGTCCGGAGATGAGGCTTTAATCCCATATGTATTAAAAGAAATTAAAGAAAGTGATGATTATAGGGTAAAGGTTAATGGAATTAGAAATCTGTCTCATTATCCATATCTTAGCTTCAAAGACTCAATTATAACTTATCTGGAAGATGAAAATTATCATATTGCAATAACTACGGCAGAATTGATAAAGAACAATCTCCCGTCTAGTGAGGTGCGACCTGTAATAAGAATCTGTCAAGGAGAGTTACGTCCTAAAGTTAAGGCTTCATTGTATGCAGGAGTCCTCCGTGCAGTTCCATATTACTTTGCCAATACAAGAAAAAGAGTGACTGATGAGGTTCAAATTGAATTGGCTAAAGTAAGTTCTCCCTATAATAAGGCTGCCTATGTAGAGGCTTTATCTTATGACCCCATTAATTATGACCTTATCTATCAAAAAGGAATAAGATCTTCTGAAATGCCGGTTGTTAGTGTTGCAGTGAATTCTTTATCAAATATTCTGAAATCTGATAAGTTTGATAAAGTCTATAGAACAAATTCGGCCGTACAAATGGTTAGGGTGGAAATAAAGAAGTACTTGATTGATGTTTTTGCAAGGGGTAATATTGGAGCTATGGCTGTGGCAAGTGAGCTACTCAGAGACCCCAAGCTAAATTTCAAAGAGGATTTTGGGGCATTGGAACCTTTATTGGCAGCTTCAAGAAATCTGAAGATTCCTGAGCATCTGGAAACTAAAATTGAAATAGAAAAAACCATTACTTATCTAAATGACGAATCATTTGAGGATATTGATGTAGACTATAATCATCCTATAGATTGGAATACGGTCAACTCACTGACAGATTCGAGTTTGGTTTATATCCTTACTGGTCGGGGCAATATAGAGTTAGAGCTCTATCCAGATGTTGCTCCAGCTAGCACAGCTAACTTTGTTAATTTAGTTGAGTTAGATTTTTATGATGGGAAGGCCTTTCATAGGGTAGTTCCAAATTTTGTGATTCAAACTGGTTGTCCTCGTGGAGATGGCTATGGTAGTTTAGATTATACCATTAGATCAGAGTTTAGTCAAGTTTCTTATAATACCGCGGGTTTTATAGGTATGGCTTCAGCAGGACCTGACACAGAATCGACTCAATGGTTCATCACGCATTCTCCAACACTACACTTGGATGGTCGGTACACGATATTTGGCAAGGTTAAGTCTGGTATGGATGTTGTACACCAGATTGAACAGGGTGATGTCATTAAGGATATCCGAATTGTCAAACGATAGATTCATTTTGATTAAAGATTATTTAAACAATCTGTGTAAAAAATCCTTTTAAACCTACTGTAAGGATGATTTCGTATGAATCTCAATCAGGCAAAAAAAAAATTTATAAATGAATGGGGCACCCTGTGTAGCAACTGGGGAGTTAACAAGACTATGGGCCAAGTTCATGCACTAATGCTTATTTCTAAATATGATCTATGCGCAGATGATATCATTGAGGAGCTGCATATTTCACGAGGTAATGCAAACATGAATCTCAGAGCATTACTCGAATGGAGATTAATAGAAAAAAAGAATAAATCTGGTTGCCGTAAGGACTATTACAAAGCTCAGAAAGATTTGAATGAGGTATTTAGGAATATAGTGGAGAATAGGAAAAAAAAAGAGTTTGACCCTTTACTTAAACTTGTATCAGATCTTAAATCCTTTAAGCCCGAATGTGACGATTCCAACGAGTTTTGTCATATGATAAATAAGATTGGAATATATACTCATAAGGTTGATCGGGCTCTGGGAGCATTAACCAGCACTAAACTCGACTGGTTGTCTAAAATCATGTTAAGGTGATTCAGCGTTTTTCTGCGGATATAATCGTATCTGGAGATGGAACCAATTGGAATAATCATCACATACTTTTGGATAGGAACAAGATCATTGGAGTATACCCAAATGCATCTTCCCAAGACATCAAATATCATAAAGGTGTGATATGTCCCGGTTTTATCAATGCCCACTGTCACCTTGAATTATCTCATCTCAAGAATATCATAAATACCGGAACAGGGTTGATTGAATTCATCAAAGGTGTCGTCACATTAAGAGATTTTCCTCATGAGGTTATCATCGAAGCAATAGCTGAAGCTGATCAAGAAATGTACGACAATGGTATAGTAGCAGTGGGAGATATATCTAATACATTAGATACTGTATATACTAAGAATATCTCACTCATTGATTATTGCACCTTTGTTGAGATGTTTGATTTTTTGCAAGAAGCGGAAGCAAAGTCTAACTTTGATAAGTATTATCAAGTTTATGAGGGCCAGTCTCGATCAGGTAAGAATAAAGTAAGCTGTGTGCCACATGCGCCTTATTCTGTGAGCCCAAAATTGTTTGAATTAATCAATCGTGCCAACACCCCTGATGCGATCATCAGCATTCATAATCAAGAGTTGAAGGCAGAGAATAATCTATTTCTTAATAAGTCAGGAGGGTTTGTTGATTTTTACAAAGAATTTGGAATCCCTTTGGATAAGTTTGAAGCGACTGGTTATCGATCAATTGACTATGCCTTGAGTCATATGAATTCGGCCCAACCTACTTTGATGATTCATAATACTCAATCAAGAGTTGACGACATATTGAATGCTTCAACTTGGTCGGATCAAGTGTATTGGGTGTCTTGTCCTAATGCCAATTTATACATTGAGAATAAGCTTCCGAACTACAAGCTGTTCATTGACCAAGAAGTTACTATATGTTTAGGTACTGATAGTCTAAGTAGCAATTGGCAACTAAGTATTTTGGAGGAAATGAAAACCATTAAAAAGTATCAGTCTGGAGTAAGTGACTATGATATTTTGACTTGGGCTACATCTAATGGGGCTAAGGCCTTGGGTTACAACGAACACATAGGGTCAATTACTCCTGGGAAAAGTCCAGGAATCAACTTAATAGACGTTGATGTAAATGAAAACGAGTTTAATCTATCGGAGGCTTGTGGAGTAAAACGATTAGATATCTAACTGTGTCTTTATTTTTTTAATTTCTGTGCTCATGTCAATATGATGTTTCTCTTGAAGCGTTGTTCATTCATTGAACAGTCTATTCAAGAATACAAGATGGTTACTCGAATTAGGATTAAAGGGTCTATGATTGGTGCCATCTTGTATGATCCGGAGCTCAGTTAAAATATCTGTTGTGACTGATGAAAAATATTTTTTTTTAAAAGTCTCATAGATATACTCGATAGCTACGTCATTAGGGTGGATAAGGTCCTTAGCATCATAGGAATAGTCTCTCAGCTCGTCTATCATAATCTCATAAGATGGAAAGTAGTCTACAGCATTAATGCCCTGAGCTAACTCGTGACATGCATTGACTAATCGTGATTTACTAAGGTTGTTCTGAACAATGCCATCTCTAATATGTCAAACTGGGCTTACGGTGCAAATAATCTTCAGATTACGATTATAGTTTAATAAAAGCTTGAAGCAACTGCCTCGCTTATTGACTATGTTATCAATAGATAACATTTCTCGATGGAACAATTGACCAGGCTGTTTATGGCAGTTTGCAACGATAATATCTTGTTCGATGTGGCTAAATACGATAGAAGTTCCTAAGGTGATAATCAGCCATTTTGCATTTTTAAGTTGATTAGCGAATTCTTTGTTTTGGGTCTGGTGAATCGATTAAAGCTAAGCCTCTTTAGCACCATTGAGATCAGAGTGATATAGATAGTTTACAGCACGTTCATCCCGAACTAAGTTGAGATTTTTGTTGAGAGTTTTTGCTTTATACAAGAGGACATAAGTTGACTAATACTTATAGGGTTGTATAGAGTCCCAAATGGGTTATGGTAAATCTGAAACTTATTTTTTGATAACTTTTGGCTCATGTTATAAGCAAAGCAAGATCCGATAGTACAAACCCTTGTATTATGATCTATCTGATCAGGGGAAACATCTATTTTTAATTTAGTTCTAAGCTCCATATGATGATGATATTAGAATGGTCTATCTTCACTTAATAATAATGGTTTATCTGAACCGTTAGATTGTGTGTCTAACGATTTCTTATTATAAATACGCAGATTTTGAATTGTAGCAGGTTACATAGGATCTATAGGAATGTCTTTTCATTAATCACAATTGTGGTTTTTGTATTCAGTGTAATTAAAGTTAGTGCTCAGGATATACATTTCTCTCAGTTTTATTTATCCCCTCTCAACTTAAATCCATCTATGACTGGTGTTATGGATGCACAACAAAGGGCTACAGTACACTATCGCAATCAATGGGCCGCAGTTGCAGGTTCCAGTGCATACAATACTTATTCTGCTTCTTATGATAGACGTGTTGAGGTAGGTCAGGTAGATTATTTTGGTATTGGAGGTACGTTATGGAGCGATGTTGCCGGTGATGCTAATTTCGGTACTACTCAGGCTAAAGTTTCATTTGCCTATACTCGTAAGGTTGGAGGTAATTGGTCTAAGCAAGTTAGGCGCAACATGAAGAAGTCTGGATTATATCTAAGTATTGGTGCGGATGCGGGTATTACGCAGAGGAGGGTCACTCCTGGAGATCTAAGATGGCCTTCTCAAGTAACTAATGGAGTTTACGATCCTTCAGCAGGATTTGATGAAGTAATTCCCAACAATAATTTCATTTATCCAGATTTAGCGGGGGGAATATTGCTATATGGTTTAGATCAGCGTAATAACAGTTTCTATATAGGAGCTGCTCTACATCACTTAAATCAAGCTAATATCAGTTTCTTGAATAGACAAGAGAGCCTGTTTTCCAGATTAACCATTCATGCAGGTGGCGAACTGAGAATCAATAAGATTTTATCAGTAGTTCCAAACATAGTTTACATGTCTCAGGGTCCACACTTAGAGATATTACCTGGATCTGCAGTGCGATTCAACATTGGAGAATACGAAGGAGTGAAAGACTACTTTGAAATTGGTTTATGGGGACGGATCGTTCAGAATGCTGGAACTAATGGTGGATCGAGCTCAATAGGGAGCGATGCAATTGTAGTTTATTCTAAATTCTCATTCAGTAGTTATAGTATAGGATTTAGTTATGATCATAATGTTTCTGGTCTGAGTCAGGCAGCAACAGCCAATGGTGCATTTGAGTTATCATTGACATATATGTTGTTTGATCCTAACTTTAGAGGATATCTAAGTCCGAGATTCTAACAAATATTACCACCTAAATGTAGGGTAGCTGACATAAATAGTTGTCATTATATATGACGGACTATACAAATAAACCCTATGTCCAAATTGAATCGAATTATCACAGTTTTTCTCATCCTTAGCTCATTTGGCTTAGGAGCACAGGATATCCATTTTTCGCAGTTTTATATGTCGCCACTCAATCTGAATCCAGCTATGACTGGAGTGGTAAATGGTGGGCAGCGAGTTATCGTTAATTATCGCAATCAATGGGCTGGGGCTCTTGGTTCAAGTGCTTATAATACTTATTCGTCGTCATACGACCGTCGATTAGCTGTTGGTCAAGATGACTATTTTGGTGTTGGAGGAACACTATGGGGTGATGTTGCTGGTGAGACTAACTTTGGATCAACTCAAGCGAGAATGTCATTTTCATTTAGTAAAAAGATAGCTGGCACAAGAAAGCAAGCACATTATGTATCGTTTGGTGCTGATGCAGGATTTACTCAACGTAGAGTGAGACAGGGTGACTTTAGATGGCTTACCCAAGTTGATGCTAATGCCGAGTTTTGTCCTGGTTGTGGTGCAGGTGAAACAATACCTAATACTAATATTACTTATCCTGACTTATCCGGAGGACTGATTTGGTTTAGTACCCTGGGTGAAAGAAAAAGTATATATGTCGGTGTTGCTATGCATCACTTGAATCAACCCAATGTTTCATTTTTGAATCAAGAAGAAAATCTATTCTCCAGGCTTACAGCTCATATTGGAGGAGAGTTCCCAATAAATAATAAAGTTAGTGTTAAGCCTAACTTCATCTATATGTCTCAAGGCCCTCATAAAGAACTAAATGTTGGAGCGAGCGTGAGATTCAAGAATAAATCTAAAAATTCCACTTTCAATAGTGATTTTGAACAATTTTTCGAACTTGGAGCATGGTATAGAGTTGGTAATAAGATCGAAGTCGGTGTTCATTCAGATGCCATTATTCTGGCGGCCAGGATCGACTATGATGTTTATGGTATAGGCTTGAGCTATGATTATAACGTATCTGCTTTGAGTCAATCATCTCCAGGCAACGGATCATTTGAGTTGTCGTTGAGTTACCTCTTTGGTGATGTCGGAGGGGGAGTATTCTGTCCTATATTCTAATCATATTAGAATAATAATTATATCAAATATTTGTGTTTATACTTAGTTGATATACTTGATATTGCCTTATCTTTTCTTCAGTTTACAATTGTTAAACTTAACAAGTAAAAGGAGAATCTAAATTATGTTTGGCAATAACTCAAAGAAGGAAAACAACACTATGGCATCAATTTCAAACGATAGTTCATCACATGGCGGAATCAATAGTTTAGGGCAAGGAACTAAATTAGTCGGAGATTTAACTGCACAAAATGATATGCGTATTGACGGTAAGCTTGAAGGAAATTTTAACTGTTCTGGAAAGCTTATCTTAGGTCCCAAAGGACTGATAAAAGGGCATATAGATTGTCAAAATGCTGTAATTGAAGGCACTATAGATGGGACTTTAAGAGTAAAAGACCTACTACAGGTTAAGGAGTCTGCCAGTATATCAGGAGAGATAACAACGGATAAACTTATGGTCCAATCTGGAGCAGTATTCAATGTGAAATGTAGTATGGGAGGTCAAAAGATTGTACCCAAACCGTCTGTGAAGACGGCGTAAATTCGGACTCGAGTCTGTAGAAATATGCCCAATCCCTTTAAAGATTATTTAAAATATACTGGGATAGCATTCCAGATGTTTTTCTTGTTGCTTTTGGGCTGGCTTATTGGAGGCTATTTGGACAGCTTATTTGAGTTTGATAAGCCTTACTTGGCTCTATTACTTATGATCACATTCTTGATCGGGTATCTGTATAAATTGGTGAAAGAATTATCTTGATGAGTGATGACTTTACGAGACTTCAGTGTCCATATAATCGCTCTTACAACCCTTTCTTTGCTCATTTGCTATGTAGTCTGTTATGACTATCGTTTAGATCTGTTCAATTTCGGGTCTCTCTCTATAGTCATCTATTTGATTTTTAATACATCTATATTCTTATATGCTCAACGTGTATCTTCGAGAGAGAGTAATTATACGTTTAATGGAGTTGTTTCTGCATCATTCCTAATTAAATTACTATTCTCATTAGGTTTGCTGGCATATTGGCAAAGATTCCATAATCCTACTGATAATCACCATATAGCCTTGTATATCTTGATCTATATAGTTTACACTATTTATGAGGTATACTTTTTAACGTTGCTAGCTAAGAAAACCAGTTTTTAACGCTTTTATTTGTCTTCCTTTTTGTTGTTCAGGTATTGCTGTTCGAAGAAGAGTCTATAGGAATTAGTTGATTTACTAGTGATAATCTCTCGATAATTTAACTGATTGACGGCATATATATCGTAAGAGAACTTGGATGGATAAAGGATCTTAATTTGCTCTTTTTGGAAGTTTTCATAATACTCCATGGCTTGATCTGCATCATTAAATCTTCTTAATAAGACCAAGTGAGTTTTCTTTTCTTGATTAAGATACATGCTCGTAGACCTCAATCTTAGATCTGGAAACTGATCAGCATTATACTTATTCAGCTGATTTTTCAACTCATTAACAATATTGCCATCACCTCCATATAATAAGAATATGATATAGTGAAGTTTGTCATCTTCGACCTTGAACTTTGACAAGTCCGATTCACTTGCTTCATTGCCAAATGCTTCTTCGTCTCCTCTTAGGAACCTCAGCATTTCCTTCGCATAAGTCTGTTCTGGGGTATTATTATATTTTAATATTACACCTCGCAGCGCATTGATGTATTCATTTTGTCCTGCTGTATTACCTATAGCCATTGCTCTTAAAAGATCATATTTGGCAGCCATTTTATGCTCCTGCCCAAAATCTTCTCTACCTTTTTCTAAGCGATTAAATACCAACTGAAAGTTTCCTTTTTCGAACTCTTCGTAAGTGTTCTGATAGTAGATCTGAATCTTTTTTTCATCTGTCATAAGTGCATTCTCATCAGATGGATTCCTCAAGTAGATGGCAAAAGGAGAATCAGAAAACTCAGTTAATATTTTTTGTTTGTAGGATTCTGCCTGTTGAGAATCTACTAAGTCCAAATAATTGAGGTATAGATAGTAATAGGCCTCTACCTTATTATCTGTATCAGGGAATCTGTTGAGGAGTGATTTTAGCGCATCATTTGATTTTTTAAACTTCTCGATATAGGTTCTGAAACCTGTACCAAGTTCAAACATGGCTTTCTCTATCCGATCCTTAGCATCTTGCTGAGATTGAGCATCTTTCGGTATACCTCTGAGTATTTTATTAATTTCTGCACTATAATCTATTTCAGCTACTTGTTCTTCTTGCAGACCATCCTCAATGTCATTGAAACTGCTCGACTTGTTGGATCTTCTCCAGTCATCCTCTAATGGCCTGTCACCCCATCTCTTATTAAAGTCCTGTCTCCCCTTCTGAACAGAAGCAGGATTATATGCAAAAAATCGGCTATTGCCAGATAAGACAGAAGTAGTAACTGATATTTTCTCCGCAGCATCTTCGCTTTTTTGTTGTGCTGCAACAATCTCTTTTGCCTTCGATAAAGCAAAGGCTTCTAATTCCTCAGTACTTAATTGTGATAAGTCCAGTAAGCTATCTTGTAGTCTTATGATAGTGATATTTTCAGAGATGCTTTTTAAGTTGTTAGCATACTTTTCAACAGTTGGATAACGCTCATCTTTCTTTGGCATCAATGTAAGCGTACTATCAAAATAGCTTTTAGCATTAACATATTCTTCACGTGATAAGAACAATGTGGAAAGTCTATGATAGATTTCTGTCTTATTCGTTCCATCGCTATATTGTAAGGCTTGATTAAACAAAGCAAGAGCTTCATCAACATTGCCATTAGCTAATAGTATCTCTGCCCGTGTAAAATATATGGCCCCCTTATAAGGTTCATTTTTACTTTCCTTAGCTAATTTTTCAAGTCTCTTAATTGCTGATTCACTACTTGTAGTTCCTGCTGCCCATGAGTTGCGTAATTGATTCATCTCTGCATGCAGTTCCATTTCGAAACTAGGACGAAACTCCTTTACAAGGTCAAAGGAGTTTGAAGCTTGGGCGGCATTACCTCTTATCTGATGAATTTGTCCTTGTATGAATGCTAATCTGGCCTTTAGTCTTTTATCCTTATTTGCCACAATGGCAATATCCAATGCCTGTAGTGCCGCTTTATAATCTTTCATTTTGATCAGCATATCAGCACGGACCACATGTGCTTCTGACGTGATATTCTCAGAGGCAAGTCCTTCTTCCACTATTTTGTCTAAGTAGTACTTAGCGTCGAGCCATTTATCTCTCTTAATATAAGATTTAGACAGCCACAACATACCTTGATAGTAGGCTGGGGGATGTTTCAGGAATCCTTTGTCATATGAATTGTCAGTTAATTTTTTCTTCTTCTTTTTCTCTTGGTTGAGAGAGTTCAGATATTCTTCGTCCTCGTCCATTTCACTTAGAGGAATTTCGTTAGAGCTATCCACAATGCCTTCGATTTTAGTTGTGATCTCTGTCACTTCTTCCTTTGCTTCCTCAATCACCTCTTTAGGTGTCCGCTTTTTAGATCGTTTCTTACCTCGTTTTTTTTTTGCCTTTTTTCGTGCTTTCTTATCCTCTTCTCGTTTCTTCTCTGTTTCTTTTCTAGCTTTATCTCTTTCTTCTTGTTTTATTTTTCGTTCACGCTCGACTTCTTTTCTGTGCGCCTTAGCATCATCTGCTCTATCTATGGTCACATACACTCTACTATCTGGATCTTTGGGATTAAAGTCGTCTACGAAGTATGCAAAAGTTTCCTGTGCTGATTCATAATCACCTTTCAGATATTGAGCTTTGCCCATTAGGACATAACAATCATCGACCCATTTACTCACCTCATGTATACTTGATACTTTGATAACTTTTTCAACCGCTTTATCCATATCTTCTTCAACAGCCTGTGGATTTTGGACTGACTCATATGGATATATATTCAGGACTCTATTGTAATTATCTTGATAACTTGTTTCGAGTTGTAGCTTACTCGCTTTATACAGCTCGTTCGCATTGAAGTAGCCATTGAATTTCGCTGTGAGGTCATGAAATTTATTTCCTACAAAACCTACCTCATCTTTGCTCTTTTTGCTCGAGGAGCAAGAACTAAAACCTAAGCTACTGATCACTAAGGTGATCACAGCAAATTTGATATAGTAAATGGTACTCTTGTTAGTCATGAGTTATTTCTATGGGCTATGAAATCTATGACCAATAAGTAGACCAAAAATGAATCTTAAAATAATTATCTGATGCACATTTTTTTAATTGCCATCTAGATACTATATTTCTTACTATGTCACGTTAACTTATAAGCACTACAATAACCGTTTTATTTCTAATTTATTATGAAATACCTTTGAGGAGATGGATGACTTGACCGAGGACAAAAGATCGCGGGTTGATAAATTAAGAGACCAATATCGATTAGTTGTACTTACTTCGGATACATTTAAAGAGGTTAAATCATTTGATTTAAGTGTCAGGAGTATATATACCATCATAAGCATGGTCTCTATTATATCAATTATAGGGTTCTATTCGCTTTTTGCCTTTACTCCGCTGAAGAGAATCATACCTGGCTATGGAGACTTAGAAGCTAATGCTCAATTCCTTGGAGTGATAGAAAAGGTGGATCTTGTAATAGAAGAGATAGAGGCACAGGATACATATATTGCAGCACTACGTACTGCTCTAAGTGTTCCTGATCAGGATAATAAGCCTCCTTTCACAAGTAACTTTAGTAATGTAAATAGAGACCAAATTAAAACTCCTGATATCGCCAAATCTGTTAAGGATAATAGCTTTTTTAAAGCATCTGTTGACAATGGTATATATGATACTTGGCACAAAGCAAAGGTTATTCCTCCAGTACAAGGTCTTGTTAGTTCTAAATTTACTCCAGAGATTAAACATTTTGGTGTAGACATACTTGCACCGCAGAATAGTCCTATTAATGTGATTATGGATGGATTTGTATTTAGCTCAGGTTGGGACTTAGAAACTGGCTATACAATAGGAGTGCAGCATGAGGGTAATATTTTATCATTTTATAAGCATAACTCGATTTTGTTAAAAGAGAAGGGTACTTTTGTCGAAGCAGGAGAAGCGATTGCTATCATCGGAAATACAGGTACATTATCAAGTGGGCCGCATTTGCACTTCGAATTATGGCATAGTGGAAAACCGGTTAATCCTGAAGACTTTTTAAATTTTTAGAATAGATGAGTAACCCAGAACTTAAGGAGATTAAAGGAAATGATGGTAAGACGTTAAGTCCGGTATTACCAGAGGAAGTCAAAAACTACCTCATTGATATAGATGGAACTATCACAGATGATGTTCCTAATGAGGAGCCTGAGCGCATGGTGACTTGTGAGCCATATCCAGATGCTTTAGAAATATTGAATAAGTGGTTTGATGAAGGACATATCATTACGTTTTTTACATCACGTACAGAGGAGCATAGGTCAGTTACTGAGACTTGGCTTAAAAAGCATGGCTTCAAATATCATGGCCTATTGATGAATAAACCAAGAGGAGGAAACTACCATTGGATTGATAATCATATGGTTAGAGCAACTCGATTCAAAGGTCAATTCACTGATCTAATCAAAGTTAACAAGGAGATCGAGGTGTTTGAAAAGCACTAATCGTGATAGATATCTTCCAAGGCTTGCCCCAATTTAGGAAAGCGTAAGTCGTATCCAATACTTTTAATTTTATCAGTTGTAACTCGCGTGCTATTGAGTACCACGCTCGACATTTCACCTAAAAGTAATTTAAGAGAAAACTTTGGTGCTGGTAGTAATATGGCTTTGGGGTTTATAACGTCTCTGAGTATTTCAGTAAACCGGTAGTTAGTTACTTCGTCCGGAGAAGCAATATTGTAGATCTCTGAACTATTTCCCGACAATATCAAGCAGTGATGTATGAATCTGCATAGGTCTGCGATATGGATCCATGGTAGATATTGTTTGCCATTCCCAAGGTAGTTTGCCATTCCAAATGGGATGGTCTTGTCCATTTTTTCCAGAGCTCCAGCACCTTTCATTAATACTGTTGATATCCTGACAATAATCAGTTGATTGGTGATTTCGTGTGCTGAGCTGGCGGCTTTTTCCCAAAGCTCACAGACTTGGGATAAAAATTCATTAGTATGGGGTTTGTCGGTCTCTTTGGCTATCTGATCGCCGGTATGACCATAGTATCCTACTGCTGATGCTGAGATAAATGATTCAGTATGAATACCTCTACTTTTTAGAGAATTGATCAAAAAATTAGTGCTCTTGGTACGACTTTCTATGATGATCTTTTTCCTTTTTTCAGACCATTTTTGATCTGCTATTCCAGCACCTGATAAATTCACTACATTGTGAGGGATAAATTCCCCCAATTCAAAGATATCTCGGTCGGAATCCCAATGGACATAGTTATCAGAACCATCGCATCTATTTTTATTTCGACTGAGTGACTTAACGAAGAATCCTTTTTCTTCAAGAAAAGTCGTCAAGTGTCTACCGACAGACCCTGATCCTCCTGCTATAAGTACACGTTTATTCATTGATCGTCAAGTTTGCTTGTACTAAGGAGATTTTAAGAGTCTTTGTTTATATGTAACTTACTATTTTAAATTCATTTCTCATGCTCGTCAGAAATATTCTATTGGTATATACCGCATTATTATTTGTTGTTTCATGCAGCAGCGATCAGTTAACAAGTACTGAGAGCTTGGATCAAATTATTGTACATCTTGAGAAGGAACCACAGCGATTGAATCCTATTTTGCAAACTATAAGTGAAGAGCGCATAGTCACTGAGCATATGTTTTTGTCTCTCTGTGATTATGATCCTATTTCTGGGGAGTGGGTCCCTGTTCTGACGACTGAGATGCCAAAGTCTATTAAGTCTAAGAATGAAAGAGGAGGGTCCATTACTACCGTTGAGGTTGAAATCGTTCCAGAAGCTGTTTGGGCAGATGGTAGTCCAGTAACAGCTCATGATTTTGAAATGACTATGAAGATGGCATTATTGCCGAGAGTTAACAGCCCTTCTTGGAAGGCAGTAATCGGTGATCTCGCAGAAATTAGAATTTCAACTGAAGATCCTAAGGTGTTTTCTATAGTAGTGACGGAGAATCATTTTAAAATTATCGATGCTCTATTGACAGCTGAGATTTTGCCGAAACATATATATGATTCTTACAGTGTATTAGATCAATATACTTATCAGGAGATCAAATCTATAGCGACTGAAAATTTAGATTCTGAAAGCTCATTGATTGATTTAGCTAAAGAATTTGGCTCAGCTAAATTCTCTCGAGATCCTATAATTGAAGGTGTCGGCGCATATAGATTGAAACAATGGCAAACAGGTCAATTTATAGTTTTAGAACGCCAAGAAAATTGGTGGGGTGACAAGTATCCTAGTAGAACTTTGCTTGCAGCTAATGCTAAGCGAATTATTTACCAGATAATCAGTGATCCTACAGTAGCTTTAACTCAATTGAGGAGTAATCAGATTGATGTGATGTCATTAGCAAGTTTGTCAAGTCAAGTTTTTCTTGACCTTAAGCAGGATTCTGAGATGACATCTGATTATAGATTTTATAATCCCCAATTACCAAGGATCTATTATGTCCTCATGAATAATCAGGGAGAGCATCTTTCTGATGTGAACGTTAGAAAAGCATTAGCTCACTGTATGGATGTTGATCGCTTGATTGATCAGCAGGAAAAGGGTCTCGGAGATAGGTTGAGTGGTCCATTCAGTCCATTGCAACCGGGATATCTCTCAACTCTTAAGCCTATTCAGCATGATATAAATCAGGCGAAGTCTCTCTTGTCTAAATCTGGTTGGGAAGATGAGGATGGAGATGGAATAAGGGAGCGAGATGGAAAAAAGTTAAACCTAAGATTTTTCATTACCGGATCGGCGCTTAGTACGGCTATTTCAACTTTATTAAAGGAAGAAGCATTAAAGGCGGGGTTCAATATTGAATTAATTACGAAGTCCTCTCGTGCATCTCGTCAAGAAAATCTCATTCCTGGTGATTTTGAATTATCAGCACAGGCAATTACAAGTGAGGGAAAAACAGATCCTTATTTGAGATTTCATACCAGTGCCATGGGTGCCAATGGATTGAACTGGGGAGGTTATAGTAATGCAAAGGTTGATGAACTCTTGGAGACGATACGATTTACTGAAGAAGATGGTGAAAGAATGAAAGCCTATAGAGAATTTCAACAACAGATATATGAGGATCAGCCTATGATATTTCTGTATGCTCCAGTTGAAAAATTTGTGGTATCAAGTAAATATGATCCTGTTATATCATCTAAGAGGCCAGGCTTTTTTGTCAATGCATTTACTGCTAATTGATCATCGAGAGGAATTCATGTTTAAGCTTCTCCTGAGCCGAATTGTTTTTTTAGTTCCAACAGTTTTTATCATTCTTGTTAGTACTTATCTTCTAAGTACATATACTCCAGGTGATGAAGTAGCAATCAGATTGGAGATGGCAGGGGAGTCGAGTATGAGGGACTTAGATCAGTATGAGCTGGCTTATAAGAATTTGGAGAGAGATTTAGGATTGTCTGGGCCAAAATTTTATTGGTCTATGATGCCTGATTATTTCTCTGATGAAATAATTGAGATTGTACCATTATTCACTCGCAATACACTCACTGAATTAACACATCAGGTTAAGGATTGGACCATCGTCAAGGATTATTATAACAGTGCTCGGGAATTAAAGCTATTCGTTCAAGACAAATCTGTTTACAGAGAGCTAAGCCTTGAACTCAACCGACAGATGAAGCATGATCAGGTGTCTGCTATTAAGCAATTAGCCATTCAAGAGAATTATGATAATTCTCTAAAGGAGATGATTAATGCTTTAAATAAGAACATAGCTAATCTAAGGGTATCAAGTGCTTTGATTTATCCCAGAATAAAATGGAACGGTACAAATAACCAGTTTCATGATTGGATAAAGAGATTCTGGAATGGACATAATATTTCTCTTAGAGATGGAGTGAGCGTGACTGAAAAGATAAGGCAAAGTATATGGTGGACTCTTAGTCTATCCTTTATCACATTGACTTTAGCTTGTGTTTTATCTACAATCATGGCGGTTTGGCTGGTTGGTAACGAGAGCTCCATGATTGCTAAGGTTTTGAATAGCTCTCTTTACTTTTTCTATTCCATTCCTCTTTTTTGGTTCGCTACTTTAGCTCTGGTATTTTTTACAACTGATGACTATGGTGAATGGACCCACCTTCTTCCATCTATAGGAATCAAGTTTTGGGAACTTGGAGATAGCTTCTGGGGTAATGTGGGTATTTATTGTCGACAGATTATATTGCCCATCATATGTATGGTTTTAGTTAGTCTTTCCTATTTGACGAGACAACTGGTTGTGGATTTAAAAAAGCAATCCAAGAGGTTATACAGTACTATGGTCAGAGCTAAAGGGGTAACCCCCAATCGCTTAAGATGGAATCATCAACTGCCTAATGCTTTAATGCCATATATTACAATTGTTACTGGCGCATTACCTCGTACAATAGTCGGTTCGGCCATAATTGAAGTGATTTTTAATATACCTGGAGTTGGTAAGCTTTTACTGGATTCTATCTATTTCGGAGATTGGCCAGTCATTTTTACCATCATTATCATAGTTGGTGTAGTTACTATTTTCTCATATCTGCTTTCTGATATCTTATATGCAGTGTTGTATCCACAGGCAGCTACAAGTATCCTTAATTAGCATGAAAAATCAGTTAGCGCATATCTGGTTACGATTGAGTGGATTAGGCAAGGGACTGGTTGTGTTGTTCATCATTTTGGTGTTATTAGGGATTACGGCACCGAATATTAGTGGACCGAATAAATTAATTCCATTCGGGCCTAATCAGTCTATTGAGCAAGCTGAATATCTGAGTCCATGGAGTTCTGATTCCTTTGGGAGACTGCACATCATTGGTACAGATCGATTTGGACGAGATGTACTGGTACGTTTATTGTATGGTACGCGAACTGCATTATTAGTAGGTGTAGGAGTTGTTCTCTTGTCCTCTCTTTTGGCCTTGGTTTTTGGTGTATTAGCAGGATTCTTTGGGAATCGGTCGATCAAGGTAAATTTGATTCAGCTGTTCATTTTATTATTAGGTAGTATCCTTATGTTGTTCTATTTGAGATATGGCCAGATTGTTATAGCTGTATTCATTTTGAGTATAACTATATTCTTGATATTCATTCTGAGAAGATTTAATCTAAAGCAGGTTTACCTGCCGATAGATGCGATAATTATGAAAATCATTGAGGTCATAAGAACGGTCCCTGGACTGTTCATAATCTTGTCTCTTTTCGCAATATTTTCTCAGGCTTCTATCGTCTCGCTTATTGTAATATTAGGATTGATATCGTGGCCAGGCAAAGCGAGATTACTGCGTGCTGAAATCCTGAAGGTTAAAAATCAGGATTTCATGATAACAACTCAAGTGCTTGGATTATCTAAATGGAGAACTCTTGTTTATCATCTCCTACCTAATGTAATTAGCCCATTGATCATAGCGTCGTGTTACACATTTACAGGTGCGATACTGGTTGAGAGTACTTTGTCATTCCTTAATGTGGGATTGCCGCAGGATATCCCAAGTTGGGGAGGAATCATGAGAGAATCGAGGGACTATTTTAAGGCATGGTGGTTAGCGTTATTTCCGGGACTTCTGTTATTCCTATCTATTTTGACTTTAAATATTGTTGTTGATGCGGCAAATGAGGCCTAATCTGGACCATTTGCTCAAAAATTAAACAGTTTTGACCAGCAATCTCTTAATTGATATTGGATATATATTAGATAAATCTTTCATAAATGAATATTATTAATATAAATGCTATATATAATGATATATATAAAATCATAGATATGGCTAATTATATAGGGCATCTACCTAATTTATTGAATAATTGCGATATATATTGATTTATATTGTATGTGTAATTATTAAAATATACCTTTGGATTGTTAAAAAAATTATAACTAAATAAATTATAGTACAATGAACAAAGGGGATTTAATTTCAGCAGTGGCAGAGGCGACTGGAATTTCTAAAGCTCAAGCAGGAACAGCTGTTGATACAGTTTTTGGTTCTATCGAAGGAGCTTTAAAAAAAGGGGATAAAGCAGCATTTATAGGCTTCGGAACTTTCTCTACGTCAGAGAGAAAAGCGAGAGATGGAAGAAACCCAGCAACTGGTGCAACTATCAAGATTCCAGCTAAGACTTTAGTAAAGTTCAAGGCTGGAAAAGCATTAGAGGGCTCTGTGAACTAATCATAGGTTCTTCAAGAAATATTTTTTTGGGATCGTAGTATTAATACTGCGATCCCTTTTTTATTTCTCTAATTTTGATACTTCAAATAATAGAAATTTATCCATGCAGTTCGAAACTAAAACAATACATGCAGGCATAGAGCCAGATCCAAGTACAGGAGCTATTATGACACCGATCTATCAGACTAGTACATATGTACAGGAGTCTCCAGGTAAGCACAAAGGCTATGAGTATGCTCGAACACAGAATCCTACTCGAACTGTTCTGGAAGCAAACTTGGCCGCTTTAGAGAATGCGGAATACGGTATAAGTTTTTCAAGTGGATTAGCGGCTATGGATGCTATTATTAAAATGTTTGGTCCAGGTGACGAAATCGTATCTACTAATGATCTCTACGGTGGGTCTTATAGATTAATGACTAAGATCTTTTCAAAATTTGGTATAAAAAGTCGTTTCATAGATATGAGCACTGCCGATGAAGTAGGTGCTCAACTGACATCAGGGACTAAATTACTGTGGATAGAGACTCCAACTAATCCAATGCTCAATGTGGTTGATATAGAGGCTCTTGTTAAGGTCGCTCATGAGCGAGATATCTTGGTTTGTGTGGACAATACATTTAGTTCTCCATATCTACAGAACCCTATAGATTATGGAGCAGATATGGTCTTGCACTCTGCGACTAAATATATTGGTGGCCACTCCGACGTGATTCACGGTTGTGTGTTAACCAATCACAAGGCCATATCTGATGAATTGCGATTTATACAAAATGCAGCTGGTGCGGTACCAGGCCCAATGGATTGTTTCTTGATTTTGAGAGGAATTAAAACCTTGCACCTAAGAGTACAGCGTAGTTGCGAAAACGCAGAGCACATTGCTCATTTTTTGAGATATCATGATGCGGTTTCTAAGGTTTATTATCCTGGATTTAAGTATCATCCAAATCATGAGATTGCAGCTAAGCAAATGAGACTTTTTGGTGGTATGGTTTCCTTTGATTTAGTCAATAATAATTACGCGGCTGCGGAAAAAATTCTGAGTAACACTCATTACTTTTCATTAGCAGAATCTTTAGGTGGTGTTGAATCACTTATAGGGCACCCAGCAAGTATGACTCACGCTTCTATACCAAACGAAGAAAGACTTAAGGTTGGCCTTACTGATTCACTAATACGTCTTAGTATAGGGGTAGAAAATGTCGAAGATCTTATTCAAGATTTAGATAAGGCTCTTAAGCTTTAATTGTTACTATTCTCAAGAGCTCGCTCCCAATTATTGATAAGGAAATTGGCTTGAGCGATCTGATTTAAACTGTGGATATTAGTCGTTTCGACTATATCATAAGTTGTAGTACCATCATTAAAGATTTGCTTTAGATCAAGATCTATATTAAGACTATAAGAATCTCTTGAATTGCTGAGGTTTTCTATGTCTACGGTCCTCATGATTTCATCCGAACCAAGATGAAGAGCAAATGTACTCTTTGGTGTGCCATCATTATCAAGATCTATAAGTCCTTCTATTTTAGCAAAGATATAACTTTCCCAACCAACCCAATATTCAGCACTATTAGATAAGTCACTATCTACAGGATAGTCAGATGGGGATTGTCCATTTTGATCTGCGGTTAATCCAATATTAAAAGAAACGCTATTAATTGAAGTTAATTCCACATCGTTGGATATTACCTGGTAACCTTCTAAGGCACTTTCTTCATCAATATGACTCTGTGTCAGATTCACATGTTGAGCATCTAAGAGTTGTACGGATTCTGTACCGTCGCTCACATTTAATTTAGATATGAAAAAGCTCACCCGGTTAAATCTGATGGGGCGACCGTCAGGGTAAGTATAATCATTAGTCATAACGAGTGGTGCGTCATCATAACTCAATTTGATTGTCATATCAAAATTAGATTCGTCATCACCACAGGACGTTACTATGGTCAGTGCTAAAAGAATTACCCCATATGCTTTCATCATGAATAGCTTTTTACTTATAACGTCCTAAGAATTATATTAGATGTGTTATTAGTGGAATTTAAGCATTGGTCTGAAGAATTGATGCTTCAAACGTCAAGATTATAATATCTATCTAATAAAATGTTAATACTGTTAACCCTAAGGTAATATCAAACTCAAAGATTGCTGGAGAGTGAAATAAACGTTGATGGTATCACCAATGATGAGGTGTGGAATCTGGTAGAATGGCAATCGGATTCTACAGTTCAAAATCCTAATAATGGAGAAAAGCCGACTCGACAAACAAGGTTTAAGCTTCTTTACGATGATGATTTTTTATATCTCGCTTTTCATTGCGAACATGAAGATGTAAGTAAAATTGAAAATGGTTTAGGTCGACGGGATAATTTTCCTGGAGACCAATTCGAGGTACATATGGATAGCTATTTTGATAAGAGTACAGCATTTTCATTCACACTCCTTTTTTCAGATGTAAAGGATGATGAATTCATTACAGAGAATGGAAATATTTGGGATTCAAACTGGAATCCAATATGGTACGGTGAAACTTAATTCATCATTGATGAATAATTTACGTGTTTTTGTCTTATCCAAAAAAGCTTACCATCTTTAGTCGAAACTCTAAATTCATAATAGCTTTCTTCGTCTGAGCTGTTAAGAAAATTAACAAAATACTTGTAACAGTATTCTTTATTCTCTTCGTAGATATAATCGGAGAAATGTCGTCCAATTATTTCACCAATGGGAACCCATAAACTTATAGTCCAGATGGATTCATAAATGTGAAAAATCCTCCTTGGTCAGTATTAAAAGTTACGTCTGTTGCAGTTTCTATAACAGTTCGAAAGATCTCCTCACTTATTTTAAGGGCTTTTGTACGTATTGCTACTTTGGATTCGAAGTCTTTATTAAGGGCGATAAGGTTCTGGTTGGCTACATACAGTTCTAAGGCCTTTTGCTCAAGAATACTTTCGGCAGATTGACGTGCGTTAATTTCACGTTTTAATCTGCACTCTAAGGCTAAAATATTTGCAGGTTGATCCACATCCTGCTTAAGATGTAGTGATTGTAAATTTGATTTGACTTCCATCATCCCTTAAGGATTCTGTATCCATAGTCATTTCATCACCATAGTATTCCATAGTTTTCTCAATTAAACCGATTGCAAGGTGACCCAACTTTCGTGAAGAGGTATTGACCATTTCTAATGTATTATCATTCACTCTATTAGTTTGAAATGAAGGTAATTCAGCATCAGGATAGAGCTTCTTGACCTCTACATGTATATTCTTATCTATTGATTCTAAGAATTCAAATGAACTCTCGGTTTGTTCAAAGAATCCTTGATAGGACTTTAAAAAAGTAACGAAATTATATTTCCCATATGCCTTTAAAAGATCTGGGATAGAAATGTTGGTATTTTTAGTTAAGTTAGTGATGAGCTGCAGCATTTCTCCATAATCATACGTCCCGACTGCTGTGTATGCACCTCCGGAAGGCAATTCAGAGGTTTCTATGATTAGGTCTACCATATTGTAGCCGAATTTTTTTCAACCATTTCCAGAAACTCTGTGAATACGATTCCTTTCATTTAAATGTTATTTCTCTGTTATATAGACAGTGGTATGGCTAAAAACCCTGATCATAGATGCGAAAATCGAAACACTAGTGGTTTCCACTAGGTAATGTAGTTTTTATTTTACTTTTCTTTACATTAAGGCTTGACATTTTGCTTGAGTCCTCTTTTATTTGATTTTCTTGTTTCGTTCAATTATAAATTTAATATATAAGTAAAAATTCTACTCTAAGTATAAAAATCAATTTTCTTATCAAACAGAAATGTTGTTAGAGTTATGGATTGCAAAAAATTGAATGACAGGAAGCTCATTGAGCTTTATCTTATAGGTGACGAAAAATCTTTCGAAATCCTTCTCACAAGACACAAAGTAAAAATATATACATCAATATACCTTTTCGTGAAGGATCATGATTTGGCTGAAGATATTTTACAAGAAGTTTTTATAAAAATTATCGAAACACTCCGTAAAGGAAAGTATAATCATGAGGGCAAGTTCTTGCAGTGGGCTATGCGGATATCTTATAACCTCTGCGTTGATTATTTCCGTCGTTCAAAAAGACGTACCAAAGTATCACCATCAGAGACCTTCGATATTTTTGATGTATTAGAGGTGAAAGATGACAACATGGAAGTACAAATGGTAAAGAATCAGACCTACTCTAAGGTCAAAGAATTAGTCGATATGTTGCCTAATGAGCAGAGAGAGGTGGTTATTCTAAGACACTATGCAGATATGAGCTTTAAAGAGATTGCCGCTTTAACCAGAGTTAGTATCAACACTGCGTTAGGACGAATGCGATATGCACTGATTAACATGAGAAAGATGGTTGAAGAAAATAATCTACAGCTACAATCATAACAAAGAATTCAATTTTTTCATACCTAAGTGGATGGGCTTGTAATAAGATGTTACAAGCCCATTTTTTGTGGGCTTACAGCTGTTTTGAGAACTTGCACAGACTTATATACTTCCGCATAGGTGTTGTAAAGTGGAGTTGGGGATAGCCTGATAATATTCGGTTCTCTCCAATCACATATAAGATCAGCGGCAATGAGTCTTTCGAATATTGCTTTACCATTATACTTTATCTTAATAGAGATCTGACATCCTCGGAATTTAGGCTCTAACGGAGTAATAATCTTAAGATTAGGGTTGTTGAGAGTATTTATGAGATATGCTAAGTATCCGGAGAGTGTAATGGACTTAGTTCTTAAACTGTTGATATCAGTCTTATCAAATATCTCAAGTGAACTATATAATGCGGCCATATTAAGCTGAGAAGGTGTACTCATTACCCAGGATTCAGCCCCTTTCTCTTCTTCGAATTCGTCTCTCATGAGAAACTTGCTCTCACTCTTACTTCCCCACCAGCCATGCAGTTTGGGTAACTGACTTTCATGATGATCCCTATGCACAAACATACCAGCTATACTACCTGGACCAGCATTCATATATTTATAGTGACACCATGCAGCGAAGTCTATACCCCAATTATGCAGATTTAGAGGTATGTTGCCAATGGCATGTGCGAGATCAAGGCCTACCATACAGCCATAGAACTTTCCCAATTGAGCTATTGATTCTAAATCAAATACTTGTCCTGTGCTATAGTTAACACCGCTGATTAAAAAAACTGCGGTTTCGTTACCGTGCTTTTCAAGGGTATAGTCTATGTTTTGTTTTGATATTGGATATCCTTTTTTGTCTGGGCGTATTATTACCAGAGATTCGTCGACATCATAACCATGAAATCTTATCTGTGACTTAACTATATATACATCTGAGGGGAATGCATCGGCTTCTATGATAATTTTGTATCGGTGAGTAGTTGGCTTGTAAAAGCTTAGCAATAGGAGATGGAGATTAACGCTCAAAGAGTTCGCAATTGCTATCTCATCATCGTGAGCCCCAACTAATGAGCTTAAAATTCTCTTAGCGTTTTTATGACTATCTATCCAAGGATTATCTCCGTGAAACCATGACTCTACTGCCTTTCTTTTCCATTGAGAGACTACTTCGTCCAGAAGTTCTTCAACACTTACAGGAGCTAAGCCTAAGGAATTACCACAGAAGTAGATCTGTTGCTCTCCATTTGAATTAGTTGGAATGTTAAAAAGGGATCTGAAGGATTTCAGAGGATCTTTCTCATCATTGCCTTTAGCAAATGAAAGTGAATTCTGATATTTCATATAATTAGATAACACAACTAATCTTAGATTGATTACCAAATTGTAATCGATTAGATATCTGATTTATTCATTCAATCTGTAATTTAATAATATGATTGAAGTTCGATTAGTTGAAACTGAAGATGATCTGGTAAGGATTAAAAAACTCCAACTTTTGAACCTACCAAGACAACTGAGTTCTACGGAGAAAGAAAGTCAGGGTTTTGTTACCTGTGAATATTCTGTTGAGGACCTTAAGATAATGAATAGCCCTTATCCTCATGTTATCGCAACTGAAAATGAGAACGTTATCGCATACTGTTTGGTCATGATGCAGCATCATAAAGAAATTATGCCGATACTACTACCAATGTTTGATCAGATTGATCAAGCTCGATCCAATCATGAGTCGCTTAGGGATAGGTCCTATTTCGTGATGGGTCAGGTATGTGTCTCTAAAGAGTTTAGGGGACAAAATATATTTTATAAAATGTATGATTTCTTAAGAGATAAGATGTGCCATTCTTTCGATCTCGTAATTACTGAGATATCAGAATTTAATACTCGGTCGATTCGTGCACATCAAAATCAAGGTTTTAAGTCTTTATTGAATTATGAGGCACCTGATGGGTATCCATGGAGTATTGTGTATTGGAATTGGACTTAATCAGATTTTGTTAAAGTAATCTCTTGCCGCCATGACAACTTTAGGTGCTAAGATTAATGTAGCTGTCATAGTCGGAATAGCCATTAATGCATAAAAACCATCTATCAAGTTGATCATCATGTCTAAACTGGTAACGGCACCTACCATTATACTTATTAGATAAAAGTATCTGTACCAATATTTATGCTCGGCACCCAATAAGAAGGAGAGACATTTGGTTCCATAATAGCTGAAACTGAATAGGGAGGAAATTGAGAACACAGCTATACATAACAGTAGGATATATGAGCCAAATTGTGGTGCTGCCAGGGTGAAAGCGCCAGCTGTCAGGCTCACTCCATTCGATTCATTTAATTGCCAGGCATCTGTAACCAGGATTGCCAATGCAGTAAGTGTACAGACTACAAGGGTATCCATGAATGGTCCTAACATAGATACCAGTCCTTCTTTGATGGGTTCATTAGTTCTAGAAGCACCATGAGCCATTGGTGCTGTTCCGATACCGGCCTCATTACTAAACGCTCCCCGTCTAATACCCAATAAAATTAACCCTCCTAATGATCCTCCAAACATCGAGTCCCCGTTATAAGTACTGGCATTAAAAGCATCCGTTATGATCAGGGATAAATAATAAGGTACACGATCTATGTGTACAGCAAGAACGTATAGAACTGATAAGAAGTAGATCACGACCATAAATGGTACTAATTTTTCAGCAGTTTTACTGATCCTAGATATGCCTCCGAATATGACTATAGCGGCCAATAACACCAACACGACTCCAACTATGGCGTCACTACTAACGCCCATATACCAACCATTTGGGATTAAAACAATGTCCCTAACGGCCTGAGTTAACTGATTGACATTGAATACAGGTAGTGCACCGATTAACCCACTTAATGCAAAGAATGTCGCAAGCCAATGCCATTTTTTACTTAACCCCTCTTGAATAAAGTACATCGGACCACCCTGAATATTTCCCTCAGAGTCATATCCTCGATACATAATTGCCAGACTTCCGGTGAAAAACTTTGTTGACATACCTACAATTCCACTAACCCACATCCAAAAGATAGCACCAGGTCCGCCAATACTAATAGCGACTGCTACGCCGGCTATATTCCCCATGCCAATAGTAGATGATAGTGCAGTACTCAGGGCTTGGATGTGTGTGATATCACCTTTAGCAGATTCTTCTTGATGTTTACCTCTTAAGAGATCTATGGCAAGTGTCAGGTATCTAAAGGGAAGAAATCTTGACAGTATCAAGAGATAGAGTCCTCCTCCTATTAATAAAATAATTAATGGAAGTCCCCAAGTAAAGCTTGCAAAAGAGGCTATAAATCTATCTAAGGATTGCATTGTCTAAAGTTAGGAACTTATCTCAGACAGTCTAAAGATGATGAACCATTCAATAGTGGTTAAAGGAGGTTAAAACGTGTTACTACAATATTGGGTTTGACAAAGAGATTCTTTTTAAATAGGGGTAACCCCTTGGTAATAGTGAAATAAATTGTTCATGTTTGCGTCTTTTTTAATATCGATCACCATAGGCATCATGAAATCTGCTGTTTTTCGCATCCTTGTATTATGTGCATTATTTATTAGTCTTTCTTCTTGTGGAGGAGGTCAAAGTTCGTCCGAATCCTCGAATAAGACGATCGCGGATTTACCGTTTCAATTAGCAGAAACAGCTAAAGAGTATGCTGACTTAGTGCTTAAGTCTATTAAAACTAATAGAGAAAAGCCACTGCATGACCAGTTCCAAACTGGAACAGCAGTAAATCTGCTTAAACTAAAGCGCCTAATTGGTATGTACAGTACTGGGATAGGAGGGAGAGAGTGGGAGTTTCATGATTTTCACGACCTCAGTGGCAGTTCTGATCAGTCACAAGGCTTCGATTATGCGTGGCTTGACCTCAAGGGCAGATTAGGTATCCAGATTTATATACTACCTAATTATGATGGAGAAAAGTACTACATAGATCAGTTAGATTTCCAAAGTCGACTGGACGTTATGGATAGTGTAACATTCCCTAGTGGTGAGGACATAGCCGAATATAAAAAGATTAATTACGCCTGGGATAAAAAGTAAGAAGTACTAACCATTTATCATCTTGGCATAATCTTTTGCGAAGTACGTGATTATCGCATCTGTCCCTGCTCTTTTCAGAGATAGCAAGGTTTCTGGCATCGCTTTTTCATATTCAAGCCAACCATTCTGACAGGCGGCTATCAGCATAGCGCACTCTCCACTTACATGATATGCTGCGATGGGTAAATTGAAATTCTCCTTCATCAAGCGTATGATATCCAGATAATTGAGGGCGGGTTTAACCATCAGAAAATCTGCTCCCTCCTGTACATCTAATGCTCCTTCTATCAGCGCTTCTTTCTTATTGGCAGGATTCATTTGATAGGACTTTTTATGCTTTGGAATCCCTTCATTGTCTACCGGCGCACTTGCTAAGGCATCTCTGAAAGGACCATAGAAGGCACTGGCATATTTGGCCGTGTAAGACATAATGCTTGTGTTATAGTAACCAGCTTGATCGAGAGCTGATCTCATAGCGCCAACTCGTCCATCCATCATATCAGAAGGACCTAATATGTCGAAGCCAGCTTTTGCTTGGGCCACTGACATCTGGACTAATACTTCGATAGAGGCATCATTTAGAATTTCTCCATTTTCCACGATACCATCATGACCATCTATATTGTAGGGATCCATCGCTACATCGCTGATGATATTGATACTGGGGAATTTTGATTTGATTTCAGTTGCTGCATGGAGGTAATAGTTCTTTGCACTGTAGCTGTAACTTGCGACTTTATCTTTTAGATTTTCCGGGATCTTAGGAAAGATTATGAAACTATGGATGCCATAATTGGTCGCCTCTTGTATTTCTATGAGCATCTCATCTAATGAGAGTCGATAATTGTCAGGTAAAGACGATATCTCTTCTTTGATTTTTTTACCCTCCACTAAAAATAATGGATAGATTAGATCATCTGTGGTCAATATAGTTTCTTGGCTAAGTCTGCGTATAGACTCTGATTTTCTATTTCTTCTCGGTCGAATCAGCATGTTTTTTCTTTTTAGGATTTTCTGGAACTGGATCTGGACCAAATCCACTCCAGGGCTGGCATCGGCCGATTCGCTTCAACCCAAGGATTATTCCTTTTATAACGCCCCATTCTTCTATTGCATGAATCATGTAATGCGAACATGATGGTTCATATCGACACTTCATTCCCATATAAGTGCTAAGTATTGGGGAGAGGGTGATTTGATAGATGCGAACAGGGAGGATGAAAATCTGCTTGAGCAACTTATTCATGATTAATGGACAACTGAGCTTGCTCTTTGTTTTTATTTAAAAGAAAATATTCTTTATTGTCCTCATTGTAGTTGATTAAAAGAACATTTTTTTGATCATCGTAAAGCTCATTGAAAAAATCTATTGAAACATTGAAAGATTTAGGTGCGGCGATATTAGTTAGTTCAAAATAGCACCATACTCCCATTAAGTCATCGCTCGCTTCCTTTCCAATGTATTCTATTTGATGCTCTTGATTATCTACTCTTATTTTCAGATGATCCTTTATGTATTGGGCAATATAGGTTTCTGCACTGGAGCTTTCTTTTTCCGTACAGATCAATAGACTCCCTTGCCCATAGACCTCTAAAGCTAATTCTAAATCATCGATGAACAGATGAAGACTAATTTCTATCGCCTGATTTTCGCTGTTGTAATTGATATCAGTTTTGCTCAGATGCAAATCATGTAGCTCATTGGGAATAAGATTCAATGAGGAGATAAATAAACCAATAATGAGGGAATACCACATATAATTTAAAGATACAGCAGTCTGCCTAAAGAAGTTCCAAGAATATTTATATAAAGAACTCATTAGTACGACTATCCTATTATTTTGAAAATATTACAGATTTAACACAATAACTTGAATAGAGTATGAAAAAAACCGTTTTCATTATATTTAATAAATAGAAGTTATAAAGGTAGTGGCCCTTTACTTCCTGAAACGTTTCAAGCTTAGAAAATATAGTAATAGGATTTATTTTTTGGTTGATGCAGTGAAAGGAAGTCATCTTCCTCTGAGGTGGTTTCTCTTTTTAACATTGAATCTGTTAGGCTAAATATCTACGTTGGCATACGTGGCATTCTCTTCGATAAACTGTCTACGAGGAGGAACTTCATCTCCCATGAGCATAGTGAATACTTGATCAGCGATATATGCATCTTCGATAGTTACCTGTCGTAACATTCTCGTTGTTGGATCCATTGTTGTCTCCCAGAGCTGCTCTGCATTCATTTCTCCTAATCCTTTATATCTCTGTGTCTTTACTTTTGATTCATCTCCTCCTTCTCCAGCATAGGCTTTGATTGCATCAGATCTTTCCTCTTCGTTCCAGCAGTAACGGAATTGCTTTCCTTTACTAACTCTATAGAGCGGAGGTGCAGCGATATAGATGTTACCCATCTCTATTAATGGTTTCATATATCTCATAAAGAAAGTGAGGATCAAGGTAACAATGTGGCTACCATCTACATCGGCATCACACATGACTATGATTTTATGATACCTCAATTTATCTATGTTAAGTATACGTTCACCTTCTACTTCTTCAATGTTCACACCAAGTGCGGTGAACATATTTTTTATCTCTTCATTTTCATAGATCTTATGCTCTAACGCTTTCTCTACATTGAGAATCTTACCTCTAAGAGGTAGGATTGCCTGAATGTTCCTATCCCGTCCTTGCTTAGCTGTTCCTCCTGCTGAGTCTCCCTCAACTAAAAATATTTCACATTCTTCAGGGTTTCTCGAGCTGCAATCAGATAATTTGCCTGGAAGGCCACCACTAGTTAGTACAGTCTTACGCTGTACCATCTCTCTTGCTTTTCGAGCTGCATGGCGAGCAGTAGCAGCAAGAATAACTTTTTCAACGATGCGCTTGGCTTGTGATGGATTTTCTTCTAAGTAATACTTAAGTACATCTCCCACAGCACGAGAGACGATACCTGTTACTTCTGAGTTTCCTAATTCACCTTTAGTTTGTCCCTTGAATTGAGGCTCAGGTACTTTAACAGAGATAACCGCTGTAAGTCCCTCTCTGAAATCCTCCCCCGAGATATTGCACTTTACCTTGCTGAACATACCAGTGTCCTTCCCATACTGAGTGAATACTCTGTTTACCGCTCTACGGAATCCATTAACATGAGTACCTCCCTCTCGAGTATTAATATTATTAACGAAAGAGTATATATTCTCTTTGTATGAAGTATTGTATTGTAGGGCTACTTCAACTTCAACATGGTCTTCTGATCCTTTTACATGAATCGGTTCATTGATAAGTGGTGGGCGATTTTGGTCCAAGTGCTTTACAAATTCTGTTAGTCCACCTTCAGAAAAGAACCTTTCATTTTTGAATGATCCATCTGCTTCTTTTTCTCGCTCATCAGTTAAGGTAAGTACTAAACCAGAGTTCAGATAAGAAAGCTCTTTCATTCTGGTAGCTAGAATCTCGTACTTGTAGACCGTCGTTTCTCTGAAGATCTCTGAATCCGGTGTGAACTTAATAGTAGTTCCTGTAGTACCGGTATTTCCGATTTGTTTTACCTCAGAGATAGGCTTGCCATCAGAATATTCTTGCATCCAGATTTTTCCATCACGATTTACTTTTGCTCTGAGAAAACTGGACAAGGCATTTACACAGGAGACCCCTACACCGTGGAGCCCACCTGAAACTTTATATGTGTTCTTATCGAATTTTCCACCAGCATGGAGAACAGTCATAACAACCTCCAAAGCTGATTTTTTAAGCTTTCGGTGCATCCCAACTGGAATTCCTCGACCATCATCAGTCACACTGATAGAGTTATCGGCATGTATGACTACATCTATCTGACTACAATGTCCAGCAAGGTGCTCATCTATACTATTATCAACTACTTCCCAGACTAAGTGATGAAGCCCTTTTACATCAGTGCTTCCTACATACATCCCAGGGCGTTTTCTTACGGCGTCTAAGCCTTCCAACGCTGTAATATCATCTGCACTATACTGTTGTTTATTTTCTTCCATATCTTTTTCTTGAGGAGCGTTAAATCCAAGCCCTAAATATACGAATAAATGAAGCATCAAAGTAATTTTAGTTAATATGTAAGTCCCTCATTTTCTGTACTTTTGACCTATTTTCAATTAGTTTTTTATTTAATGTTGAAAGCTTAGCAAAAGACTATGACATATAGATTGAAAAATGAACAAGAATGGTCTAAGATTGTAATTCATTTAGATAATAGATTGGCTCAGCCTAATCACTCTATAGTTGCGCTACAAGGAGATTTGGGAGTTGGTAAAACAACCTTTGTAAAGGCATTAATGAAGTATTTAGGTTCGGACGATTTAGTCAATAGTCCCACTTTCTCAATAGTTAATGGGTATATGTCTAAGCGTGGCATGGTTTATCATATGGACTTATACAGATTAGAGTCAATAGATGACCTGTTGGATATCGGGTTTGAGGAATATATTTATTCTGGTCAACTATGCATTATTGAGTGGCCTGAACTGGCGTTTCCAATTTTAAAAGATAGCTGTATTTTCATCAGTATTTCAATGAATGAAGAAAAGGAGCGGATTGTGAAAATAAGCTAGTATGCCAAGAGGAGAAAAATATAAGTTCTCGACTTTTTTTACACAAGGACAGTATGAAACTCAGGTTGAGACTCTAGAGGTATTAGGAAAGAATGAAGGAGCTACAATTGGTGTGTTAAAAGAGGATTTTGATCATGAGAATAGAGTTGCATTAGTTCCTTATTCAATAAGAACTATTGTTGGGTATGGTCATAAAGTAATGGTTGAGGCAGGAGCCGGGAAAATGGCTCGTTACAGCGATAATAATTATGCATCTGCAGGGGCCGAGATAGTAAATGGCAAGAATAAAATACTGAACTGTGAGATTGTTATTAAGTCGTCCCCGCTTAATAAGGATGAAATGACTCAATTGAGTGGCGGGCAAATAGTTCTGACCATGCTTCCTTTACCATTAATTGATAAGTCCTACTTAGAATGCCTTAAAGAAAAGAGGGTTGTGGCTATTGCTATGGATTATCTCCAGAACAGTGATGGTACTTTTCCTGTACTCAGAATGATGGGAGAGATGGCAGGGCGTATAGCAATCCAAACTGCATCAGAATTACTAAGTGTCTATGGAGGGGGTCGAGGTGTATTATTGGGAGGGGTTTCTGGCGTGCCTCCATCTAAAGTTTTGATTTTGGGTGCAGGAGTTGTAGGTCAGCATGCTGCCCAGACTGCTATAGGTCTTGGAGCCTCCGTACGAGTTTTTGATAATGATATCAACAAGATAATCCGATTGCAGGATAAGGTAGGACGGCAGCTACATACTTCGTCTATCAACCCTGAATATTTGGCATATCAGTTAACTAGTGCTGACGTAGTTTTAAGCGCTATGCATGGCAAGAGTGGAAGAGCGCCAGTTCTCGTAACGGAGGAGATGGTCAGTAATATGAAGAAAGGGGCTGTCATTATTGATGTAAGTATAGATCAAGGTGGATGTATCGAAACGTCCCATATGACTACGCATAAAAATCCTACATTTCTTAAGCATGATGTAATTCACTATTGTGTGCCAAATATGGCATCTAAGGTGCCAAGAACCAGTTCTTTAGCGATCAGTAATGTTATTACTCCGGCGATATTGAGATTAGCTGCTCCAGCTAAAATTAACAGGCTACTATACGGAAACCTTGGCTTAATTCGTGGGGTGTATGCTTATGATGGACATATTACGAGTGAATATTTAGCTAAAAGTTTTGAATTGAAATATACTGCATTGGAGCTCTTATTGACCTCTTCTCGTTAGTCTAATTATGAATTGGTAAGATTTTTGTTTTGGTTAGGTGACAACCCGATCATAGCACTGTATGTCAAGCAGAAAATAGGTTTGGGGGTTACATAATTAGGAAATCCAAGGTTATGCTAAAACAAACTGAGGCTATTGGACAAAGTTTGATGAATTGGGATAACTTCTATAGTGCGAACTATAGTTGGTTATATGAATTGCTAGCGAAAGACGAGAACACAACGCCTGATGAAATCAATGATGAATTAGAGCGATTATTAGTTAAACTATTACTGAATAAACCAGAAGTTATAGTCAGCGGATCGTCTGAATCTATCAAATCTGCACTCAAGCAGATAAGTCCAAGAATTAATGAATTGGTTGATTCTGACAGTGTCACCGCAATAGAATTATTTAGCAACTTTTATTGCGCGAATTGATATAAAAAAAGGGGACCAAAATTGAACCCCTTAATGCATTGTAAATACAGCTGAAACTGCAACAGTATTATCCCAATAAAGATTGAAGCTTCATAGCAAGCCCCATATCACCTTTAATTTTTATCTTTCCTCCCATAACTGCCATCATTGGGTTAAGATCACCACTCTGTAATTTCATCAGGGTATCTAAGCTTGTAGTAATCGTACAATCCGCGTCATCGTTTGTTTGACTTACAACGTTTGAGTCGCCTGTGCCATCGATGAAAACTATATGATCATCAACCTCGAACTTAATAGTAGCACCAATAGGATCTGTTTTTTGTGCTTGATCGTTTAACTGTGCTAATAAAGCAGTAGCGTCCATTTTTTAAATTGTTTTTATGAGTTAATTATTAAGAAAAGGCCTCAACTGCTTTTTCTTCTGCAATAGTTAAAACTTCATCTGATAATAAAGTTTCAATATGACCCTTAATCTTCGGCAATTCATATTTAAAATAAAATTTCATAGTATGAATCTGAGCTTCATAGAACTGTTGCGATTGATTGAGTTGTCCAGTCACCAACGCTTGTTTAGCATTGCTTGCCATGGTGATCCATTGCCAAGCTATGATGACCGTACTGGTCATCTCCATGAATATAGTTGCATCGGCTAAGAACCTTTCGAACTTACCGGCTAATGCAAATTGACTCAAGTGAACTAATACTTTCTGAGTTTGCTGTAAAGCTGATTTTAATTTGTCGGTGTATGGTTTTAGGTCCTCATAAGTTTCGGCAAGGGCAATGTCATTATTAATTTCTTGCATTAGGCTCATTAGGGCAGCTCCATTCTTCATAAGGACCTTGCGGCCTAACAAGTCCAAAGACTGGATTCCAGTTGTTCCTTCGTAGATGGCAGTGATCCTGATGTCTCTATATAATTGTTCTAATGGAAAATCTGTGGTAAAACCATAGCCTCCTAATACCTGCATGCCATTAGAAGTAGAGATTCTACCCATCTCTGAAGGATAGGTCTTAGCTATCGGAGTTAGTAACTCTAACAAGTCATGATATTTTTCTTTCGTAGTTTCATCCGCAGCATAATGAGACATATCTAAGTACTTACCACATAAGATGAGCAAACTGGCGCAGCCTTCTACAACTGATTTTTGTAATAGTAGCATCCTTCTTACATCAGGATGATTGATGATTAGAGTTTGTGATGCATTGATATTCTTGCCTCCCGAACCGTCAAGCTTTCTACCTTGTGATCTTTCTTTAGCATACTGTAGCGATTGGTGATAGGCTGCTGAAGCAATAGCTGCAGCAGTCAATCCTACTTCTAACCTTGCCCCATTCATCATTTGGAACATATACTTAAGACCCCGATTAGCTTCACCAACTAAGAATCCTTTACAATTTTGTTTATCACCGAATACTAAGTGAGTAGTAACATAACCTCGCTGACCCATTTTTTCAAACTCTCCAGCTGTAAATACGTCGTTATCGATTAAGCCATCTTCTGTAGGCATGTATTTTGGTACAACAAAAAGTGATATCCCTTTGGTGCCTGCAGGGGCTCCTTCAATTCTTGCTAATGTTAGATGAACTATATTCTCACAACATTGGTGATCACCTGCAGAAATGAAAATTTTATGACCCTCTATGTTATATGAACCATCTTCAATCAACCTAGCTGACGTCACAATATCAGATAGTGAACTACCAGCATGAGGTTCTGTAAGTGCCATTGTTCCACCCCATTCTCCTGCCATCATTTTGGGCACATATGTATCAAATAACTCCTTTGAAGCATATGATCTGATTAGTCCTGCTGCTCCTGCTGTAAGTCCGGGATAACCTACTGCTGTGTTATTGGCAGCAGTGCTGATAAATCCTACAGCTAAGCTTGCCATATGAGGCATCTGAGATCCACCTTCTTCATAATCGAAGTGTGGGCATATAAATCCATTCTCACCATACATCTTCATAACATTCTCGATTTGAGGATGACAAGTGATGGTACCATTCTCATATTTAGCACCTACTCTGTCCATCTCGGTAAAATATGGGAAAAGCTCTTTGTCTGATAGCTCTTTGGATGAATCCAATAGTATGTTAATACCCTCCATATCATAGTCGGAGAATCTATCTAACCCTAATACTTCTTCTAAGTTGTGTACTTCATCTAATAGAAATTTCAGATGATCTACGCTCACATAATTAGACATAATTTATACATTTTATTTTTTCTAAAAAATTTAAAATTAGTTCAATTTCAATTGTCATGCACGCCAATAAGATAACAGTTATGCCAAAAATTGACGTTTGCCAAGGTTTCTATTAATTAGATTTTAATGAATTTTTAGCCATATCAAGACTTAAGGTCTTGAGAGACTTAAGATCTACACTCATCAAGGTTAAACCTTTAGTTCCTGAAGCAATAAGAAGTTTGATATATCCAACTACCATGGTCCATCCTTGGATTGTGCTGAGCATAGGATCTATATTCGCAGTTATAGAGCCATCCTGTTTTCCTCTTATGATTTCTTTGGCCGTTAGCTTTAATGGAATATTCTGAATGTCTTGCAATTTCAAGAAAAAGATACTCTCTCTTATATCCTGGTTAGCATTATCAGTTCTGACCGTATTGCGAATGATTGAAAAATAATCTAAAATGGCCTCTGAATAGAGGAAGTTGGATTCACAAAACTCATAGAATGAATTGAAGATTGCCATGGTTGAATCATAACCGGTATTACATCGATTATCGTTTATGACATCATAAAATATCTCAGTGAGAACCTGAAACCCTTTATAAATGATGGCGAGATATAGATTCTCCTTACTCTGGAAATAACTGTATAGTGTAACCTTAGTAATTCCCGCACTCTGTGCGATGTCATCCATTTTGGCGTTATAGAAACCTGATTCTGCAAAAATTTGCTCAGCCGCCTTAATAATATTCTTTTCTTTCTTCTGTCGTTTCGCCAAATCCATTGCAGTAAGTTACGATCAGTGAAGAGATATAAAAAAATCCTGTCTTCAAGTTTGAACAACAGGATCAAATTTATTGACCCAAAAAAACCAATTATTAATGCTGAAAGGCCAATATTCGTACCGAAAGCGAACTTCTATGTCCAAAATCAATGATGATCCTAAGATTAGGCATTACGCAGAGCAGATGTGTTCCTTAGCGAACGAAGAGATATATGATATTGCTAGGGGTACATTTCTCAACACATTGAAGCCATTCGATGCTACTGACCATATTCAAGGGAGATTATTAAGTATGCTCAGTAAGATAATGCGGCCGAGCTTAATAGTTGAGTTGGGAACTTTTACAGGCTATGGTACATACTGCTTGGCAGAAGGCCTAGCCACTGATGGTAAGATTCTGACTGTTGAAAAGGATGCTCTAAGAATTGATTTTATTAACATGATGATTAAACCAATTGCTCATAAAGTGGAACTGATAAATGATACAGCGCTGAATACCATAGATCAAATAAGAGGACCTGTTGATATGTTATTCATAGACGCTGGTAAGAGGGAGTATATGGATTACTATGAGTTGATGCTAACCAAGATGTGTCGTGGTGGACTTATAATTGCAGATAATGTTCTATGGAAAGGGGAGGTGGTTCATGAGAAAAAGTCGAATATGGCATTAGCATTAGATGAGTTTAACAGAACTGTGGCGAAAGATTCAAGAGTAGAAGTTGTATTACTCCCATATCGAGATGGTCTTTCAATGATTAGGGTTAAATAGGATGGCGGGAATTTATTTGCACATACCTTTCTGTCGTAAAGCTTGTCACTATTGCAATTTTCACTTCTCGACTAATCTGACTTATATTGATCGCATGATCGAGGCAATGCTCCTTGAAACGAAACAGGCGGCAAATCGTCCGATAGTCAATCAAATTGATTCTATTTATTTTGGAGGAGGGACACCCTCTGTTCTGGAGCCCTCAAATATCAGAAGATTCTTGGTACTCATAAATCAACGCTACGATATCAACTCTGATGCCGAGATAACTCTGGAGGTAAATCCTGAAGATATAACCCTAAAGTATTGCGAAGAAATAGTAATGGCTGGGGTGAATAGGGTCAGTATGGGTATACAATCTTTTTTTGATCATGACCTATCATTTATGAATCGTGCTCATAATGCTGATCAAGGCAGGATGGCTATTGAACATATTAGAGCAGTAGGAATAGAGAGCTTATGTGTCGATTTAATGTTTGGCTTAGTTGATAGCGATATGGATCAGTGGAAAGCAAACTTGGAACAAATAGTCTCGTATGCTCCAGAGCATATCTCCTGTTATAACCTGACGATAGAAGAACAAACGGCTTTTCACAAGTGGCAAGAGCAAGGTAAGATTCAATCCCTGAAAGAAAACATACAATTTGATCAGTTCATGTTAGGTCATGACCTACTTAGTGCTGGTGGTTATGATCATTATGAAATTTCTAATTTCTGTAAACCAGGCTTGCATTCTCGACACAATACTAATTATTGGGCTCATGGTGATTACTTAGGTATTGGCCCAGGGGCACATTCTTACTTTGATGGTGTGAGATATTGGAACTGTAGTAATAATATGCAATACATCAAGCACATGGAAGAGAGCAGCTTAAAACAGGAGAAAGAAGAACTATCCGAAGCCGATGTTTATAATGAAACTATAATGTTAGGCCTTCGTCAAGCGAAAGGAGTTGCTAAATCAAGAATAAATTCGTTTTCTACAGATATAGTCAACCATTTCTATAAACTAACGAACGAAATGACCTCAAAAGGGGTGGTTCTTGATATAGCTGATTCAGTAAGGATTACTACTCAGAATTGGTATCTGTCAGATCATATAAGTTCTAAGCTGTTCTTCGATTAAGCAGTCTGCATTTGTTCTACTTGATCCAATATTTGTTGTGCGTGATCTTTAGTTTTAACCTTAATGAAGATATGATCAATAATTCCTTTTTCATTTACTAAGAATGTTGTTCTATACACTCCGATTACTTCTCTGCCCATGAATTTCTTTGGACCCCAACAGGCGTAATTCTTTATAATCTCTTTGTCAGGATCAGCCACTAACGAGTATTGAAATTCATATTTATCAATGAACTTCTTGTGTTTAGTGTATTTATCTGGGCTGAAGCCTAATATAGTATAACCTGCTTTAGTTAGAGCTCTATAATTATCTCTTAAACTGCAGGCTTCTTTTGTACATCCAGGCGAATCATCTTTTGGATAAAAGAAAAGTATAAGCTTCTTTCCAACATAATCTTTAAGCGCTATTACATTGCCGTTTTCATCTACAGATTTAAAATCTGGTGCTTTGTCGCCAACTTTTAGTGTTGTCATATCAAGATTTGAATGAATAAATAATAGAAGCGCCATAATGTTTAAGAAATAAGTGTTTAATCTTAAACAAATTAGTATTTGAAGCTCTTGGTTTTCTCTCTGACATTACCACAGCTATCAGAGACCTTAATTTTTAGGTCGTGTCTTTGATTTGTGGGTTTAAACTCTATATCGTGCCATACTATATTATTCTTAATATCATGCCGGCATAATACCCATGTATCGTCAATGTAAACTTCAAATCTCAATTGGTCACGAGAGAATGATGACTCGTAATTATCTGACATTTCGAATCTGATTCTCCTACTTAACCCTTTTGGTAGATTAAGTACATTTATATTTGGTGCAATAGTGTCTTTGTCAATCCAATATCGTCCAGTCCGGTTCACAAATGTGATTAGAGTTATAGAGTCCTGAGCCACACATCCCAGACTCATGAGTTCTCCCTTTTTATTTTGAGTAGCTATCATTGTTGATTTAGCCAATTCTTGATCTGAAATGTAACTGAATTTTAGGTATCTGAACATAGGAACTTCACCTATGCCTCTGATAATCAGAGTATCTCCATTAGTGTCTATTTTGAGATATTCTGGTTTTTCTACTATTCCCTCGGGAGTCTCCCACTTAAATTTCCCACCGGAACCACTTATTGGCTTAGCGGGAGTGACTCTCATATAGGTGTTATCTATCTGTTTTGGTTTAAACTCGTCATGTTGTCTGATGAGATCGAATCCTACAGTGGCACTATTTCCTTCAATATCATAAACATCGATCTCAAAATGATTAGCTACAAGATCAGAAGTGATAATTCTACCTGATGTCAAAGTAGTATCATATATCTCTAGCGGATTGCTATCAAGATTATAACACTTAGATATATAACGATTATTAATCTTGGCTTCATAGTCCATATGGGCATGTATATAATGACTATGATCGAATGATATACTATCCATTTTAAAACCGTGGATTTCTCTACCATTATTTTTTAAGCTTACACCATATACACCATTATGATTACTTGCACCATTCATGGTGTCATAGGCATGAATCCCAATTCCAACTATTAGAGCGTCTGTCTTAATTAGATCTTGCTTTAATGTATATCTGTTTTTATTATTTACCACAACGTCATAATAGTCTTGATCTAATACCTCTCCATCTGGCGTTAAACTATAGATAACTATTCCTCGTATTGTCGGCGGAAGATTATCCTCGGGCTTTAAGTTGAAAAGTGCTGGATTGACTGGCGTTTCACTATCAGTCTTTCTAATTTCAAAATGTAAATGTGCTCCAAAAGATCGACCAGTATTTCCAAGTATTCCAATATAGTCACCTTTACTTACTTTTAGTTTCTGGGCTTTGGGATAGTGTTCTATTTTATGGATTCTCTTATTAATCATTACATCGGAGATGTAATCTACGATCGGCTCATTGAAATGATGTAAATGAGCGTAAACAGTGGTGTATCCATTAGGATGATCTATATACAAGGCATTGCCGTATCCGTCAGGCATTATGTTTATGCGTGATATAAATCCGTCAGCAGCCGCATATATTGTATCATATGGAACACCTTTTTTTTGTTTAAAATCTATTCCTGCATGGAAATGGGCAGATCTAGGTTCAGCAAAAGAACCAGATAATTTTATGTCGTGACGTATAGGTGACCTGAAATAATCCTGATCTTGGCCAATTAGAATGGTCCAAAAAATAAATAAGGCTACTAATACTTCATAAGCTTTCCTAATCCTTAACGACATGACAGATCTAAGTTTATGTTTTTCATTAAATTTTCGATAGTAGCAAATGGGTAGCTGTTGCTTGATTTGAGGATTTCTGTAATATGCCTATTGGCAGATATTTTCTTTTTTAGAACTTCTTCAAGATGATATTCTATTCTTGATTTAATAACTTTCACCTTGATCGCATTCCGATGTTCTAATCTTAAGTTTTCAGAATTGTAATAGGAGAAAAAGTCAGATAAGTGGTTTGTTACTTGAATATCAAATTCTGGGTCAGTAGATGAGTGTAAGCAGACTGGAATGGACCATACTTGCTTATTTTTTTCAGTAATGTGAGTAGCGACTTTATAGTCTTGGGCTACTTTGCGAGCAAGATTTAGTCTATCACCATCAGATTTATTGATCACGATGATATCAGCTATTTGAGTGATACCTTTCTTTATTCCTTGTAGTTCATCCCCTGAACCCGGGAGCAGTAATAATATTGTACAATCGACTATGTCCCCGACCGTATGTTCTGATTGTCCTACACCTACTGTCTCAATGATGATTGTTTCGATTCCCGCTGCTTCACACATAACAACGGCTTCATAAGTCATGGCATGAGTGCCGCCGAGGAATTTACGGCTTGGGCTGGGTCTTACAAAAACTCTGTTATTTTGGGTAAGTTGATACATGCGTGTTTTATCTCCGAGTATACTGCCTCGATTGTCAATACTGCTTGGATCAATTGTCAAAATTGCTGCTTTGTAATCAGCCAATATTAGAAAAGGAGTCACTGATTCGATAAATGTACTTTTACCAACGCCTGGGGAGCCTGTTATTCCTATTCTTTTTGAGTAAGAGTTAAGCTGCTCACAGGCTATCAATATTTGATTCGCAATCTGTCTATGGTCCGAGTGCTCACTTTCTAAAAGGGTAATGGCTTCAGCAAGTACCAGAAAATCTTGAGCTTCGATAATTCCCTCTATATAATAGTTGGCCTCTTTGACGTTCAGAGCCTGTGGTTTCAGTATTTTGTCTAATCTTGGATTTATTGATTTCACTTTATTGCAAGCCCATATTTAGCTTTCAAAGGTACATATTAAAGCTACTTAATATGTGTTATTAGATCTTTTGAATTAAAAGTTAAAATAGCTGCTACACAACCCGAAATTATTCAGGTTTGTCATCATAATAATATCTAAACTTGCACAACCATTTGAAACTCATGATTGTTCGATTATGGATTGTTAAATATATAAGAGCATGTCGATACAAAAAATTTATTTAGATAATAATTCGACCACTCCCTGTGATCCAAGAGTGGTTAAGGCTATGTTGCCATATTTTTACGACCATTTTGGTAATGCGGCCAGTCGTAGTCATCCATTTGGTTGGGAGGCAGAAGAGGGAGTAGACTATGCGAGAGAGCAAGTTGCTGAACTTATTAATGTAAGTTCCAAAGAGATCATTTTTACTTCTGGGGCCACAGAATCTGATAATTTAGCATTGAAGGGAGTATTTGAAATGTACCGCAGAAAAGGTAATCACATCATTACCCTTACTACTGAGCACAAGGCAGTATTGGACTCGTGCAAAAAGTTAGAGAAGATGGGTGCTAATGTAACATACTTACCTGTAAAAGGTGATGGTTTGGTTGACCTTGAGGTGTTGGAAGCTGCGATTACTGATAAGACTATATTAGTATCTATAATGTGGGCTAATAATGAGACTGGAGTCATCCAGCCGATGAAAGCAATTGGAGAAATCTGTGCTAAATATGGAGTGCTATTCATGAGTGATGCTACCCAGGCAGTAGGTAAGATACCAGTTGACCCTAAAGCTACTGGAGTACATCTAATGGCATTTACAGGACATAAGATGTATGGTCCTAAAGGTGTAGGTGCTTTATTTGTCAATAGAAAAAATCCAAGAGTCAAAGTAACGGCTCAACAGGACGGTGGTGGACACGAGAGAGGAATGAGATCAGGAACTTTAAATGTACCTGCTATAGTTGGATTAGGTACTGCGGCAGAGTTGGCCAGATTAGAAATGGATCAGGACGCTAAGCGACTATCTAAACTTAGAGACAAACTTGAACAAGGATTGAAGGATAATTTAGAAGAGGTTTATGTCAATGGTAATGTTCATCATAGAATGCCTCATGTAACAAACATTTCATTCAAGCATGTCGAGGGGGAGGGATTGATGATGACCTTTAACCAAAACATAGCAGTTTCCTCAGGAAGTGCATGTACATCTGCATCATTGGAGCCGTCTTACGTTCTCATGGCATTAGGCCTGGGGGATGATTTGGCTCATAGCAGTATCAGATTTAGTTTGGGGAGATTTACCAAGGAACAGGAGGTTGATATGGCGATAGACATGCTTACTAAGGGAGTTAATCACATGAGAGACCTAAGTCCAATATGGGAAATGTATAAAGACGGGATAGATTTAGAGGCGGTAGAGTGGACCGAACATTAAGAGAAGAATAGGAACTTTATAGATTATATTTTTGTTACCAAAATAAACTAAGAACAAAATGGCATATTCAGAAAAAGTCTTAGAACATTTCAAGAATCCTAAAAATGTTGGAACTCTGGATAAAACAAAGCGCACTGTAGGAACAGGATTAGTCGGAGCTCCAGAATGTGGTGACGTGATGAGATTACAAATCGAAGTAGAAGAGTCATCTCAAACTATTAAAGACGCTAAATTCAAGACTTTTGGTTGCGGATCTGCTATTGCATCGAGCTCATTAGCTACTGAGTGGCTAAAGGGTAAATCGATCGAAGATGCTATGAAAATAGATAATATGGATATAGTAGAAGAGTTGGCATTGCCTCCAGTTAAGATTCACTGTTCTGTATTAGCGGAAGATGCAATAAAGAGAGCTATAAAGGATTATAAGACTAAAAATGAGATAGCAGATTAACTTCTACATAGAAGTCATCTGTTACCGTACTGCCTAATTGCTTACCAAAACAATTGAGACTATGTTGTACGTTGCTGAAAGCGCAAAGGAAAAAATAGCCGAACTAAAAGGTCAAGAAGCTTTGACAAAAGATTACTTCGTCAGGATCTCTGTGACCAGTGGTGGATGTTCAGGACTTACCTATAATATGGATTTTGACAACGTGTCTAAGGAGGGTGATCAAGTGTTCGAAGACAACGGAGTTAAAGTGGTTACAGACTTAAGAAGTTTCTTATACCTATGTAATACAACACTCGAGTTTAGTGGAGGACTCAACGGGAAAGGATTTTACTTTAACAACCCGAATGCTGCTCGCACTTGTGGGTGTGGGGAGAGTTTTGCCGTGTAACTTATTTAAGTAGAAATCCCCAATTTAAGTTGTATAACACAGTTAAATTCATTTATTATAGTTTTAGGCATGATATTGGTATATTTTTATATCTAATAATAGATCATTGGAGGTTTACCAACTAATAGCACCAGCCTTATCATTATATTACATCTATAGGATTGTAGTAGAACTGCGACGTAGACGTAAATTTATCTTCACCAATTTTATTTGGTTAGGTTTCTGGTCTGTTATCGCCGTATTAGGGGTTGTTCCTCATGAGTTCTCTACTCAATTAGCAAATTTGCTTGGGATTAAGAGTAATATTAATGCGATCATTTTTGTTTCCTTAGCTTTTGTTATAATTCTTGCCTTTTATCTATCTGCTAAGATTGAGAATATGGACCGCAAGATTACAGAGCTAGTCAGGCAACTTGCCCTTGATGAGAATAAGATAAGAGAATTAGAGCGTAAACGTATCAACGAAATACGAAAACAAGAAAAGTCTAAGCTCATCAATAAGATCTAAGCTTGAACCTTAGAGAGCTGTATGAAAGTCTTATTTCTTCTTGAATACTACGAGCCTCATGTTGGAGGTGTAGAGACCTTATTCAAGTCTTTGGCTGGACAATTAGTCAAAAGGGGGTATAAAGTAACAGTACTGACTAATAAGTACGATTCGAGTTTAAAATTTAGAGAAATCATAGAAGGCGTAGAAGTGATTAGATATAGATTTTTCAATAGATATATATTCACATTTTTAGCATGGATACCAGGTTTATGGCAAGCTTCAGGGGTCAAAGTGATACATACAACATCTTATAATGCTGGCTTACCAGCTTGGATTGTTGGACTTCTCAGACGGAAAAATGTCATTATTACATTTCATGAGTATTGGGGTAATCTATGGTTTGAACTTCCTTGGCTGAATACACTGAGCCGTTATCTCAATTCTGCATTTGAAAGGTTGTTGGGGTCACTTCCTTTTCATAGGTTCATTGCGGTATCAGATTATACCAAGTTTGCATTGTTGGAGGTTGGTGTTCCTGATTCTAAGCTTATTCGAATTTATAATGGTATAGATTATAACGACTTTGAAGGATTAGAAGGATCAAAAAATCCTGAGGAATTTCAGTTCTTATTTTTCGGACGGGTGGGATATTCTAAAGGGATAGATCTTTTACTCAGTGCAATTCCTCTTATCAAGACTTCTATCAACTTTAGGGTTAAATTGATCTTGCCAGAAGAACCATTGCTTGAGAAGGTTACGACTTTGATCAATGAACTAAATCTTTCAAAGGACCTACTGACTATCGAATCAAGTAAACCCTTTAGTGAACTTAAGAAGAGTATTAAATCTGCTCACTGTATTTTAATTCCATCTTACAGTGAAGGTTTCTGTTATGCTGCAGTGGAAACAATGGCAATAGGGACACCGATTGTCAGTTCAGGGCGAGGTGCATTAAGTGAGGTTGTCAGTGGTCAGTTTATTACTATGGACTCACATACTCCTGCAGGTTTAGCAAAGGCTATGCAAAGCGCACTGAAAGAAGAGTGGAACAATACTGAAATGAAGCAATTCTTATTGCAGGAGACTATCGATCAATATATAGAGCTCTACCACGAATTAGATCAGTAGATCTTCATCTTTTAAGCTATAATACCCTTTTTCTCCAATGATGATATGATCAACTACGCTGATGTCTAATAAACCCACCGGCTTGACTCAATTTTTTCGTAAGTGATATATCCTGTTGACTGGGTTTTATACTGCCAATTGGGTGATTGTGATACAGAATAATTCGACTTGCGAGCTTTGATAATGCTGATTTGAAAACAAGTTTAGCATCAACAACTATTGCACTAACACCGCCGGTGAATATACGCTCTTGAGAAATGATGTGATTTTTATTATTCAGTAGCACCACCCAAAACTCTTCATTATTCAAATCAGCCAATCGATGTGCGATGACTTCGTAGGCATCTGCGCTACTTGTTATCGACTTTTTTTCTTTGGAAGGTTCTGCTTGTCGTCGTCTCCCTAATTCCAGTGCGGCAGCAATGGTAATTGCTTTAGCTTCACCGATTCCTTTGAAACTCATGAAGAACTCTAAACTTTGCCTTCCCAAATTATTAAGTGATTCTGCTTGTGTCAAGATTCGTTTAGCTAAACTCACGGCTGACTCGTCTTTCGATCCTGAGCTCATAATTATTGCTAACAATTCTGCATTTGATAGACTCTCTTTCCCTTTTTGGGATAGTTTTTCTCTTGGTCTATCTTCCTCTGCCCAAGACTTTATTGATTTGATATCAGACATCTGGAAACGTAGTTTTTATTTGCTTTTGATGAACCGCATTGCTATGATACGCTTAGGCCATCATCTAATCAAATCAAAACCTAAACTAACTTGAATATGGCTAATCCAAAAGTAGGAGGTACTGTACCTATTAGATTAGCATTAGAAGCTGGAAAGAAATACTTCTGGTGCAGTTGTGGGGGAATACGAATCAACCCTTGTGCGACGGGGCTCATAAAGGATCAGATTTCGATCCTATTATAATAACAGTAGAAAAAACTAAGATGTACCCTATGTGCACTTGTAAGTAATCAGAACGTCCACAATTCTGTGATGGATCTCACAAGTCTGATAATTCGAAAGTCTAAAAGTTGATTAGGGTTTAAGCTAATTGCTATTAAAGTTCCATAATTGTTGTCATCGCTGATAGGCTCAACTGAGTTTGGGGATGAAAGAGTCCTTAGGGGATATCTCTAAAATACTATGATCGTCCACAAAATATAAGTCCTACTCCAGTATCTGATAGTTGTGTAATCAGTTCATAGATCTTATTAACATGTCCATGTCTACTCTCATATTCTTTTGGTTGCAGTAGATCCTTAGTCGCTTTATTATGAAATACTCCAACTACTTGTAAATTCATTATCGGGACTCCTGCTCTAACATATTTATGAAACGTGTTAAGGTGTCGATCTGGGATTTAACTCTTCATTGGACTTTGGGGAATTGTGTATATCCAAGACCACTCTATATACCATATTGGTGTCTCTCGTCCTATTCATATCAGGGACACTTCAGACATGACCATAATCATAGTTTACTGACCCATCTGCTTTCGTTTTTTGATATATCATTTCATTAGGATTACAGAAGGGTATCAGACATATGATTGAGAGAATTCTAATGCACAAATTCTGTGAGATAATGAAATTGGTCTCTTGGGGAGGACTACTTTTTAGGTGGATTGAAGGCCTTACCTCTATTTTACTCGGTAATGTTCTCGGGTGCATCTTCAGTAAATCGACCACCATTTGACCTAAGTCTTCAGGTTGGATCTTCCATGAATCCTGATCATTAGGCCTATGATTGTTAAGGTATGTTGCCAAAGATCCCAGCATTATAGTGGTGACCTTTATTCCATGTTTTCTGAGATCCTACATAACAGCTTGAGTGAATCCAACTACACCATATTTACTAGCATTATATGCTGATCCATTGGCAAAGAAATTCGAGTCAGCCAAACTTGCTATGATTATGAAATATCCTTGAGTTTCTTTTAATGCTTCTAAACTTGCCTTGACAGTATGAAATGTGCCTGTCAAATTAATATCAATGACTTTATTCAACTGTTATATTGATAGATTCTCAATTGAATCAAAATGTCCAAGACCTGCATTGGCTATTCAGATATCTACTTTCCCCCACGTCGCAATAGTATTCTGTATAGCATTAACCTGCCCATCAGGATTACGGACGTCCGCAACAATACCCATGCATGAATCTGGATATTTCTTATTAATTGCGGTTGCTGAGGCTTCAACTGCAGACTTGTTTCGTCCAGTGATAGAAACATTGACTTCTTGTGCTGCCAGGGCTTCTGCAATACCCAATCCATACCCTTAGAGCCTCCAGTTACATAAGCTACCTTATCTAATATACTTATATCCCATTAAAATAAAATTATTCAGGAAAGTTGTTTTGAATCCAACAGGTAATCAGTTCAAGTTGCGTTTCAGTTAAATCATCTTGTAGAGTCTCAGGATAAATGATCCTGTCAGGTGGCATCCCTCTTGTAGGATTTTCTTTGACATCTATTACACGCTCTCCAAACTTCCATTATATATAAATCGCTGCATTCCTTCAAATGAGCGATAATCACCGGGAGCACTTCCTGCTCCGTTATGACAGCCGCTATATGCGCAGGTTTCATCGATAATCTCCTTAATGCCATTATCGTATGATACTTCTCCACCACAATCAGTATTATTTGATTCTAATACGTCGGATGCACATGATACCAATATGAGAGAAAAAATGCTAAATAGTAATACTCTTTTAATCATTAGCTAATTATATAGGATGTATCAAGATGTGCATTTAATCAAACTATTATATTCCTCCTCATTGTCTATGTCCATAAAGAAATTTACTGAACTGACTGGTACAGGATGATAGTTCTTTTTGTGTTGTTGTATGACTTGTCTACAATCAGCGTTGTGCCAAGCTTTGAGAATCTCATTTTTATAAATTGAATGAAATATCACAGGGTGCCCTATGGTGTCTTTATATACTGGTCTTGTTATTGGGTGTGACACATTAGAGTTAATAGATCTGTATTCATTCATGATCAGATCATATTCTGTTCCTGTTATTGAAGGCATATCTCCTAAGCATACTAAGAAACCTTCACAACGTGTATCTATGCCGCTCAATCCTGCTTTGATACTGGTCATTTGACCTTTTTTATATTTTGCATTATGTACTATCTGCAAATCAGGAATTCCTTTTATAGCTTCAATTATATCTTTATGTTCATGACCTGTAACTACGATTATTTTTCCAACCTGACTTTTTTTAAGTTGCTTTATGACGGTTGATATGATAGTACCCTCGTTCAGATTTAGGGTTAACTTATTTCTGACGCCCATCCTCTCTGATCTTCCTGCAGCGAGTACTATTGCATTAAACATAGATGCAATTATGAGACTATATTTCTAATAATTCAACTTTGTAGCATTCGATGCGTTCGTTTGTAAATCATTGCTAATGAACGATTCAATACTAACCTTCGGAGCAAGCTTAAGTAGGAACTCAATAAATGCTCAATTAGCTAGGTATGCCGCAAATCAGTTAGTTGATGTTAATGTCAATTTCATTGATCTAAATTATTTTGATATGTCAATTTATTCAATATACAGAGAGAATGATAGTGGCATTCATCCTCATGCTGTTGAGTTCAAAAAACTGATCAGGGAGTCTAATGCTATTATCATTTCTTTTGCTGAACATAACGGAAGTTATACAGCAGCATTCAAGAATCTCATGGATTGGATTAGTAGGATAGAGGGTAAGTTATGGGAATCTAAACCCATGTTATTATTATCTACATCGCCTGGCGGAAGAGGTGGTGCTACTCACTACAATCAGCGCTAACTTCTTTTCCATGTACGGGAGCTCACATAGTGGACTCTTTATCAATATCCAGATTTTATCAAATTTTTTTGGAAGGGGGAATGACTAATCCAGAATTAAAAGCATTGTTGAAAAGTAAAATTGAAAAACTACAGGAAATAATAAAGTCATAAGCCTGTTATTTAGCATAGTAATATCCTCGTGGCAGATAAAAAGAAGAAAAAGTTTGATTTAGGGTTATTCAGCAGAATTGTTGGACTTGCTAGTCCGTATAGATTTCTTTTTCTGTCGACAATCATTCTGGCAGTAATATTAGCTCCTGTCTCTATGCTAAGACCTTATTTGGTTTCGGTCATGGTCGATGACTATATTCTATTGGAGGATATGCCTGGACTTTATAAGATTGCAGTGGTATTCGTAGTAGTAATAGTCGTTACATCTGTCCTGAGATATTTCATGATATACTATAGCTCATTATTAGGACAATACGTAGTTCGAAATTTGAGAATTGATGTTTTTCGCCATATACTTTCTTTGCGATTAAGGTTTTTTGATCAGACACCTATCGGCAGAGTAACTACCAGAACGATCAATGATATTGAAACGATCAATACGGTATTTACTCAGGGGATCATTACAATGGTTGCTGACCTTTTAGGAATTTTTGCCGTGATAGGGATCATGTTTGCTACGAGCTGGCCACTCACCTTACTAGTACTGGGAACTTTGCCGCTATTAATGATCGCTACTTACATATTTAAAGAGAAGGTGAAACTAGCTTTTGAGAAAGTGAGAACACAGTTATCCAATATGAATGCCTTTCTACAAGAAAGGATTACAGGGATGAATATTATTCAGATTTTCAATGCAGAGCAACAAGAGATGGATAAGTTCAAGAAGATTAATGGGAAATATACCCAAGCCAACTTGGATGCTATTACTTACTATGCGATATTTTTTCCAACTGTAGAATTTATAAAGTATCTGGCTCTGGCGTTTTTAGTTTATTTGGGTGCGAGATATGTGATTAGTGATAGTGTTTCATTAGGAGCCTTATTAGCTTTCCCATGGTATATAGATTTGTTATTTAGGCCAGTAAGAATGTTAGCTGACAAGTTCAATACCTTGCAAATGGGAATGGTTGCTGCCGATCGAGTATTTGATGTACTTGATAAAAGGGAGCAGATATCAGACAACGGTTATATAGAAGTAAGCAGGATTAAGGGTGATATAGAGTTTAGGAATGTCAACTTCGCTTATGATGGGGAGAATCAGGTGATTTATGATGTTAGTTTTAAGCTTGGGGCTGGCAAGACCTTGGCTATAGTTGGTAGCACAGGTTCAGGGAAGAGTACATTGATTAATCTATTAACCCGATTCTATGATATCGATAATGGTAATATAATAATTGATGGTAAAGAGATAAAAACTTATAAGCTTCATCAGCTTAGGGCGAGAATGGCAATAGTTCTACAAGATGTTTTCCTTTTTTATGGTAGCGTATTCGAAAATATAACCCTCAACGATCCTGAAATTTCAATGGAAACAGTGCTTGAGGCTTCTAAAGCCATAGGAGCTCATGATTATATCCAGAAACTTGTTGATGGGTATAATTATATGGTAATGGAACGAGGAGCAAATCTATCGGTAGGTCAAAGGCAGTTGATTTCTTTTGTCAGAGCATTAGTATTTGATCCTGATATTTTGATTCTTGATGAGGCTACATCATCAATAGATACAGAAACAGAAGAAGTGATCCAGTATGCGATTGAAAAGCTCATTCAGAAACGCACATCAATAATAATCGCTCATAGATTATCTACGATTAGGCATGCAGATGCTATTTTAGTCATGGATCATGGCGAGGTAGTAGAGCATGGTCATCATGACGAATTGGTACTATTAGATGAAGGTCGATATAGAGAATTATATATTATGCAATTTGGAGCTGAGGTAACAGCGTAGCTTTGTCAATATTTTCAAGGAGTTTATCGAATTCAAGAAACTCCATAATCTCTTGTACAGTTATATTTGTTGAATATTACGACTAAGACTATGTCTGGATTTAAAAGATATACACTCGGGAGAACGAACCCATTGATTGCTTTACTGGCCTTTGCATTTATATTCAATAAGTAAAGGGCTGTTATCTCATGGCATATGAGATTAACCTGTAAATGTTGGAGAAATATAATGCCCCCTTACATCTCGCCTCAGAATTATATGAGATATATGTCCTTATAATTATTACCCACAGATAGCTGAACCATTATTTTTTGAGGTGCTTGTTGGATAATGATTTTAGTATTCTACC
>CACLQQ010000005.1 GCA_902609095.1 uncultured Bacteroidota bacterium | reverse complement strand
CAGATATTTCTATATCCATATGTTTTTAGGAAGTTTTAACCCAACAAAGAGAAGATTGTAGAAACTCCTCCAAGTGTATGCCTCGTTATCGCCATCCCAAACTCAAGCTAATCTCTAATTCTAAGATTTCTGGTAAAAAAGGAACACTCACATCTGATATAAACTGCGCTACAGGTCAATGGGTTCTCACCACCGATGCCGACTGTAAACCTGATGGTCCACCAAATTGGATATATGATGTCATGCGTACTTCGGGAAACTACAATGTTATCTTGCTTTATGGACCCTATTTACAATTGCCTGGCTTTTTAATAAGTTCATCAGATATGAACCTTGGTATATCGCTATGCAATATTTTTCTTTCACTCAACTTGATTTACCATATATGGGGGTAGGCCGCAACTTGGCTTATAAAAAGCAGGTATTCGTTGAGAATAATGGTTTCAATGATCATAATCACATCAAGAGTGGTGATGATGATTTATTTATAGCAGGATTAAACTCTATCTATTCCATTGGCACTCATCTTTCTGGATTTACCTATTCTAAACAGGCAAAGAGGCTATCTGATTGGGTGTGTCATAAGAGGATACACCTAATAACCTCGACATCTTATCCAATAAAAGTTCATTTCTTATTGATGAAATTTTTTACCACTCAACTGCTGTTCTATGGCGTTAGCTTAGGATTCTTATTCCTTGGACAATTCACCTTACTGATAAATAACCCTTGTTCTGATAAAATGGATGATCATATTATGGATCGGTAAGAATAAAATGAGTCTTTTAAAAGAAAAGAGTTTATGGTACTGGATCCCTGTATTAGATCTACTAATATTGCTTTACTATTACCTGATGGGAATCATGATGCCGTATAAAAAGAAAACATGGTAGAGATTATTGATAAGTATTTTCCTGATTTAACGACTGAGCAGTCCGTAAAAATGGATCAGCTACTTCCATTATATATGGATTGGAATGATAAGATTAATGTCATCTCTCGTAAAGACATCACAAACTTATATGAGCGACATGTACTACACTCTCTCGCCATTGCTAAATGGATCAACTTCATACCAGGAACTAAGATTATGGATATCGGCTGTGGTGGTGGTTTCCCCAGTATACCATTAGCTATTCTCTTTCCAGAGGCGAATTTTCACTGTGTAGACAGTATAAATAAAAAGTTGAAAGTGGTAGGCGCCGTAACAGAAGAACTAGGACTTACTAATGTCAGAACAACCCATTCTCGAGCAGAAGACATTAAGGAGCGCTACGCTTTTGTGATCAACCGGGCAGTGGCTCCATTCACTAAGCTGCTATCATGGACCAGAAAAAGTGTCTCCTATAAACATCAAAACGCCATTCCAAATGGCATGATTTCTCTGAAAGGTGGAGATCTCAATAAGGAACTATACTCGATAAAGAAAAAAGAATATTATGAGGTAACACCTCTCAGTAATTATTTTGAAGAGGAGTTTTTCAGCACTAAATATTTGATTTATATACAATTGGGTTGAGCAATTTTTTGAACATACGATTGGTTGAGCAAGGCTCATTTTATATCTCATGGTGGGATGTCATACTCATTCTATCAACTATTGTACTCGTCATAACAGCCTACAAAATTGCTTACAAAAGACTGCATAGCTACACCAAGACTCATGAAACTATTAAAAAAGATGAACCCAAGAATAGACGTCGTCTCATCATCTTGGGCATATTCATCTTTTTCATTTGCACTGTATTTATACTAAGAGTAGATTATGAGATCATCCCTGATAAAGATTTTGGCTTAACGATTTCAAGAGTATTTATGGCCGCCTTTATTATAGTCTTAGCGAGACTATTAGATTGCATTATATCCAATCGTATTGATGAGGAAATCATAGAGCGCGGTAAGACCGATAATAACATCATCCAAAATAAATCTCACGGCCTTGGAGTTCGAATTGCTCAGTATATCATACTAGGACTCTGTATCTGCTTGCTCCTTAAGAATTTTGACTTTCTCGATTTTACATTTAACACGGTATATGTCAACGGAAATCAGATTGATATTAGCTTATCTAATATCGTCATTGCCATTCTGATACTCTTAGTCTCAAGACTGATCGTATGGTTATTGACTAATCTCTTCTTCCTGAATCTCTACAGGCGTAGAGATATAGATCGGGGTAAGCAATATGCATACAATCAATTGCTGAGCTACTTAGTGTACTTTTTCGGGGCGTTGTTCGCATTTCAGTTTTTGGGAATCAATATGACACTCATATGGACTGGGGCTGCTGCACTTTTAGTGGGTATTGGAATTGCCCTACAGCAAACGATCAGTGACTTCTTCAGTGGTATCGTTCTCTTGTTCGAGAGATCTGTCAAAGTGGGTGACTTTTTAGAAATCGGAACTAAAGCTGGTAATGTAAGGCGCATCGGGTTAAGGGCTTCAACTATAGAAACACGAGACAATAAAACGATCATTATCCCAAACTCCCAACTGGTAAATGACCGTGTGGTTAATTGGTCTAATCTTGAAGAGTTAGCCCGATTTAGTATAAGTATCGGCGTTGCCTATGGTTCTGATGATCGTCAAATTGAACAAGAACTCTTGCGGGTCTGCCAAGAGCACCCCCTAATCTCCAAATATCCTAAACCATTTGTCAGATTCAATGACTTTGGAGATAGTGCATTGATCTTCGAGCTTATATTTTTCACTAGACAGTTTATTCTGGTTGAAAACATAAAGAGTGACCTTAGATTCGCTATATATCAACGCTTCAATAAGCTTGAAATCAATATTCCTTTTCCACAGAGAGATGTCTGGCTAAGGGATATAAGAAAGTTAGATTGAAATTACCGATCTTTGTGATCAATCGTATTGTTCCATTGTTACAATAACAAACATATATAATGAATACAGCTACACAAAGCCCGATTATGCTCTATACAGAGCAAACTCCAAATCCAGAATCATTAAAGTTTGTCATGAACAAAATAATATATAGAGGTACCGCTGATTTCAGAGGAGAAGAATTAGCTAAGGAGTGGTCTCCACTTGCGAGTGAACTGTTTACTTTTCCCTATGTGAAGGGAGTTTATATCTGCAATAACTTCGTCACTATAACCAAAGAGTTCAACTACTCTTGGGAAGATATCATGCTTAAGCTCAAAGAGTTTATCAAGACTTACGTCTCTGATGATAAAGCTATATTGAAAGAAGGCTTTGAAGAGGCCATGAAAGCCAAAGAATCTGAAAATGGCGTGAGTTATGAGTACACTGGAGATCAAGCAGAGCTTGTGAAGAAGATTAAAGAACTCATAGATACTTACGTAAAACCTGCGGTCGAAATGGATGGAGGAAATATCGAATTCAAATCTTTTGATGAAGGTATCGTAACGGTTGTACTACAGGGGTCTTGTAGTGGATGTCCATCATCTACTGTAACTCTTAAGTCAGGAATAGAAGGTATGCTAAAGCGTATGGTTCCAGAGGTGAAAGAGGTTGTCTCTGAGATGGGATAATTGGACTGAGCCTTTATAGTTTTGTTAAAAAAGATCTTCCGATGTATAGAGATATATGTAGATCTCAAATAACGATATATCTTTGTACTCCTATTAACGACTCTCATGTCATTAACTACATTGAGATTAACAATCCTTAGTTTGCTATGTCTTGTGTTCGCCAATGGATACAGTCAGGATTATAATGTTGGTATTCGCGCTGGCATTAGCCAGTCACAGTTTTTAGGCCCATCCGAAGCTAATGCAAATGAGTCTTTCGGTTTATCTGGAGGTTTTCACTTTGGCGTCAATTTTCAGTGGAACTTCACCGAGGTAGTAGGCTTAAGAACGGAGATCCTCTACAATCAAACTGGTTCAAACTATACGTTTCATTCTCAAGATGGCTATTACTTCTATCGACCTCTAATTACTGGACTTTTATCTCTGGATCCTACAACGACTGGAGATGATTGGGCTTTATTACGAGATGTCACTGACATAAATTTAGATCATTCTTTCGCTTACTTACAACTACCTCAAACTGTCCATTTCAGAATTAATGACCGTTGGGAGGCTCTTGCAGGAGGTTATATCAGTTTCTTATTGAATCCATTAGCTACGGGAACCTTATCATTCGGAGAAGGACTTCCTCTTGACAACCCATACATTTTTACTCAAGGATTAGATTTTGATTATAACTCTGATAGGCCTGGTCAATTCAGTCGCTTAGTTAATGCTCGATTGCTCATTGTGAATGACCAAGATGTTGATATCCCCGGTGCCCTTGGAGCATACTATCTATTCGAAAATGAAGAGCAGTTCGAGAATAAGTTCAAATCCTTGGATTATGGCTTGATCGCTGGATTCTCATATTACTTAAATCGTGGTTTCTATACTTCTCTACGTGTTGAGTATGGATTGAACGATATCACAAGAACAGAAGGTGATGTTTCCTATCAAGAACTCAATCCAGATCAAACATTCGTTTTTAACGATGATAATGACCGAACATTCGGTCTATTCCTATCTGTAGGGTTTAAATTCTAATTGTAATTTAATTCATACGCTGCGATCGCAGTGCATCAATAAAATCTTTGACAGATCGATGGGAAACAATCTCATTACTAAAGTGTTCTACCGCCATCTTGAACTCTTTTTCGGTCGCTTTGAGCTGATTGAGCACGTTGGATAAGTGCATTTTCATATGGCCTCGCTGTATACCTGTAGTCACAAGGGATCTAACCGCGGCAAAATTTTGAGCTAAGCCTACGCTAGCGACAATCTGCATCAGTTCTTCAGCTCCTGGATTTCCTAACATCTCTAAACTCCGACGGGCTACTGGGTGAAGTTTAGTTAATCCTCCTACGGTTCCAAGTGCTAATGGGACTGTCAACCAAAACTTGAAGATTCCATCCTTAACTTCACAATGAGATAAAGACCTATATTGTCCGTCTTTAGCCGCGTAAGTATGGCCTCCTGACTCTATAGCCCTAAAATCATTACCCGTAGCTATTACGACGGAATCTATCCCATTAAAAATTCCTTTATTATGGGTGGTTGCACGATATGGGTCTATCTCAGCTATTCTTATTGCTTGAGCAAACTTATCAGCAAACTCCTCTGGTTTAATTCCTCCCGCTAGTGGTCCTAAATCAGCAACGGGGCAAGAAGCATAAGCTTCTACTACACAGTCTGGGGTATAGTTAGAGAGGATACACATGATAGTCCTATATTCATACAGACCATCAAACTCACTATGAATCTTAGATTCAAGTAGTACAGCAAACTCCTCCAAAATGGTATTAATGAAGTTCGCCCCCATAGAATCGCAGGTGTTGAAAGAAATCATGACCTGGAAATAATCGGGCTCCACCTCGAAGGTTCTCAGTTTGAAATCCATAATTCCTCCACCTCGGGCTTCCATATTTTCAGTATATGGCTTTAGATTTTTCTTGAAGTAAGCTTCATACTTTGTAAGAATCAGTTGTATACGATCTGGCTGACCATTGAAATTGAAATGCAATTGACCAAGCTTCATAACGTCAATTACTCGAGCTGTAAAGCCTCCCCTTTTCATCCAATACTTAGCAGCACTGGAGGCGGCAGCAACAACCGAGCTTTCTTCTATTACCATTGGGACACAATAGTCTTTATCGTTAATCACGAAGTTTGGTGCTACACTAAAAGGCATAGGAAATACAGAGATAGTATTCTCGCTGAACCCGTCTAATATTTTCTGCTGCTCTTCATTTTTAAGCCAATAACTCATCAGCTCTCTCATCACCACTTCTGGATCTTTGAAAAAGTTCTCTACAATCCATTTAATCTTACCCCTCTTATTGAGTTTAGAAAATCCTGATATCGTTTTTCTCCCCTCCATGTCTTTAGGATTTTAATCTGAGATATCTCATTGCAAACTTATATCCCTGTACTTGCTGATCTATATAATAAGCTAAATCATCATAGTCTCCATGAGCATGTTTTAAGAATCCAGCTGCCTGACCATATATACTATTACAACTTAATCTTTCATTGAAGTAATACCCATCCAGATAATTCTTTACTCCTCCGGAGATGATAAACTCCTTACATCTCACGTCTCCTTGATGTTTCTCTAAAATATGATGCGCTAAATCAATCATTTCACTTGGGTCATGTCCCACGAAACAGATCGGATCAATTGTTTCGGTTCTGGAGTCTCTTAAGTTTTCTAACTTGGCAAAATTGGTTCCTCCAAAAGCAGCAAACTCTATAGCTGCTAAAGGCAACTTCATAAGCGCTAATAGACTCTGTGGTCCGATTCCCTGACCAACTTCTTTAACTATGATACTTGTGGATAGCTGATCGAGCGCCTCTTCAATAACTCTGATTGGAGAAAGTCCCGTAATCTCATCCCCTTCAGGCTGCAGCCATTCTTGCACTGGGTTTACATGTATGATCAACCCATCTGCACATAGCTTTTTAATCATTTCTTCGATAACTGAGGCTTGGTTGTTTCTCAACAGTTCACTCACTTGAGCAATTCCAAGATTAGCATATAAGGGCTGATCTCCTATGAACGGCCTAACCATGAAATCTTCCAAGTACTGATCATCAAATAAAATTTTTCGGCAAGACCCTAAGCCCATTCCAAGTCCAAAATCATTGCAAGCTCGAGCAAGGTTTTCATTAATAACCTTTGCTATACCAGTACCTCCTGTCATCGAAGAGACCCAAATAGGTGCTAAGAACTCCTTGCGTAGAAACACCGTATAGATCGGTGCATCTGCAGGGGGATGAACAGTGAGCATAGGTTCGTAATAGAACCTATTATCCTTAGTAGAAACTTGTGTAGCAGATGCTATAGCGAGATCGATATGATCTTTTTTGCGATCGTTATTTTTTGTCAATGTAGCTATTTAACGATGTCTTAATGATTGTAAATGTACTAACTCTTGGATTCGTAACGTTTGTCTATCGCCCACAATCATCATTAATTATGTATATGAAAACGCTATTATTGATATTCTGTTTAGGGATTGGTTTCCACTCTACGGTAAATGGCCAAGTAAGTAGGGAAGCTGCTAAACTCTATAATGAAGCTGTTCTATCTATCAAACAAAAAGATGTACGAGCCGCTATCGCATCCTATGGGAAAGCAATCAATGTAGAACCCAACTATTTGAAAGCATATTACAACCGAGGAAAAAGTTACCTCAAATTAAAAGAATATCAGAAGGCTATGAAAGACTTTAAAAAAGTAACAACGCTTGATTTAGATCATGCTATGGCCTACTACTATTTGGGATACTCTCATCTGCAGAGCAAAGAATATCCCGCTGCCATATCTGCTTATAACCGAGCACTGTCAAAAGACCTGAACCTGACCGATACCTATAAAAATCGTGGTATTGCATTCATGAAAGAAGGTAAGTATAAAAATGCCGTAAGTGATTTCTCAGAAGCTTACAAGCACAAACCAGAAGACCTATCTGTCATCTATAATAGAGCAATTTGTTATGCCAAATTAGAAGCATACCAAAGATCAATTGATGATTATCAGCTCTTAGTCAATGAGGCATACAAGCCCAATATTACAGCTAAGGAATTAGGAAAGTCATTAGTTAAAAAAGAGAACTATTCACATGCATTGAAAGCGTTTAATGTCGCAGCCGAGTATTCCGATAATGAAGAATTCGAAGTGTTCTATTTGAAAGGATACTGTCAACTCAAGTTAGAGAATATTGATAAGGCTCATGAAGCTTTTAAAACAGCTGCACAACGTAAAAACGATCATATTCCAACGTTAAAGAATCTTGCTTTTACGAGCTTCATACTGAAAGACTATCAAACTGCTTCAAAAAGCTATGGACGACTGATTTCCGCTAATCCCGATGATCCAACACTTCACCTCAACAGGGGTTTATCATTAATGCAACTAAAACTTTATGATGATGCCATCAATGACTTTAATGTTGTGATCGCGCAGAATCCAGAGATGGCCACAGCATTCTATAATAGAGCAACGGCCGCTATCGCCTTGAAAAATAATAGTATGGCTTGTGAGGATATGCGACAAGCTGCAAGGTTAGGATATCAAGACGCTTTTTATCATATCGCTTCAACCTGTGGTGATAACTGATTAAATCAATTCGTGACACAGTGTTGACCATTCACGACATATATGCATAGAAAAGTTTGAAGGCATTTAATTTGAGTTTATATTACTCTTACCATGTAAAAGCCTACTATAATATCTTATCATTCTTTCATTTATTATCTGCTTATTATCCGACGTCTGTTGTCAGAGCACAGGATACGAAATCAATTATGGACAAAGTGTAGGTAATTCTGGAGGAAATGAAATGCTTAAGTTAAATCAACTCAGTAATAATACTATTTACCTTCAGCCGTAATACTTGGACGATTCAAATATTCCAACATATTCAACCTACGCTAATCCTAGTGGTTACTGCGGCTTCTTAAATATTCAGCCTCTTAGAGGCAATGTCATCTTTAATAAAAATGGAGGATTGGCCTCTTTCTATGGTACGACGACTATGTTTGATAAACTAGCGTTCTAAAACCCTACTCATGAAAACTACAATATCCAAACTCGTGCATCATCAGAAATTGCTTTTGGCACAATTGCTATGGATGGTACCATCCTATCAAATACGGAGAACATTGGTGACGTAGAATGGGACTCTGATCTAAATCATTACATTATCTCTATTGAAGGTGTGAACTATAACAACAATAACTTAACAACAATAATTAGCCCTATAACAGATGATGTATTTTGGGTCAATTACGGGACCAATTCGATAGAAAATAAATTGATAGTTCAATTTTATACTGATTCCGTATCGGTTCAAAGAAAATTTCACTTTGTTAAATATCAATATCAGACTACTCCGATTATAACTAATGAAAAGGTTGTACATATCCACAGATTTTTTTAGGGCAAGACTTGGACAAAGATTCTAATAATTAGTTTGGAAGACTTCCATTCTCTTATAGGCTTAATAAAGTGTCTATCTTAGCTGGGCATTTTTGAGCAAATCAAAATTATGAGGCAAAGAAAAATTTTTAGTAGGCTAATTCTTCTAATTTTCGTTATTAGTAACTTTTCATTTGGTCCATCAGAATTTGCTCAACCTACCAAAAAAGTGATTTTTGATCATGATGGCGGCATAGATGACCTACTATCACTAATGCTCTTAACGCAGATGGACGGTATTGAACTAATAGGAGTCTGTGTTACACCGGCAGATTGCTTCCTCGAGGATGCCACTATCAGTTCTTTAAAAATATTGAAGCTCACAGGACATGATATTTGCCAGGTTGCCAAAGGAAATAATCGTGCAGTAAACCCTTTCCCTAACGAATGGCGAGCACAGCCAATGGTAGCAAATGCCCTACCAAGGATGTTGAATACCACAGAAAACTATGCTCAACTAAGTAAACTCAGTGCAGATGAGTTTATGGCCGAACAAATCCGAAGTAGTGTAGAACCAGTTACAATTCTGATTACTGGCCCTTGTTCAAACTTTGTCTCGATGCTGGAAAAACACCCAGAATTAAAGGTAAAGATTAATGAAGTCGTATGGATGGGTGGAGCTGTAGATGTAGGAGGCAATGTTGCAACACACAAACATAATAAAACCGCGGAATGGAATGCTTACTGGGACCCAATCGCTACTAATAGCCTATTGAAACAACAATTAAACCTAAGGTTGATATCTTTAGATGTTACTAATAGTGTCCCTGTTAACTTAACATTCCTCCAACGATTAGCACAACAATCTGAGTTTCCTCTGTCTGACATAGCCGCACAGCTATGGGCGACTACGATCAATACTATTTCCAGTTATGAATATACATATTTTATGTGGGATGTGTTGGCAACCTCTTATGTAAACCAACCAGGGCTTTTCGAAGCTGAACGAATCGAACTCGATTCTTCAATTGAGCTTCCTAATGAGGGACAAACATTCAGAAGTCCTGGTAATAATCAGTGGGTTAATGTTGTAAAACAAGTTGATGTCGACTCGTTTTATGAGTATGTCTTATATCTATTAGAAGAGTAGCTATTATTCATAGACATATGGAGCGAGAATCTTTCGCCAGATATCATATCCCTTATTATTCATATGTAGGTTATCTCTTATGAAGATATCCTGGAGTACCTCTCCATCATCATCAATCATTGGAGTCCAAATGTCGATGAAATGTACTTGATCATTCATTAATGATAACTTTAGAAACTCTCGGTTAAGTTCTTGGTACTCTACCAAAAAACCCCACCTTTGGATACTGGGTTTTGCTGCAAGTAGATATACATCTGCTTCAGGAAGCTTATCAAATATATAGGCTAATAGCTGTTCTGTTTCGTAGAGGATTTCAGCAATATGCTCACCATCAGCTATGTCATTATCCCCTTCGTAGATAAAAATCTTTTTGGGTTTGTACTTTGAAATAAGAGTTTCACGCATAGCCAACAAATCACTCATTTGTGATCCTCCAAAACCACGATTTAAAAGCTTAACATCAGTATAGTCATCTGGTAAACTAGTCCAAAACCTAATACTCGATGAACCTACAAATAAACAATCAGTAGAGAGGCTTCCTTCCTCAGAAAGCATCTTGGTATCCTTTTCCAAAAAAACATCATACTCTTTTTGAAATCGCTCTGGGTTCTGACAGAATAAAAGAATTGGACTTAAGAGCATGATTAAAACAAACAATCGGTTCATATCGAAGCTTTTCAAGAAATATACAACTATCATATGTATTTGCTCCATACTTGAATTAATAGAATCTATAATGCTAATTCGGTGAATTAGCATGTTTTCATGATTTTGAAGATAGTTTATGTCCAATAGTATCGCTGTATTCGGTTTATCAAAGAATAAATTTAAGATTTTACTAATTTCATTTTTTCTGTTCTCCCTACTTACTCATTACCAAGCATAACTTCCGCTTAAATGGTTAGCTGAGAAGTCCGGGCATCAGAAACTATATTTTATAATTGGTTTATCAGTCGTAGGAACCTTAGGCTTTATCGGTTTAGGACTCTATTCACGACTACTTTCTAATTCTCATCTCAGAAAGCTCATTGCTTTTTGGATTTGCATTATCTCTCTACTCACCGATGCTACTTCACGGTAATGTCTTATAAAACTGAGGCGATGCATTTTTTTAATATGGCATTATGGGATTTTTAAGCTATGGGTTTATTAGAAATGCCTTTGCCTCAGTCATTCTTTCTTTTTTCTTGGGCTTCATAGACATACTGTTGCAATATACCATTGGCAACAGTGTATACTTAGATTTCAATGATATCATCTTAAATTTCGTAGCTTCCTTCATCGCGGTGTTGCTTTTCATTTCTTTCAACTGTGTTTCTGATAACAACAAATAAGACAAGATTTGTTGTCTCAACCTCTTCACTAGTGGCTTTCTACAGGACTATTTTGTTTTTTTCTGATGACTACTGTCTATTATACTTGTGTGAATGGGATTCTACTCGATTAAGTAATGCATTTTAGGTTCATGCTTGGGAGAACGTTTGCATCGATTTCGAGCCATTCTTAATTCTTTGACTATCATTTTGCTTCCTTTGACAGCTTGGTTTTTGAATAAAGTATCATAACAAGGCTATTAATAATGGGTGCCATTATCCTAATCATCGGCCTTGCCTTTTAATTCAGGACTTATGAGGCCTATCACGTAATACATAGTGATCCAGTAGAAACAAATCTGTTAGGGATAGATTCCTATTACTATTTGCGCCATGTAGAGACCACCTATAATATTTTTCCCCGCTTACAGAAAATTGATCACAGCGCTAATTATTCTCAAGGAGGCTATTCTGATGCAGTTGGCCTACACGTCGTTATCCTTTCAGATGTGTGTCGTTTGCTATTTGGTGATTCAGCTACGAGCAGTGAGATAACCAGTGCCATCTCGTGGTCATCACCAGTAGTGTCGATTTTAGCTTTTTTACTATTCTTTCTCTTAGGCCGCGACGTAAGCAATATTGAAACTGGCATTATATCCGGAATGCTTCTATTATTCACACCAGGTAAGTTTTACCCTCGAGGATTGCTTGGTTTTTTGGATCACCACATCTATGAAGTCTTCTTCTCTTTAGTCATAGTTTATCTCCTAACAAAACTGCTAAACTTGAATAAACCAGGTAACAAGTATTTGTCTTGTGCCTTGGGGGGATATTCTTAAGTCTATCTTTTACCCTTTAGGGAGGGGCAGCATTATACATTATCTCGATTTTTGGAGCTTTAGTCGCCTATTCTATTTTAGTAGATTACTCAACTGATGAAACCAATGTTATTGCCAAGCGACTTTTCATATTCTTTGGTGTGGCACTCATGGGGTTCACGTCTATCTTACTTCTTAATCCTGATTTACTGGTATTTGCAACTCGCTCATTTAATAATGAGCTTATCTATATATTCTTGGCCCTTATGATCCTATCTCCATTAGTGATCATGATTGGAAGGATCAAACAGAAAATTCGATTTGTTGGGATAAAAATACTTTCTATTTTTGTCGCCGGCGGGATAGGCATTTTGTTAGCAACTCAGAGCTCATATGGTTTAACATTTATATCCTATCTCATTGATGCCTTTTCATGAATTGCCGAGAACGATCTTGTTACTAAGCTTTCTTTTCTATCATATTCTGGACTTATTGGAGTTCTCTTTTACTTCGGAGGTTTCTCTTATATAGTATGGGCGACCTTCAACCATAGCCGCAATAGTCTAATGCCGATTATCTCCTTTAGCCTATTTTTTACCTTTTTTGGTATCAGACATTTGATTTGGGGTATATAGTAAATCCTTTTATGGCGCTCTTATCTGATGTCGCTCTTTCTGATCTAATCAGCAAGTATGATCCTGATCAAAAAACAAAATGGCTTATTTTACTACCAGTTGTTTTTCTAAATTCTTCCATCCCCGGGACTCCTATTTCCACTTTCCTATCCTTATCAGTATTCTAAAGATGAAATCCAAGAAGCTAACTATTATACACCTGCACATCAAGATGCAATGGATTGGCTCAGAATCAATAGTCCAGAAAGTAGTCTTCATGTCGATTCTATATTAACAAATGAATACTTGACTCCAACTGAAAAAGACTACGGTATTATGTCTTCATGGGATTTAGGGAACTCGGTCATACAACGAGCGACGAGAAAGCCTGTGTGGAGCAGATGGCCATCAACTAAAACGACGGACTGGTTTAATCTCACTTCATCAGTAGAAGCTTATGAAATGCTCAATGGATCAAATAAAGATTATGGATATGGATCAATCAGATATATCATCATAGATCCTGATATAGCCACAAGCTTTTTTTAGTTATGTATAAATTATCAGGATATTCGCTAAATGATTGTTTTACAGATAAGTAGTTCTCTATTAATGGGGAACTCGCTGCTATACCAACAATTGGATCATGCTATGATAACAGTATGATAAACAAATTATACAGATATCCTGAGCAACGTACTGATTGCATCATACTCGTCTATGAGAGCAGCGAAAAGAGTCTCCTTGAAACGAGACATTTATACAATGGAAAACTCAACCTACTGATCTGGCCTGAGGATCTGTTGAACCAAAGTTTATTGGTCTATGTGCATCAAAACATGTCATTTGTTAATGGGAATGAGATTTACACCGCTTGTTTGCTAACATCTACTGTCAAAATTTATGAGTTAGCACAAAAATAGAGTATCCACGATTATATAAATAATTTTATTGTGCGATTTTTTTACTGATTATCAACGAGTTATAAAAGAGTGTACAGGAAAAATAAGGTCAAAAGCTTGTTATAACTATTATGAGGCCGTACTTTTGCACCTCTATTAGAAACATATAACAATTTATTGTGAGCAATACACTTAGTTATAAAACAAAATCCCTGCGGAAAGAGGATGTCCAGAGAGACTGGCACATCGTAGATGCGGAGGGTAAAACAGTTGGTCGTTTATGTACGACGATAGCAACTGTATTACGGGGCAAGCACAAGCCCAACTACACACCACATATAGATGGAGGTGATTATGTAATTGTAATCAATGCTGATAAGGTTCAGTTTAGCGGTAACAAGTGGAGAGCAAAAGAATACTTAAGATATTCTGGTTACCCAGGTGGTTTGAAAAGAAGAACCGCTGAAGAAATGCTCATTAAGAAGCCTGAAGCCATCGTAGAAAAATCTGTAAAAGGTATGTTACCAAAAAACAAACTTGGACGAGCAGTTTATAAAAAACTATTTGTTTACGCTGGTGCAGAGCATCCTCATGCTGCCCAACAGCCTAAAATATTAAGCATATAATTATATGGATACTATAAATAAAATCGGAAGAAGAAAAGCTTCTGTAGCCAGAGCTTATTTTTCAAGTGGCACCGGAAAAATTACCATTAACGGAAGAGACTATAAAGAGTATTTCCCAATGCCATATATGCAATACAACATAGAGAATCCTCTGAAGATTGCTGGAGCAACTAACTCGTACGACATCAACGTAAATGTCAGAGGAGGTGGTTACAAAGGACAAGCTGAAGCTATCAGATTAGCCATATCAAGAGCTTTAGTTGAGTTTAATGAAGAAATCAGAACATCTCTAAAAGAGCATAAGTACTTGATGAGAGATGCAAGAATTGTTGAAAGAAAGAAATACGGTAAGCCAAAGGCAAGAAAAAGCTTCCAGTTCTCTAAACGTTAATATCGAAGATTATGGAAAAAGTACAATATAAAGACCTATTAACCGCAGGTGTACACTTCGGTCACATGCGTAAAAAATGGAATCCTAAAATGCGTCAGTATATTTTCACTGAGCGCAAGGGAGTACACCTAATAGATTTAAACAGAACCATAGAGTGTTTAGATACGGCAGCCATGGCTATGAAATCAATTGCCAAGTCAGGACGTAAGATCTTATTCGTTGCTACTAAAAAGCAGGCAAGAGATATCATTACAGAAGCGGCCAAGAGTGTTAACATGCCATACGTAACTGATAGATGGTTAGGAGGGATGATGACTAACTTTTCTACAATCAGAAGATCAGTTAAAAAAATGGAAAACATCGATCGCATGCTTAGTGATGGAAGCCTTACCTCTATTACTAAAAAAGAGCGTTTGACTCTAACAAGAGAGCGCAATAAGCTTGAAAAAGTATTAGGCGGTGTTGCAAAACTTAATCGTATTCCATCTGCCATGTTTGTTGTAGATATCACTAATGAGAACCTGGCTATCACAGAAGCCCAGACGTTAGGTATAAGAACATTCGCTATGGTTGATACGAATAGTAACCCAAACCTTGTTGACTTCCCTATCCCGGCTAACGATGATGCCTCCAAGTCTATTAAGATCATAACTGATCACTTAGTAGGTGCTATCAAGAAAGGATTAGACGAGCGTCAGCAAGCGAAAGCAGCTTTAGAAACTGCTTAACACAAAAATTTTCTTGAAAATCAATTAATCTATAATGAGTATATCTGCTAAAGATGTTAAACAACTGCGTGACATGACCGGCGCAGGAATAATGGATTGTAAAAAAGCTCTAACTGAAGCAAATGGCGACACAGATGGAGCAATAGTAATACTAAGGAAGAAAGGTCAAAAGCTATCTGCTAAAAGAGCAGAAAGAGAAGCTAATGAAGGGGTTGTCATAGCACTTACGTCTCCTAACAGAAACAATGGTGTTGTAATCCGCTTAAGCTGCGAAACAGATTTCGTTGCTAAGGGAAAAAGCTTCATTGAATTTGCTAACTTAATTGCTAAGATTGCCTTAAGCAAGTTACCTGCTACTCTTAGTGATCTTTTGGCTTTACCATATGAAGGTGCTCTATCTATCCAAGATAAAATCACCGAGCAAATTGGTGTTATTGGAGAGAAAGTAGAGGTTAAAGATTATGCTAAAATAGAAACTACTGGCGGTAAAGGACAAGTGATTCCTTATATCCACATGGGATATCGAGCAGGAGTAATTGTTGCTCTTAACCAAGAAGGTCCAGACTTAGTTGACTGTGGTAAAGACGTAGCAATGCAAGTTGCAGCTATGAAGCCTATAGCAGTAGATAAGACTAATGTGCCTCAAGAAGTCGTTGATAAAGAAATTGAAATTGGAAAAGACCTAGCGCGTAATGAGGGTAAGCCTGAAGCAATGTTAGAAAAGATTGCAACCGGACGACTGAATAAGTTCTTTAAAGAAACGACCTTACTGAATCAGGTGTTCGTTAAGAACTCTAACGAAACGATCGGTTCTTATCTAAAATCTAAACATCCAGAATTAACAGTAACAGAATTCAAACACATCTCGTTATCATAAATTCTAAACTATATTTAAGCGATTCATTTGGGTCGCTTTTTTATCTACTATTTACATAACGCTTACTTTCAGACCATGTCCTTGAAATATAAACGAGTCCTTCTTAAGTTAAGTGGTGAATCTCTTTTAGGTCAAAAGCCATTTGGTATCTCTAGAGATATGCTTGAGCATTATGCTAAAGAAATAAAAAGTGTTTCTGCCCTCGGCATCGAGATTGCTATTGTCATCGGTGGTGGAAATATATACCGTGGCATGGATGTTCACTTATCCGGTGTCGATCGTGCACAAGGTGACTATATGGGCATGTTAGCAACCTGTATCAATGGTTTAGCTTTACAGAGTATGCTAGAAAATCACGGATTGTACACAAGACTAGTGAGTGCAATCGAAATGAAAGAAATTGCGGAACCTTACATCCGTCGTAGAGCGAGTAGACATCTGGAAAAAGGTAGAATTGTAATTTTTAGTGGTGGTACCGGTAGTCCATATTTTACAACTGACTCTGCAGCTGCCCTTAGAGCTAACGAGATGAATGCTGACGCTATCCTCAAAGGCACAAGAGTTGATGGTATCTATACCGCGGATCCAGAACAAGAGCCTAATGCAACCAAGTTTGATAATTTGTCTTTCAAGAACGTAATAGGTAAAGATCTCAAAGTCATGGATATGACAGCCTTTACCATGTGTCGAGAAAATGACATGCCTATTATCGTCTTTGATATAACCAAACCGGGAAATCTTCTCAAAGTTATTTTAGGAAAGCAAATCGGAACCTTAGTAAGCAAGGTTAGCTAAGCACGTTCAAATCCATACCGTCATAGAACCCTAAATGTCCTTCGGTTATTAATTTTGCTAAATATGCAATTTGACCGACATGATAGGAGAAATGTTCTATCACGTGAATAATTATCGATAGCACGGTTTCATTAAAACCTTGTATACTGCTCTGGTCAGAAAGCTGTTCTTCCGTAAGATCATCAATGATTGGAAAAGTATAATTCTTAAGCCTCTCTAACTTCTCTTTTAATTCTTCTTTACTATGCGTTTTATATGCTGTAAACTCTTCATCTCTCAGTCTAATGTCTGGATTCTTAGCAATTCCTGTTCCGACCCATTGTGTAACATTTCCGTTCAGATGCAGAATTAAGTTTCCAATACTATTCATTTGATTATTCGGACTATACCAAACCTGTTCTTCAGTAAGAAGGTCGAGCACCTTCCCAATTCGAAATATTCCCTCTTCATAGATTCTTAGCTTGTATTGTTCTTTTATGGTATCAAGCATTCTAATTTCTTTAAATAGTTATTGCCAATGTTGCTACTGATATGTTCTGATATCCTGCTTGTTTAAGTAGGTGGTAACTTGCCGCTAATGTAGATCCGATAGTTACAATGTCGTTAATAATTAATGCATGCTTCTCAGGATCAATCGTGATATTATTCATGAGAGAAAAACGCTGATCTTGGACCTCCTCTCTTTCATCAACACCCTTCTTCGCTTGTGATTCATTGTTTTGTATTCTTTGGAAGACACGCCAATTTATAGTAATATCTAATTCTTTCTTTATACCCTCAGCAATTTTAACCGCTTGATTATATTTTTTTTCTTTCGCTGAGGGTATAAAGGAACTGGTATCTGACTATGGTTCTGCATATCTCCAGGGCCTGTGATTTGTTTTGCCAATTAGAGTTTACCCAATTTAGTGGGGATCATTGGTCTATTACAATATTTCAATTGGTGTAACAATTCCTTGACCTTACCAGATTTAGAATATGTCAATAAACTGTAAATTTTGATTATTTCATGTGGGACAATCTTTTTACCTATGAGTAATGAGGATATAGAGCTTTGCTTATCGATATATGGGATCTGACTTAGACAAGCTAGACGAAATGCTTGGTTCTGTACCGGTTCTGATTCATAACAACAAATACAAAGATCCATAAATATCAGAGAACAGAAATCTTGAACCACAGACTTAATAGAATCTAGCATCATGGCTCCAATGACATTACTACTGAACTAAGATTTTCTTTCGTTCAACTAAATATTCATTTTCCGTTAAGACACCTTTCTTTCGGAGCTCCATCAAGCGATTGAGTTGCGATAGTAGCACGTCACTCATAGGTTCTTCTGAGATCGATACTTTTTCTTTTGTGTCTTTCTTTTCGACAAACCTAAATCCTGACTTTTTAAAGGAGTCATAATCTTCCTGAATTCTCAAAAATGCCAGGTCATCATGAGATTGAATCTGATCAAAATCTTTTAAACCCAGTTCCACAGCCTTTGCCAGGTATTTAAAGCCTAACCCTTTGTTTTCTAACAGTGAATAAGCGCACGCCATATTAAAATGGAGCGAAATATCTTGGGGTTCTAATTTGATTCCTTTTTCAAAATCTTGGAGAGCTTCTTCGATCTCGTACTCCTTGTATTTTTTAATTCCACTATTCTTGAATGGATTATTACGAATCTTACGTTTTCTATAAACTTGCGGTTTTTTCACTTCATAGTATTCATGCTGGCGTTTTTTCTTCTTTTGGTATTTGCGTTGACGAGATTTGAAATATCTGGAGTTGAATTTTTTGTGAAATTCCTCTGGTGACATCATGAGATATCTCAGACCATCTACAAAACCAAGTATTGAGGCAATTGGGAAGCGCAGAGCACCCGTCATAACTGTTAACATGATATAGAATATTCCTGCACCAGGATCTCTTAAATAGAACTTGTGTGCACCCAACATTCCTAGTAAAAAAGCCAAAATGGCTGCTACAAACCTATTTTTCATCTCTTAGAATCAACTATCAGTTTAAAGTACTAAATCTTAAAAGATTTTGCATGTTAATACGGCAATGTCATCTGTAAAATCTTCAGAACCCTTATAATCCTCGATTTCCATTAGTAGTTCTTCGTTAAACGTGGCTGCATCGTACTTACCATGTTTGATGACGAAATTCTCAATTCCTTTGTCTTCGAAGAACTCGTCATTTTCATTTTTCAGATCTGCTAAACCATCTGTAAAACACATGATAAGTGATTCACCCTCTAAATCTAGTCTCTCTTCTTTAATGGATGGTAGGTTGTCAAATATTCCAATAACGGTACATCCCTCTGTAAGCCTTTTAATCTGACCGTTCATGTATAGTACAGGAGGATAATGTCCAGCATTGATGTACTTCAAGGTTTTAGAGTTAATGTCAATCTCCCCTATGAAGAAGGTAATGAACTTATCGCTCTTGGTTACCCTTAGAACAGTTTGGTTTAATGCGAAAATGAAAGTTTCCAAATCACGATACTGATAAATCAAGCTCTGTATCATCGCTTGAAAGTTAGCCATCAAGAGAGCGGCTGCTACCCCCTTCCCAGAGATATCCGCAATGCAGAAGATAAATCGACCATTCTTGAAATCAATAAAATCTAAATAATCACCACCAATATTAAAATGCGGTTGATAAATCGATGACAACTCATATTGATCATTCTTTGGCAGCTTGTCTGGTATTAACATTTGTTGCACATTTCGTGCAAGCTCTATTTCTCTTTTAAGTCTCTCCTGTTGAATCTGCTGTTTAAATAATTTTTTGTTCTCAATCGCAACGGCAATGATGTTCGTAATAGTCGTGATAAACTGAATCTTATTATATAGATCATCCTTAGACTTAATTCCGCCTATCAGTGAATATGCAATAGGTCTATCTTTATGGAAAACTGGAATAACTATGTCAAAATCCCTTAGACTTTCGTCTTCATCAGGTTTAATGGTATGAAGCCTATTGAATTTTAAGATGTTTTCTACAATACGCTCATGATTGATGATTTTGTTTTCGAGATTGATCTGTGATACACAGATCCATGAGTTCAATTCCGTTTCTGATGGTATAAAAAGACCCATTTTATTTATACCCATCTCCCAACTTAGAAAAGATCGATACATATTGAATAGACCATCAGCAGATACATTATCATTGATTGCTTGAGTGATCGTCAGAAGACTTTTGATTTGAAGTTCTTTTAGACTTAATTCTTTTTCGAGTTTTTCTAAGACAGCTATTTCTCTATTCATTCGTACTTATTCTTCTGACAATATATCTTACTGACAAAGAACATACGGGTTACCACGGATAAACATATCAATTTTTTTTACTCTTAACTTCAAAAACATCTCGTAATGCTGTTCCAAGGAGATTAAAATTTAGAACTAACAACATAATTGTAATTATCGGGCAAATTGCCAGATAAACATATCCTCCAGTAGCATATGCATAATTTTCCTTCAACATATTACCGAGAGATGGCGCTGGCGGTTGTATACCTAATCCCAAGTAACTTAAACCTGCCTCCACTAATATAGCTGTCGCAAAATTAGCTGCAGCCATAACCAATATAGGTCCAATGATATTAGGCAAAATATGTCTTGTGACAATCCTTAAATCTGATAATCCCAGAACCTTACCACCTGCCACATACGATTTCTCTTTTTCTTCTTTAATCTGTCCTCTAACTATTCTGGCGACGTCTACCCACATGGTTAGACCCACCGCTAAGACTATTACTATAAAGCCTTTACCTAAAGCAATAATTATTGCAAATGCAAGCAAAAGAGTGGGAATTGACCAACTGGTATTAATGATGATCATAACAAATTGATCAATCCACCCACCGTAGTATCCTCCCATAGAACCTATAACTACACCTAAAGTAATAGAAACTAAGACAGCCAGAAATCCAATAATGAGAGATACTCTCAATCCTAATATCAATCTACTGAGTACATCTCTGCCATATTTATCACTACCAAAATAGTAGTTTACTTTGGTTCGTTTATATTCACCGGGTCGATCTACCACAGAATATTTATAATAGATCGTGCTAATACCAACGGCATATATCATAGAATCGCATGGATAATAGATATTTTTGTCCTCATACCCATATAGTAATTTACTCAGTATGGTTATTTGTTTGTTTGTTTGCTTGGCCGATTGACAAACTGAATGACTAGAGAACGGATGGCTTAATGCAAGCTGGGGTATTTGTCTATTTGCATTTTTGCTACTATCAGGTATAAACAGATAAGAAAAAAGTGTGAGCAACACCGTTATTGCTAAAAAACAAAGTGTTGTGAGCGCTATTTTATTTCTAATGACTCTTGTGTACATACTCCTGATATAGGATATTCTATCCTATTCACTCAATTTAGAATTATGATGATGTCTATTTTGATCCCGTTCCGTTTTTTTTGCAATATTCTTGTACATGACTTGAGTGAGATCCATATTCATCTGGTTCGCTAAACAGGTAATCACGAATAATATATCACCAATCTCCTCGGCTATATCATCATGAGCTGTTTGTTGCTCCTCTTTCTTTTTGAAAGACTGTTCCCCATATACTCGAGCCATCAATCTACTGAATTCACCTACTTCTTCCATCAGAACTATAGTATTCGTAACTTCTGAGAAATATCTTACACCATAAGTCTTTATCCAATTATCAACTGATTCTTGCAATTTCTTCAGTTCCACTATTCTCTATTTTTAGTATCTATAAGTATAGTAACTGGCCCATCATTAGTTAATTGAATCGCCATATCCGCACCAAATATTCCAGTTTCTGTTGTTATCCCGAGATCTTTCATTTCTTGAATGAACATTTCATACATATGTATGGCCATATCTGGTTTAGCAGCATGTATAAATGATGGTCTATTCCCTTTCTTAGTAGAGGCAAATAAGGTAAATTGTGATATAACCAATGCAGACCCATGATTATCCAATAAGCTATTATACATCCTACCTTCATCATCAGAAAAAATACGTAGTTGGCTGATCTTTCTAACAAGCCAATCTATATCATCCTTCTGATCTTCTTTTGCTATTCCCAGAAAAATCAATAGACCATTATCTATTGATCCTACTGTATGATTATCTACTACAACACTGGCCCCTATTACCCTTTGAATGATCGCTCTCATTATCTTATGGATATACCTATTTTGAGTATTACAAACATATTAAAAATTAAAAATATGTTTATCACTTATAATCAGGGTTATATGATAGTCACTTTTCCACTTTTAATAACAAGTTATACATAATCTAAATTCAGGGTACGTTATGTTAGCAGACACCCTTGGTGATTATTCACAATGATATATTTTATCCACTTTTATTGCCATTTAGTTGTCTCTTATTATTTTAAACATGACTCTGTTTATAAATCCATAGTAATTCACAAGATTTATATATAAAAACTTGAGCATCAACAACTGATGGATGAGATGACTATGTTAGTAAGTGACTAGATTAAGTTGATAAAGGATTCGCCTAATTACTTTTCCACATTTAAACGGCACTAATAATGATGATTTTTTTTTTATTAATTAATAATTAGTAAAAACAATGTGGACAATTTGGCCATATATCATGTAGCAAGAATTGATACTATTTTTGAGTTATGATACAGGTACGGCAAGCGGTTTCAGTATGGTTAATCATAGGTTTAGTAATGGTATACTTTCAAATTATAATTGGTGGTATAACTCGTTTGACTGGATCTGGACTATCTATAACGAAGTGGGAAATTGTAACTGGGACATTGCCTCCTCTTAATGATGTCTCTTGGTTAGAAGAATTTGATAAGTACAAAGAGACTCCACAGTATGCCAAGATCAATAAGGGTATGGAATTAGGTGATCACGTTTTTCAAGGGGGCACTTTCAAGTTCATATATTTCTGGGAGTACTTTCACAGGTTATGGGCTCGAAGTATGGGTTTTGTTTTTCTATTTCCATTCCTATTTTTTTGGTATAAGAAATGGTTAACACAACAAGTAAAATCTGATCTTGCTAAGGTTGTTGGTCTGGCTGGATTAGCTGCCATATTTGGTTGGATCATGGTTGCAAGCGGATTAGTGAATAGACCATGGGTAAATGCCTATAAGTTATCGGTTCATTTATCTATTGGAATTAGTGTTTTTGCTATGTTGTGGTGGACCTTCTTAGGATATATTCATGGAGGAAGAGAAGTTGCAGCATCTAATAAACAGTCCCGATCAGCTATGTATCTGATCATACTGATTTGTGCTCAGTTATTCTTCGGTGGTATTATGAGCGGTATGAAGGCTTCTATGATTTTTCCCACTTGGCCAGATATCGGTGGAGAAATAATTCCATCAGTATTGGGTGACTCGTCACTGTGGTCGCTTGATAGTTTGATCTTTTATGATTCGGGTAGTTTTACCTTTTCATTAATACACTTTATTCATAGAGGATTGGCATATCTTATTGTTATGGCTTTAGGTGTGTATTACTGGTGGTTTCGGAATAATATTAGTATATCCATGAGAGTGAGTTTTATGATAGTAATAGGAGTAGTATTAATACAAATACTCTTAGGTATAATTACTCTATTGCAGAGCATCGGACATATACCGGTTTTATGGGGCGTGTTTCATCAAGGGGTTGCTGTGATTGTTCTGTCTTCTTTGCTGTATCATTATTTCGTTATTAAGTATCAGTCTGTGTCTGAGTAGCCGCTTGTGATGAAGAACTTTTCTATTTTTACGATACTAAAAATTTCTATCATGCAACTAGCCATAACAAAGGAAAGTGGCTTTGAATATATAGAGTCTGGAGGTAATGGTGATTGTCTTCTTCTATTACACGGTTTGTTTGGTGCTCTAAGCAATTTTGAACAGCTAATTAATCATTTCAAAGAGACACACAATGTTGTAGTCCCTCTATTACCGATTTATACATTACCGCGTGAAGAGGTAGGATTAGCAGGTTTACTCTCTTTTGTAAGGGAGTTTGTGAACTACAAGGGCTATGATAAAATTCACGTATTAGGTAATTCTTTGGGAGGTCATTTGGCACAGTTGTTTGTATTAGAGCGTCCTGATCTTATCGCGAGTATGACTTTGACAGGGAGTAGTGGACTATTTGAGAGTGGGATGGGCGACGGATATCCACGACGTGGAGACTATGAATACATCAAAGCTAAGACCGCCGAGACCTTCTATGATCCGGCAGTAGCAACTAAAGAGTTGGTTGATGAAGTTTTTGATACAGTGAATGATAGAGATAAAGCTCTGAATATAGTCTTGACTGCACGTTCAGCATTAAAGCATAATCTGGAAAACCAAATAGGAAAAATTAGTTGCCCAACATTGTTAGTTTGGGGGAATCAGGATACTATTACTCCACCATTTGTTGGTGAGAAGTTTAACGAATTAATTCCTAATTCACAATTACACATTATAGACAAATGCGGGCATGCACCTATGATGGAGTTACCGGAAGATTTTAATCAAGTTTTGGGTGAGTTTTTGAGTGCAGCATAGTGTAGTTTTATTCTTATAATATAACTTTCTTATTGTTAAAAGCTTATCTATAGCTTTTTGTAAGGTAATCAGCTAAGATTTTATTTGATCGTTTACTTTCTTAAGTTCTTCTATGGCCACTAAAGCAACTCCTGTGACACCAATAGTAGAAATACTTTGTTCGTTGTTGCTTAAACGGAACGATTGAGAGAATTCTTCCGCTATGGGACCGATATGTCGGCTTTTAGGATATTCTTTGTATGACCATACATCTATGGTAAGTTGGGTAATTTTATATAGGAATAATTGTGGATATACGGTTTTGAATCGTTCTTTCAGAGTTTTGCTGGAAGAATTATTGACACTACCAGTAACTTTAAAGGTGCCATTAATCTTGATAAAGTGATTGTCGAATTCTTTATAGATGAGAGGTGCGTCGCTCGCATTGTTAGTTGAAGTATTTACATCCATGTTAAGCCTTAGGTGCTTGTTGCTGTTATTGCTAATTGGACATGCTCTATAACTGATGACGATATTGTATGGACTCGTTGTATTTTTTAGTCCTGATAACTGTCCGAAGGAACTATTGAATTCTTTGGTTGAATTGTTTTACCCTGAAGCGTTTTCAAAAGAACTGTTATATCGGGCAGTAGTATTGTTATATCTTTAGTAGGAACCAAAGAAATTATGAGAACCGCCTCTTGATTGGTATCGTGAATTAGATCTAAAAAAGCGATTAAAGTCGTCGTCGTTACTATATTCAGTTTGATATCCAAAAACAGAGCTATAGTCTCCAGAATTTAGTTAAATAAAATTGTAACCATATAAACTATTATAAGAACTAGAATTCCAGAAAGCACCAGAATGTTCATAAGCGCAATTATCCCCATCTAAAGAGTCACTATTGCCAAAATAGGAGATGAAATAGTTATTATAAGATTTAGTTTTATGACTATTGCCTGCGCCGAGAACTAAATAATTATTGTATGTGCCGGAGATATTACTTTGTCCTGAAAAACTCGCATAAAATATTATAAGATGCGATGGTGTTGCTAAAGCTAGATTGGCTTTCATAGAAACAGTTCTGGCTTTCTGTGGTAAGATTATTACCTGCTACATCTCTTGTTACAGAGCTAATTTGCGCTACGTAACTATAGAAAAAAATTAAGTATAAATGAAGAGCCTTTATTTGATACATAGGTCAAGTTTACGTAATCAAAATTAGCTTAGCCAATAGTTAATGTAAAACGCTGTTTCCCATCATTTTATAGTATTAGATGTGCTAAACTAATGATCTGCTCATGATGATGATGTCTATGATATTCAGTAAATAAGTTCATTTCTTTTAAGGTCATCTTTCATAAGGCAGGTTGAGACAGTGTGTATTTTGGGAGTTCATGCTCATTTCATCTATCATTGGGATCTAACGGATGATCCAGTCCTCTAATAGATAGTGATAACATTTTTTCATTAACCTTTTTTGTGGCACTGATATAAGTGAGCTTTTTAGGAGCTCTCAGTCCTTAAGTGAGAGCCGTTGTATAATTGAAGGCAAGCTCATCAGTAGACCACTCGGATAGAGACACTTCTTCAAATGCCGCTTCTAACATGGGCGTCCGTCTAATAAGTGCTTCGCTTATTGCTTTAGAACTTTGTATAAGGTGACCGTTTATTTCGCTAATTGATTATTTGCCTGATTCGGTTGTATCAATATAATGTATTTCGTCAATGGTATTAGTTGTAGGTATGATATTTCTGAAGGTTCTACGAAGGATCAAGCGAAGTTCGGCGACTCTAAACAGCGTGAGTTAATAAAGTAATTACTGTATATCAACTTACTTTTACTAACTAAGCTAGGTAGATTGATATTAGTGAACAAGAAGTATACTCTGAATTGCTCAGGAACATGAAGCATGCTATTGTAGGTAATCAAGGACTTATACTTATAGAAAAGATAAAAGATTCTTTGTCGACATATGGCTAAAATATGCTTACGAGCCCTGTCCTATTAAAGATATGTTTGCACCGATTCTGAATAGGTGGAGTTTATTTGTAATATTTAATCATGATTATAATAATATCATGTATTTCAAAGACTTAAAGCGTAGTATAGATGGAATTTCATCCTGGATGTTGTCAAAAATATTGAAAAAATTAGAATCTTCAGATCTCATTGTTGGAACGGTATACTCAGAGGTTTCACCATGCATGGAGTATCGATTAATAGAATTGGCTGAAAGGTTTGAGGGTAAGCCTATTGAAATGAGTGATTGGTTGATCAGCGCTAAGGGTACTAAGTAATAAAGGGTCCAAAGTTTTAACTTTGGACCCTTTATTATTAGGGTTTTATTTCCTTTTTCATTTGTTCGGCTCGTTGTGCCCGTTGCATCGGATTTTCACGAGGTCCTCTCGGCTTCTTATTCTTGAATGCCTCAAATCGTGAAGGTGTTCTGCGTGGAGGATACGCATTGTCATCAGTGTTGACATCAGCTATTTCTAAATAAGGGTCTAATAGTACATTTTCTACTTCTTTATCCGTTGGAATAACTTTAGTGATTTTATCGGGATTGAATCTCCAGACTTCTACAGGAATTCTGAAGTCCTCTGAAGTACCATCTACATAGTTGAACTGAAGTATAACTGGCATCATTAAGCCGCCATTATTTTCTATAGTCAGTTCATAATAGTTCTTACCATCTTCAAGAAGCTCTCTTTCTGAGGCGGATAAATTCTTTATAAATTGATTATACTCAGCTTCATCTACAGCATCCGGAACGAGTTCGTCATAAGTTGTATAGAAGTCTCTTAAAGTAGTGTCTATCTCATCATATGTCTGGGCAATATCTTTTTCTCTGATACTACTAATATTCTTTGGACCATTATCTCTTAAGTCGCGAGCTCTATCTTTTTCGGCCACAGGATTGCCGTTTTCTATATTATAATGTTTAACGGTAGTTAATGCTTGATCAACATGGTCATTCGTGTAGAACCATCCTCTCCAGAACCAATCAAGGTCAACACCTGAGGCATCTTCTATTGTTCTAAAGAAGTCTGCGGGATATGGATTTTTAAACTTCCAACGAATAGAGTATTCTTTAAAGGCGTAGTCAAAGAGTTCTCGTCCCACGACTGTTTCTCTTAAGATATTCAGTGCAGTTGCAGGTTTGCCGTAAGCATTATTACCAAATTGCCAGATACTTTCGGAGTTCGTCATGATCGGAGAAATCTTAGATTTATCTCCACCCATATAATCAGTAATCATATCTGCAGGTCCTCTTCTATGAGGATAGTTACGTTCCCAGTGCTGCTGAGTTAGATACTGTACATACGTATTGAGGCCTTCATCCATCCATGTCCATTGTCTTTCATCTGAGTTTACGATCATAGGAAACCAGTTGTGACCTACCTCATGAATGATAACGCCAATATGTCCGTATTTCATTCGCTTACTATAGGTATCATCTGATTCACATCGACCATAGTTGAAACATATCATAGGATATTCCATTCCCATGCTACCGTCAATCGACCATGCTACGGGATAAGGATAATCGAATGTATAGTGAGAATACCATTTAATAGTATGCGCAACGGCTTTTGTACTGAATTTCTTCCATAGGCAATCTCCTTCTGGAACCCACATGGATTGAGCCATAACAGTTCTACCATCACTCATTTTAACGCCGAGAGCATCCCAGATGAATCGACGAGATGTGGCAAAAGCGAAATCTCTCACATTTAAGGCTTTGAATTGCCAAGTCTGATATTTGTCTGTATCGCTTTGAGCGTTTTTTTGAGCTTCTTCGAGACTTTGGATTGTTACTGGTTGAACAAATGAGTTTTGAGCGTTGGCCCATCTTCTTCTATGTTCTTTAGATAATACACTATTGGCATTTTGTAGTTCACCTGAGGCAGCGACGAGGTGATCCTTTGGAACAGAGATCTCTACGTCATAGTCACCAAACTCTAGAGTAAACTCTCCTCGTCCTAAGAATTGTTTGTTCTGCCAGCCTAACACATCATTATACTTACATAACCTTGGGAAAAATTGTGCGATACAGTATACTCTGTGACCATCAGAGAACTCTTCATAACCAGAGCGACCACCGATATCCCTTGTATTATTGATGTTATACCACCATTTGATCTTAAGTGTCGTTGTACCTCCCTTGGCTTGAATCGGTGTAGGTAGGTCAACGCGCATCATGGTTTTATTAATAACATAGTTTAGTTTATGACCGTTAGAGTCCGTAACAGATTCTATTTTGAAGCCACCATCGAATGTTGGATTAAGGCGCGATAAAGTCGTGGTTGAGGTAGACTCAGGATTAATAGATTCTGTTCTGATATCATGACTATCGCTATCCTTAGCCCTTACATTTTGATCAAGTTGAATCCATAGATAAGGAAGAATGTCTGGTGAGTTATTCGTGTAGTAGATTGTTTCATCACCATACAATCTCTTCTCATGGTCGTGAAGTGTAAGTGACATTTTATAATTCACTTGCTGTTGCCAATACTCATGTCCTGGTGCGCCTGACGCCGTTCTGTAGTTGTTAGGAGATGGCAATTCAGTACCTAGTTGTCTAAAGAGATTGGTATTAGTATTGTCTTGCCCAATTAGTGATATCGTCAAGGAAAGAGATACTAAAAGAAGCAGTTTTCTCATGCGCGTATTATTATGGTTTAATAATTAATTAATAAAAGTGGGATGAAGATAATAATAACATTAAACTATAGTCTAAGTTCTGAAACCGTGTTCTAAATTTGGGATGTTCTACGGGGAACAAGGTAAGTCGCAAATATGTGCTTTTTGTTCCACGTGGAACAATGATCATTAGTAATTAAGCATAAAGCTTTGGGTGTCTATATCACTCGCTAAGTCCTTTTTTCAACCTATTCGCAATCTCTTTAGAGCTCAGGTTCATTTTTATTAGAGAGATGAGGCGCACGTCACGCTTACTGAATTTACCGAACTGTCCTTTGAAACGTACCAGGAATGAATTATGCTTGTTCGAAAATTCTTTACTAAACTGTTCCCATTCGTGATCATCAGCGGAACCATAATTAATTATTCCTGCAATCTTGGATGATGCTCTGTTGACCTTATCATGTATGGATGATTTAAGATCGGAAACTTGTCCTAGGTTGAGGAGAAAATTTTAATAGCCAACTTTAAGATCTTGGCTGTAAGTTCTTTTTATTTGTATTCTAATACTCTCTCCGTAGTTTCTCTTTTTGTATTTCTAACTGTTTCTCCTGTTTTATCAATAGTCGCTTCTTCACTCCTCTCTGAATGATTGAGTATATGATACTTAGAGCAGATATCGCTAGTGGAGGTATGCCTCCCCGTAAAGCTTGCTTACGAGTTGCCTCGAGTTCGGTTTGTTTATTTAATAAAGTTATGTCCGCATTTTTTTGGCAGTGTCGTACTTGGTTTCTATATCACGTATGAGTCTTTTGGTTTCTACACCTCTGGTAAAATCACTTAGAATCATATGTTTTTTCAGCGCATGCATCTCACCGTTGTAGCGGGATGGTCGCTTGTTCGCTTCATATAAATACCAATAATCAACAGATAGTCTTTCTGTAAAGCCAAATTCTTTAGATTCTTCCAACGCTTCATTGATATATGCGATTCCGTCAATATACTTTCCTTGCTTGGATAGACATTCGCCAATTGTTCTCTTAATCATCGATTCGCCACCATGATCGATCACCTCATAGGCTTTAGGCAATGCTTGTTTTAATACAATAAGAGCACTATCACAGAGATTGAGACTACTATAAGATTGCCCAAGGTTTCCTAATATCAGTGACTGTTGATACATGTCGTCAAAATCATAAGCAATGCGATAAGCCATTTTTCTAAGTTCTATGGCTTCTCTGAAGTTTCCATAAACAACTTCAATAGATGCCAATGATTCGTGACATTCGCCAACAGAATGCTGATCTCCAAGTTCTTTATAAATCTCCAATGCTCCACTATAGTAATCTTTCCCATTACTATACTTATCCATATAAGTCCAAGTATTACCGAGATTAAATAGTGAGTTAGCAATGCACTCCCTCCCGATCTTTTAACTCTTCTTTGAGAGCTCAAGACTGTAAACCATCGTCAATGGCAAGATCAAAATCACCTTTATTATTCGCCATACTAGCAAGATTGTTGAGACAAGAACTAACACGGTTTGTATTTCCTGATTGCCTAAACAAATCAAGGGCTGTATCACATGCCTAAAAGGCAGGATCAATCGCACTAATATAATAGTAGAACACGCGAAGTGAATTGGTACTCTTAGCGATCAGCTTCTTATCTTGAAATTCTTTGAATAGCGATACATGCTCCTTGATAATAGCACCCAGCAGCGATATACCTTGAGATGTTTATTCTCAAAATACGGCATTTAGCGTTTTTACCCAATTAGAGTCTCTTTTCTCTGGGAGCGCAATTGACATGCTATCTACTTTAGCAGAAGTATTTTGTTCTTTAAGAGCATATTGAATAATAAAAACTAGAAAAAATAGAAAGCTTGTGCGATTGATCATAGTGTGCTTGACCTGATTGATTTAACTCTTTACTATTCATTGTTCTATGGATCGAAAACAAAACTTCATCAATAGACTCAAATAGCTGCTGATTAAGCAAATTCAGATCTTTTTCAACACTCTTCTTAATAGACAGCAAATTCGATTGGTATCCGGAGTAGAGGAGCAGATGATCTCGTAGATAATCCTTTTGTTCTGCCTCGGTCATATAGGTGAATTAGTCATTTTCGCAGATTTCGATTTCGGCTAAAAGCTGCCTATCTGATACTACTTCAAATCCAGGCATAAGAGAAATGCTTTCTTCAGCTTTGTATTCTACTGTGGTTCCATTACAGACGGTACCATCACTACTAATCTGTATTTATCTATAAGTGCTTTGGCTAATAGCATCCTGATTGAGATTGTTATTACTAACACTGATCGGATTACAATTTGGATCAAACACATATCCATCAGTTAGGAACAACCATCTATATTGTGTACTTGCATTGATCTAATTATACTCAACATTAGAAACAATTACTCTATATAAAGATGTACCTAAAGCAGAATTTGGTATAATCTGCAAGGTATTATCGTTGCAAGAAACGGTATGTAGAATTTCAACTCCTGTGATAGCGTGCGTTAAACTGCTTATTACATTTTCACAACGGATAGTCTCATTATAGGATAAAGAGATTATATCTTTTGATGGCTCATATACATCATCTATTGTTGTAGGAAGACCAAAGATTATTGGCCCCTTAGTATCTATTAGACCAGAGCTTCTCAAGGAATAGAGCACTCCATTGTTGCAGGTCAATTCCATCCCGAGATTATATTCTGATAGCAGCGTATCAGGAATCACCCAATCAAAGTAATAGCCTGCAGTACTGTAATTGTTTAATCTACTTGGTTCAAGATCAATTTCATCGATCCATGAGTTTAAGCTTGCTTTAGAATATTGAACTGTTAGATTAGTCATCTTTGTCTTATCATAGTTGTTGACAAGTATTGACATTACATTTGATGCAAAATTGTGAATCCAACTATTCCCCGGTTCCATAAGGTTTATCACACTACATTGAGAATTGAAATATGCATTAATTTGAACTGAGGCATTTGAAAAATCTTCCTCCGGCAAATCCTGACAGACAGGCTGAAGGTCAAATTTTAGTCCTTTATAAGGATAAATACTTTGATTTGCCGCTCCTTGTCTCTTAATGGCAATATCTTGAGTAATCTGCTGTCCTTTGGCAATATCATTAAATTCAAGAGGGAAAATGCTGTCTCCCCTGACTATAATACCAGTACCATGAGGGTTACTCGAATTGTCGATATCCAAGACGTAAGAGCACTCACTGAAATCAGTATCTCCCCCTCTGCGGCATTTGAGTATTGTTAATAAATTGAAATGAATAGGTAGCTTGTCCGTCTGGGTCAATATTTGTTTGAGTACTTGGAGTAACGGTTAACACTGGATTATTAACCTTTGTACCACCGGTGTATAGACAAGAAGATGTTTGACTTGTTGCATCAAAAACAGGTGTTCCGTATGTTTCATCATATTTGATATCTACTACGTAGAGATCGCTGTCGTCGTCATCCTCTATTGTATAACCTACAGTAGTTGTTTTTTCTGTTACGAGACCTCTGCGTCCACCGAGATAATATTTAAACTTAGCATCAACGCATTTTTCTATGTAGGATGCAGAAGTTTCTAATTTAGCTGATGCAGCAATTTCCTTTGTTATACCTAAGTTAAACTCAAAAAAGGACTGGCTGGTTGAACTATCAGTTGTGGATCTCGTCCGTGAAACATCTCCTCCAAAAGAAAATGTAGAATCTGTAGCTATTGCATCTTTTTTAAGTTCGTCGTTCCTCTCAATCATTTGGGTCCAAACGCTAATTGGATTCTCATATCTCCTCTTTTTCTTTTCATCTGTTGATAATTCGAGGAGTTGTGCGAATCTTGGTATGAGTACTCCTTTGATTGTCTTGGCTGTATAGGCAAATGTGGTTACCAAGGAGTCTGGAGACATGATTAGAGCGATATCTTTCTTTATCATACGCTATGATATCTGTAAGCCCATAAGAAATGTTGAAAGCTCCACCAACAAATAGATCAGCATCCGTTCCTATGGCGTCGTCATCACTTGAGGTTTGAGACTCTTGAGATAAGGTTGAAGTATTTGTTGTTACATTTTGTGATTGTCTTTGAGTAGACATGATATAAGCACCACTTACCGAAACTGATGTTTCAAAATCCGTAATGAAACCGAGCCCAGTACTAAATTATACGCTAGCCTTCATTTTTCCATTGTTTAACTTCTTCTCCAACTAAATGCCCCGAAGCTACTCGAGAAAGAGGTGCAGGAGTCTTGTTTAAAAAAGGAAAAACTAACATCTCTTGGAGGGTATCTGAGAAATAACATTGGGATATCTGGTGAAACCGTTTGTTCCACACTCTCTTGAGGAACGGTTCCATCAATGATGGCTCGAAAAGAAACTATATCGATGTTATGAGCATCTTCTACATCCATAGCTGTTGCAGTAAAGCTTTTCTTATGATCATCGACCAATAATGGTTGACCTGGGAACACCTCATATAGTACTCTGCCGGCTATTACGGACAATTCAATATTCTCGGATCTCCCAGGGGTGTTATCCTGAATCACTAATCTAACTGTATCTAATGGACAGTTCCCTGTATTTTGTTCTACGACGTTGAATATGATATTTACATGAATACCTTCATAAAAGACCGTATCAATCATGTCTCCACAACTATTAGTAGGTAAGTAGTCTATGCTAAGTATAGGAGCTTGACGGTATAAAAAGTTGGATACAGCAGAGCTTGTAGTAACATCTACTGTATCAACAGTATCCTCAAAGTATCCCATAATATCTATAATAGTATATCCATCAGGCAGAGAGTTTTGATCAGTTGTCACAGTGTTTGCTGTAACGGCATATGATCGGGCGGGCACCACAATTTCATAGTTACCTGTCTTATCTGTCTCAACAGTATATCTAAAGCAACCGCCATTTAACTTTTCAACACGAAGTTCTACTGATCCGAAATAAAAACTACCACAAGCCGTGACAGAGCCTCTTATGGTATCTCGACGAGTATTCTCGAAGTCATAGTTAAAAAAATCTCGAACTACAATAACATCTTTTATGTCAATTGGATCAAACTCATATAGGCTACTATCGGGCCGAACATTATATAGGTTGTCATTATCCCCTTGAGAGATTACCAGACGATACTCTCCTAAAACATTACTTTCAGTAGTTGTCTGTAGGATATCATTCAGATAAAAGCTAATGTCAGGCAGACCGCATGTATTTAAGTTTTCGTCAACTTGATAGACACGACCATTAATGAATATAGAGGTGGTATCTTCAAAAATTAAATTGGTATTATTATCGTTTGGTACACCATTCTTGATGAGCATATTGAATATTGTATCGGGCTTAAAGCTACGGTCTAAAAACTCAGCCCATAAGGTGAAATGCGCTCCGACTGAATTGTTATCATAATATAAGTTCCCAAATGAATATGAACCATTATTTGGGTTAGAATAGGTAGTATCACTAAAATTCAAACACTCACCTTTAGAGTTTGACGTTGGAATTATTCTTACATCGCCGATTGATCCGACACGGTCCTTACCCGTAACTTTTCTAGATATGGTTCCATTATGACCACTTTCTCCAATACTTTTCAGAGTAATCAAGACGAAGTCAGTTTCAACCCAAAGTCTAATTGAGACACCCTTCTCTTTATGTAGACGTTCTTTCCTGATAATGTTTCTAATTCTGCTGCAGTAAGGTTCTCATTAGAGGCTCCTGGAATTAGCTCCCAGGTTGGGTTATTATTGTCAATCTTTTTGTACCACGAATATGTGAAGGTATCATAAGTGGTGGTAGCACCGTTCACATTAGAGATTCCTTGAGTAATGCTATATCCATTATTAACATAAGGAGAATTATTTACAATAGAACCTGCTGTGAGCTCAGGTTCTATTCCGTCAATAGATATTTTGAATTGGCCTTCAATTCCTGTATAACCTACTTGTGGGCGTATCTGACCTTGACCTTCAAAAACAACATAATAGGTGCCTTCTTCTAAGACTTCCGAAATTGACGGAGAGGCTTTGTTCGGGTCAGTCTTAATGAGTTCGTACGCAGACCCAATCTTCCGTAACAAGTATAAGTTTCCATCAAAATTTGTATTACTAATATCAATATCAACTAATAAGGCCCCATCAGAAACTATAAAATTGTAGGCAACATCATAGGGGTCTTGTATATTAATTACTTCAAAACTGAAGGTGTTCGAATAACCTATGTAATATCTCCCACTATTGTTTATATGTGATTTGATTTGTCCTTTGCTTGTGGTACCAAACTTGAGAGGAGTTTCTCCCCATTGACCATTGTGATATGTCCAAATATATGCTAGTTTCCATTCAGAAGAGCCCATTCCTATATTACCTACTGTATTATAGGACGCTTGAGAACCATATTTAACACTTAGGTTTCCCTCACCGCTGTGATACTCATCACCCCCAGTATCATATTCACAATATCGAGAAGAATTGGTATCATCATTTTCTCAGGTTGATAGCTTCCAATAAACTGATGTAGTAGGGCTTACATACTCTCCAGTCTTAACTTATCTTTGGACTGTGTGGGCAGGTTCATTTGGAGCCGTTATACATGTAGATGTTGGATGGGAAAACTTCCAGGCTGGTTCAGGGTCATACGAACCTTCAGTTGAATTATTATAGTAATTCACCGAATGTGCATAAAGTCTGTAATCTAAATTCCCAGTTGTAACCTGACCAAAAACAAATTGAAAACGGATACAGTATAGTACGATTAAAACTATCCTTTTCGTGATGTCTGATTTGATATGTTCAATAATTGAAGCTCAAAATGCTTGCGGATCATCTGAGCCACATTCTTGACGCTGAGTTTGACATAAGTGCCTTACGATGATCACTGACAGTGTATGGACTCAGATAGAGCGATGAAGCAATCTCTGGTGAGGAGTAGTCATAGGAGATTAACTCTAATACTTCTCGTTCACGAGAAAAGATTTTGGTTTATGTGTGATAGGAAGTCATGATAGCCGGCATCGATTTAAAATTTTGATTAGCGAACTGATCGCAAGTTCAATTAAATCGGCCCTGATCCAAAAATTGGGGGTAGACAAAAGTGGACATATGTTTAATTAATTAATAATCAGCTAACTAAATTTCAGGTTGTCTGCTATGGGATTGAAATTGAAGAAGAAAAATGTCTTGAAAGAAATCAGATAATAACGCCATTTTTCACCAGGTGGACATAAATTCCTCTCAAATTAGAGACTGTTTCTCAGTCAAATCAGCGAGCATTTGGAGTTGCCTTGTTGAGAGATATTTACTAGGATCGTGTTCGTGTCTTATAGCACAATTCACCTTTGTTTTTTGCAATTCTGTTAGTGGGATGAATTGATAATCGGTGTGTCTGAGATAGTATTTATCCTGACGATCTTTTTTGTACCGTCCTTCCTTTTATAGTCTTGATCTTGTTATCGGTAAATACTGCATCAGCACATCTCACCTTTGAGGCTTGCTCACAGATAGATACGAGATCAGTTTTACTCTCATCATAGGAAACTTTCACCACTTTTCTGCCGTGCATGAAGCCGGCTTCTGTTCCTATGACGCCTTCTATTTTTGCGATCTCTTTTTCTCCAGTCCAAAATCAGTACATGCTTAGATAGTCTACTTTGGCACTATCCTTTTCAGCGGCCCACTCTTGGTGTAATAAGTCTACATAGGTAGGATATCCTCATTCTTTTGTTCTAGTACCTCCATGACTTTTGATAGAATTAGAGACTCAGACTTGAATTCACCAGTATGATCTACCAAATCTCGGCCATCTTGATTAATGATGCGCACCACGGGATTGTTCCACGAGGGTTCCTTAAATTGGAGTAAGGTTTCTCTATCCTTCCCGGACTTATTATATATAACCAGTGGGATGAAGGCCGTTTCTATGATCTCTACCATATGAAGGTGGCTGATGATATCTCTACCGTACTTGGTGCAGTTCTGACATCCTGGCACCTCTTGAAACAATAAGAAAATGGGTTTTCCAGGCTTTTGACTTGCTTGAACCGCTTGATCATAGTCCCGTAACCAGATTATTTAACCTAATTCAAAAGGATTTTCATTTATGTCTTGTGCAATTAGGCTTGCTGCAGCTAAAAGGTAGATTAAGATTGTTTTCATGAATTTACTTTGCCTAAATAATAAAGTTCTGTGAAAAGACATCAATACTCATTTCTCTCTTGTTATATAACAAACACTATAAGATGTCTATTATCCAGAACAATATAAAGGAACGCAGAAGTCGCTTCCCTGGCATGTATGAAGATCGACCCATAGAAAAGGATGATATCCTCAAAGTACTTAGTTCCGCGAATTATGCACCGACACATCGTAAGACTGAACCATGGCGATTCAAAGTATTACAAGGATCTGCGATACAGGCATTAGGAGAATTCTTAGTTCAAGAATATATCGCCGCTGAGGAAAGTCCCAGCGAATTCAAGACTAACAAGATCAGGAAAAAAGCTGTGAAAACACAAACCATGATACTGATCTGTATGTGGCGAGATCCAGAAGAGAGAGTCCCAGAATGGGAAGAAGTATCAGCTACCGCTATGGCTGTTCAAAATATGTGGTTGACCTGCACGGAACTGGGTATAGGCTGCTATTGGAGTTCTCCCAAGGCCATTCATAACATGCATAAACATATCAATCTATCAGAGGGGGAAACGTGTCTTGGGTTATTTTACATGGGTTATAGTTCAGTAGATCTACCTCCATATGAGCGAGGATCAATAGATGATAAGGTAGAGTGGATTAGTTAATGTACAGGCTTAAATTGTGATCGATCACGGAGTCAATTGGTTCAAATCTAAAGACTGGGAGGTATTCCCTTTCCAAGAGAAAGCTTGGAAGCACTATTTAGATGGCTATTCCGGATTGATTAATGCGCCTACAGGTTTTGGTAAGACCTACTCACTCATGGTCCCAATCATATTAGAAGGGCTCCATGATCCAAAACTTAATAAATCAGGAATCAGGGCGATATGGGTTGCGCCAATTCGTGCGCTAACATCAGAAATTAAAATGACCTGTGAACGAGCCTTAGAAGGGTTGGGTTCGGACTGGCGGGTAGAGGTAAGGTCAGGAGATACGGATACTACTCAGCGCCGAAAGCAATTGGAGAATCCACCAGAAATCATGATTACAACCCCAGAAAGTATTCATGTCATGATGGCTACCAAGGGTTATGAAAAATTATTCAGACAGATGAAAGCCATCGTCGTAGATGAGTGGCATGAACTTATGGGGTCCAAAAGAGGGGTCCAAGTCCAGTTAGGGATATCGAGAATCAAAGGCCTCTGTCCAGATCTCAAAGTCTGGGGTATTTCTGCCACAATTCAGAATATAGATGAAGCCTTGGATATCCTAATTGGTCCTCAGAAAGGAGACATTCCAAACATCATCATCAAGTCTGGTTTAACCAAGAAGATAGCCGTAGAGTCGATAATCCCAGATGAGATAGAGCGCTACCCTTGGGCAGGCCATTTGGGCATTCAGCTACTGGAGAAACTTGTTCCTATCATTCAGAAGAGTTCGAGTACCATTATATTCACCAATACTCGCTCACAATGTGAAATTTGGTATCAACGATTGCTCGATGTGCATAGTGATTTTGCCGGAGTCATGGCGATGCACCACGGCTCTATAGGTAGGGATATAAGAGAGTGGGTAGAAGGTGCTCTACATGAAGGACGACTCAAAGTGGTTGTCAGCACAAGCAGCTTAGATCTTGGAGTGGATTTTAGACCTGTTGAAACGATTATTCAGGTGGGCAGTCCTAAAGGGATATCTAGATTTGTACAGCGAGCTGGACGCAGCGGCCATCAACCCTTAGCGGTAAGTAAGATCTATTTTGTGCCTACTCATACCTTGGAGCTTATTGAAGGTGCTGCACTTCGATCAGCTATAGCCCGAGGAATACAAGAACCGAGAATTCCTTTTATTCGATCCTTCGATGTATTGATACAGTACCTAATGACACTGGCTGTCTCAGAGGGCTTTCTTCCAAGTGTTATATATAGAGAAATCAAGAACACCCATTGCTTTGAATCTATGAATGATGCTGAATGGCAATGGACCTTAAGCTTTCTCCTACATGGTGGCTCCTCTCTCGGAGCTTATGATGAATATCAAAAGATTGAAGTGATCAATGGCCTTTATAAGGTTACCAATCGTCGTATTGCACGTATGCATCGTCTATCGATCGGGACCATTGTCAGTGCGGCATCATTGAGTGTTGCTTTTCAGAGAGGAAAGCGAATTGGAACTATCGAAGAGTGGTTCATTGCGAATATCCAACCTGGAGATGCTTTTTGGTTTGCGGGTCAAGCTTTGGAGTTTATCCGAGTGAAGGATATGACGGTACAGGTTAAAAGATCCAAAAAGAAAAAAGCGAAAGTGCCTTCTTGGGGAGGAGGTAGAATGCCACTATCATCCATGTTATCGGAGATGATCCAGAATAAAATTCATGGGTATGCTGAGGGTAATATTGACGAGATGGAGACTGAACTATTAAGCCCGCTCTTCGACCTACAAGCACAGAAATCCATTCTACCACGAAATCATGAGTTCCTAATTGAGTACATTCAGTCTAAGGATGGTTATCACCTGATGATGTATCCATTCGAGGGTAGAGCGGTTCATGAAGGAATGGTAGCATTACTTGCTAAGAGGATCGCTGATCTCTATAGCATCACATTCTCTATTGCTATGAATGATTATGGTTTTGAGTTATTATCTGATCAAGAAATTGACTTAGGGATCATTCAAAAGAACTTATTTAGTACTAAACATCTTGTAGAGGATATTCAAGGAAGTCTGAACTCAGTAGAGATGGCTCGCAGAAGATTCAGAGACATTGCTAAGATATCGGGATTAATCTTCCAGGGCTTTCCTGGTAAAGCTAAGAAGCAACGTCATCTGCAGTCCTCTTCTTCTTTATTATTCGATGTGTTTAAAACTTATGAACCAGATAATCTGTTGTTTCAACAAACCTATGAAGAGGTACTAACCTTTCAACTGGAGGAAACTCGCCTCAGAATGGCCCTCAACAGAGTTCAGGAACAAGAGTTGACCATAACCCAACCAGAGGGTTATACTCCATTTTCCTTTCCAATTATTGTAGATCGATTAAACCGAGAGCGACTATCCTCAGAAAGTATGGCAGATCGGGTTAAGCGTATGATTGCACAAGGTTAGTAACTTCCTTATAGCACTCTTGCTCCAAACGTATCTCCCTGATTGATATCTCCAGTCTCGTGGCCTTTACATAACCATCTCATACGCTGTTCAAATGTTCTATGCGCAAAGGATTAAGGAACCACAAAACCCTGAGAATTCTTCTGAATATTGTCATTGCCTATGGCTTCCGCTGCTCTCATGGTTTCTTCTATATGTCCACGCTCGATGGTATTGTTTGCCTTATGAGCATGATGTGCCCAGACACCAGCTAAGAAGTCTCCTTATAACTCCAACTTAACAGTTAGAGCATTTTGTTCAGCTTTGCTAATTCGCCCTCTTTGGGCATCTATCTGTTTTGTTATACCTAATTGACTTTGGATATGATAAGCTACCTCATGGGCAACTACATATGCCATGGCAAAGTCACCTCCAGTGCTAAACCGTTTATTCAGTTGATCATAAAAGGACAAATCGATATATATTCCGCTATCGGCGGGAAAGTAAAAAGGTCCTGTTGCAGACCGGCCTACTCCGCAGGCTGACTGAGTAGCTGTAGTGAACAGCACTAATTTTGCCTTTTGATAATTACGTCCCAGTTGTTATCTGAAAACCTTATGCCAAACATCTTCAGTATCCTTTAAGGTTATCCTAACAACTCTGCCAGAGCTTCTTCTTGTGCACTCCCTTGATAGGGTTGATTTGTTGTAGGACCTTGCGTTTGTTGTATTCCACTCCGTAGTAAGGAACCTATGATAGCAGAGGTATCTCCTCCTAATAATAGAGTCAATCCAACTAAGAGAATTGTTCCGATTCCAACTCCTCCGCCTACTCTTTTCATTTCTCCTTCTCGTTGTCCTCTATGTTTCTGCTTTGTTCTCTGCCTTGCCAAGGCATTGTAATTTAGATTAGTTGTGTTATCAATGTTTTGATGTTTCAAGGTGATGCAAAAATTAAGAAGCCAATAATTGCCTCTAATTATGAAGTGCACAAGGATGATAAAAGTTTCTATGATACGTATATCACGATTAAGCATTCTAATATTTTCTCGTTAGATGATATTTCTAAAAGTGCTGACTATAACGCGACTTGAACTTGTCTAAAGTATAATGCCGATTCTGGAGAAATCTATGCTCAGCCTCAGGGTAGTAATTATAATTCTCTATTGAGATAAAAGAGTGAAGCCAGTGATCCCCTTAGGGTTCTGTCTGTAGGACTCTTCAGGATTGGATTTACAATTTTTAACAGAGGAAAGGTTTAAGGAACCTACTTGGCACAAGTAGGTTTGCCAGTAAAACTGACTAGAGTAATGATAACACGAAATATAGAGGAGTAAAAAAATACATCCCGTTAAGTACGGTATTATAGTTTTCAGTGGCTTGGTTAAATTACTCAGGCCATTTTTTGTCTTTACAATTCGCCATTCCATCTAATGTGAATATGGATGGTTTTAAGTGATCTGATCTGTGATCGATTAGATGATCATTTGAATTTTGTTTAGGAGAGTTTATGCTCTGTTGAGATCTTAATGGATAAATACTATTACGATGAAAAAATATAAGGTTGAAGCAAGAACCTACTATTCTAAAGTTTCTTTTGATAATTATCATATCATAAAATCCTCAACTGAAGAAATCCAAGCCATGATAGACGATTATGTGCTTCAAGGTGGGCAACTCTGTTCTACAGATACAGCTTCATTCGGTATGGCTCAATATAACTGTCTGTATTTTGAGAAGGATATGGCTTAATCTAAAAAAAAGATTAAGTTACTGGAATCTTAACAAATTCTAAAAATTTATATGCGTGAACTATCAGTGCACGTGACACGTTATATTTATTTTAGATTCATCTAATTAACAATCTGAGGTGATTGAATTTTAGAACCTTATTTTTTTGAATCCATCATTCAAAGAAAATGGAGGGTGTCATTGACACCCTCTTTTTGTTAGTGCATTTTTTTCGTTTTCTGATTACTGCGATGAAAATCCTGATTGTTTGGTCTGTCCACCCCCGGCCCCGCACGGGAGATACCTGTTGTAAGGAATTAGCTGAATTGGAGGGCGTAGTTATTACGTCAGTATGTTTCTCCCTTTTTTGTCAGGTACAATGACAAATTGACTTAAAACCGCCTTCTGAGAATTAGATATCCTGTGTAACAGTACAAACTACGAGGATTTATTGAAATCTCAGGCCTAACAAATAAGGTAAATTGAGAATACAGATATTTGAAAATCAATAATTTAAAATACAAATTTTAATAAAATTAAATAGAATAACTCAGTTGATTCTCAGCCTGAATCTCAAGCATTTGAGAGAAACCAACCCTTGAAGCCATCAAAATTTGCAGAAAGAGGAGTCGTAACTTTTTCTTTTTCTGATAGTTTAACCAGCCGATCAGGAATATTAATTTCTCCGAGTATTGGATTCATCACTGGTAAGAACTTGGCCGGGTGTGCTGTTTCTAGGACAACAGTTTTTTCTCCAGGGTATAGGAGGTTATATTCTTTAGCAGCTAAGTAACCTACAGCACCATGAGGGTCGATGATGTAACTGTAATCTCGACTGACTTCCTGTATTGCAAAATCAGTTTGCTTATCTATATAGGAGAAGCCAATGATATCCTGAGTCATTTTCTGAGTAGAGTCATATAAATCTTCCATACGTCTAAAATTGGATGGATTACCAACATCCATGGCATTTGATGTAGTCTGTACAGATGGTCTAGGTTCGTAAGACCCTGTATCAAGATACGTCGGAACCACATTATTCACATTAGTTGCGGCGAGGAACCTATTGATAGGTAGCCCCATACGCTTAGCGAATAGACCTGCCGTTAAGTTCCCAAAGTTTCCAGATGGAATGCAGTAATTAACATGGTCATCTGTCGCTCCTAGTTGCTTATATCCATCAAAGTAGTAGAACGACTGTGGAATGAGTCGGGCGATATTAATCGAGTTCGCAGAACTAAGGAAATAGCTTTTATTTACATCATGATCCAGAAATGCCATTTTAACTAAGGCCTGACAATCGTCAAAGGTGCCGTCTATTTCCAGAGCAGTAATATTTTGACCTAATGTGGTTAATTGCTTTTCCTGTATAGGGCTTACTTTTCCCTTTGGATATAAGATGACCACTTCAACTCCCGGGACTCCTAAAAACCCTGCAGCTACAGCGCCACCAGTGTCTCCACTGGTTGCCACGAGTATAGTTAACTTCTTGTCTTCATCCGAGACTAATCGGGCCATGAGATTAGCCATGAATCGAGCACCATAATCTTTGAAAGCCAGTGATGGTCCGTGCCATAATTCCTGGATACTTATGGTTTCATTAAGCGTAACTATAGGCGCAGGAAAGTTTATCGCTTCATCAACGATATCAAGTATTTCAGCGCCAGAGAAGTCCTCTTTCAAAAATTGTCGTGATACCTCATAAGCTATGTCCTGCAGAGAAAGCTTTGATAGATTCTTATAGAAATTATCACTAAGCGTGTCAATTCTTTCGGGCATATATAAGCCGTTATCAGGGGGCAGACTCTGTAAGACAGCTGATCTGAGATCAACCTGGTGACTCTTATTTTTGGTGCTGTAATATTTCATGTCCTCATTTGTATATTAGATGACAGTTTCTTAATCTGCCGGTTAACTGATATCCTTTATAAATTTATATGCTTGTGAGCTTAAAAGTACAGTTTGCAACTCTAAGATCAGTGTAAGTACATTCATTATCTGTTGACCAACTCTTACATCTTATAAGCCCCCTGATTATTAATCGGTGATATATAAGCTTGTGAGCGTATGGACGTCAGATTTAAAAATTCGGTGATTTCCTTTACAGCATTCTCAGCGATGAGTGTATTCTGAGCAAAACCAAACATACTTGGGCCTGCTCCACTGATCGTATAGTTCATAGCACCATGCTTAAGTGCTATATCCTGTAAGCCATAGAAGTGAGGAATTAATTGTGCTCGTTGAGGTTCGATGACGTGGTCCTTTAGGCTACGTTTCATCAGTTCAAAGTCAGATGTATAGAGGCTGGCAACAAACGCCGCCATGTTACCCGTCTGTCCAATCAGTTGCGAAAGATCAACTTGATCGCTCAATACGGCTCTGGCATCCTTAGTAAGAATTTCTATCTCTGGATATATTAAGAAGACACTCATACCTCTCGGAGTCGGAAGTTTAATGAAATCACAAGTAGTATTGTCTCTAATGAGAATAATACCTCCCAATAAGGAAGGAATAACGTTATCACCATGAATAGCTCCATCTGCTGCACTCTCTCCAAGAACTGCATACTTAGCTAATTCTCTTTTTTGTAGAGGTTTCCCTAGAAGTTCATTCACCGCGAGAACACCCGCTGCAGCACTAGCGGCGCTAGAGCCCATACCACTGCCGAAGGGCATTTTCTTGTAGATTTCTAATTCGATGCCTTCATCGAGCATGTCCAGATCTTCTAACAATTTCAAAGCTCCTAAACCTGCTGTGTTTTTAGCTGGATCAAGCGGAAGCTTTTTAGTAGTACCATGAATTTTAGTGATCCGTAATCCTGGAGTCGGACTTGCTCTCGCTATAATCTCGTCACCTGGTCGTTCTATAGCGAACCCTAAAATATCATAACCAACTGCTACATTAGCGACAGTTGCTGGTGCAAAAACCTTAACGACTTGTTGTCTCTTAGCCATCTGATAATCGTAAAACCTTGCGAAGGTAAGGATATCGAGGTCACATGAGGCTATGTCTGATCATAAGAATCATTAAGTGTTTTTTGATAGTCATCAATGAATGCAGTTGAAACGAAATTACGACTTTTAGATTTCATTCTTTCATTAGACTGGTAAATAGAGATACTTGGGTAGGCAAAGTTGATATCCATCTGCTCAGCCAACTTCATAATAGCCAATAGGATTTCTTGTTTGGCTTTCAACTCCATTTCCCAATCAGCGACATCAAAAAAGGTATAGAAGAGAATATTGAGAGATGACTCCGACATGTTATTAAAATGGATCTGTGTTCTCTCGTTCACAATATATGGGTGTAACTCCGTTATTTTTCTGATATGTTCTACAAAGATTTCAATCTTATCTGGGGGAGTATCATAGGTAATCTGGATGGTCGTTTTGAAACGTCGATAATGTCGTAAACCATAATTATTGACACTGGTGTCGAGCAATCGAGCATTAGGAACGGACATGAGGCTGTTTTCGAATGAGCGTATGCGGGTTGACCGAAAACCTACTTCCTCTACGGTACCTTCAACGTTTCCAAACTTAATCCAATCCCCAATCTGGAAGGGCTTATCCATGAATATGGTAACGGACCCAAAGAGATTTTTAATAGTGTCCTGTGCTGCCAAGGCTACGGCGACACCACCTATAGAAATACCTGCTAACAGCGCGGTTACATCGACGTTCAATAAGGTAAGGAGGTAGATTAACCAGAAAGACAAAAGGATAATTTGTATTGCTCTTTTCAGTACAGGGAGCAGCTGCTCATCCATTTTACTGCTGGTGGACTGTGTAAATCGATAGAAATACTGATAGATGATATCTACTACTTTGAGGATAAGAATCATAATCAGCAGCGCAGTGATAATCTTAAGGAAGCTAATAATCAACCAAGAGGTTTTCGGACCAAACTGGAGACCAGGTAACAGCACCTTGGTAATATTAAATGCAATCAGTGCACTAATAAGAGTGGATATCCGCTGAAATAACTTCTGATGGTTATGAAAAAAGTTGATCGAGGTTGCGCTTATGGCCCTCAACCCCTTCATACTGATTGCTCTGAAGAGAAAGAATAGGATTACAAAAAGAGCGATCAGTATAATAGATCCGATAATCTGCCATAATGAGACCCCAAAAAGTTCTGTATGAGAATTATGAGGTAATGCATTCATCAAGAGATGAAGACCTAATGGATAGGTTTCTTGATGATATTCATATATAGCGTCCCGGACTTCTGTGGGATAATACCACTGACCATCGATAGATCGTACATATATCTTAGGTAACTCTGAGGGAAAGGGATAAAATATAGAACGTTGTCTGATGCTATCATAGTAGTTATGATCAGCACTGATATTGTCTAAAAACACATATAGTCCCTTACCATCATAGATTTGCTTGAGCTTTTTGGAATATTCTACCATACTTAATGAATCAGAACCATAGAAGCTTTTGGCAGAAAGCAAAGGATCAAATTGATCGGGCTGGAGATATTCAAGATGATTATTGATGCAATCATATGGTGATCCATTTTGCCCTATAAGAGCTACAGGAAAGATCAAAAGAAGGAAGACCTGCAAAAGTGTTTTCATAATGACTTCATTAAAAAACCCGAACCACATTTCTGCTAGTCCGGGTCTCTCATCAAATCTGAGATTGGTTTATTTATGCTAATCGAGATGCTACAGCATCCCAGTTAATTACATTGAAAAAGTTGTTGATGTAGTCGCCACGCTTGTTCTGGTAGTTGAGATAATATGCGTGCTCCCATATATCTATGCCTAATAGAGGTGTTCCAACCTCGGAAACTACATTGTCCATCATTGGATTGTCCTGATTAGGTGTAGAGCTCACGAATAGTTTTCCATCCGCACCTTGAGATAACCAGGCCCAACCTGAGCCAAACCTTGTTCCTGCTGCTTTAGAGAATTGCTCTTTGAAGCTCTCAAAGTTGTCAAAAGTTCTGTTAATAGCATCTGCCAAATTTCCTGATGGAATACCACCTCCATTAGGGGACATCACACTCCAAAATAAAGAGTGGTTGAAGTGTCCACCACCATTGTTTCTAATGCTAGTATCATCTGGTCCCATAGCCGCCATTACCTCATTCAAACTCTTTCCTGTCATGGTCGAACCTTCCAATGCTGCATTAAATTTTCGTACATAACCTGCGTGGTGTCTGTCATGATGAATCTCCATCGTCATAGCGTCAATGTTAGGTTCTAAAGCATTGAAATCATAGCCTAAGTCTGGGAGTGTAAAAACTCCTGATGGTTGATCAGAACTATCAGTAACTGACTTGTGTTTTTTTCTCGGAGTATCGCAAGATTTAATGATGGGACTTACAGCGGTTCCGGCGAGCAATATTGAGCTGACCTTAACAAAGGTTCTTTTTTTCATATTAAAGATTAGTTAGTATGTAATACTTAACGATTCAAATTCTAATCAGTTGTTTTATTTGTGTTAAGTTAAAACAGATTATCTGCTGATCTATGTTATTTTAACTAATATAAATGATACTTGGAACATATAATTAAGGGGAATGAAAAAAGGAAAGATGAAATGGTTGGTGTTGACACTTGTTTTTGGATTAGTTAATCAATGGATGCGAGCTCAACCTGATGTATTTCCTTAAGAAAAAGTTTATATCCATACCGATCGAACTGAATATGGTGCTGGTGAAGAAATTTAATATAGTGCATATCTCACGGAGCAAAGCATTGATGCTTCGATTATTTTGAGCCAGGTTCTGTATGTAGAATTGATCGACGATAAGGGAGATAAGATATCATTCCAACAGATTAAGCTTGATGATGGACGAGCAGCAGGGACCATAGAGAATTCTTATGAGTTAAACTCTCAGTTAATGACGCTTAGAGCATATACCAGCTCTATGCGAAATTTTGATCCAGAGTTCTTTTATCGAAAGGCGATCCAGGTTATAGGTAAGGAAGCTCAAGAAGAAGATCATGGGCTGCTGATATTGTATTGAGTGCTTTCCCTGAGGGAGGTGAACTTATTTCAGAAGTAGTTGCTATTGTTGGGATTAAGTTGGACCAAGCAGGAAAGGGAATTGAAGGAGAAATTGAAATTGTCCAAAATGGTGAAGGGATTAATGATTTTGAAACCAATGAATTTGGTTTCGGAAAGTTTGTATTAAGGCCTGAGTCAGGATCAACATATAGTTTGAAATATAATGGTATGACATATCCTGTTCCTGAGATAAGATCTTCGGGAGTGAATATGAGCGCGAGGACTACAGAGGACCTGTTTACTCTACATATCAACGAACAGGGTGTCCCAGAAATTAAGGACTATTGTATTATCAGCCACTGACGAATCTTTATCATATCACATATCGGATGTGAATATTGACAATCGCAAAAGTCGAAGGCAATCAATTGTTGAGTAAAAAATATGGTTGGTGAACTCTACGCAGATAGAGGCTATCCGTATCAAATATTCTGGTGGAATATTTATGGAAAGATGTGATTAGTCTGATCCATAAATGGCGCGGAAAAATGAAGTTCTAAAATCTGAGTGGTGAAGACAAAGTTTTGCGTAGAAAAAGAATATTGATAGGACCTTTAAATGAAGACCTAAAAAATATACGCACCATTGAAAATATCTGGCATAATTTAATTTATGGACCTTTAGTTAACTTGACTTCTGTCATGTGAGTTTATCATGGCCTTGGTAAAATAATGGAAAGTCAAATTTGCATGTGTCAATGAGTCCAAAGAATTTTATCTTAATGTGGCAGCTAAAAGATAACTCATATGGTTTTTCGTCAGCAAGCATATTTATTATTTAAAAGAAACTGAGTAGTCCAGAACTTATAGATCCATGTGCTTGTCGTCTCTATTACCTTACGATTACATCACTAAAAGTTAGACCCTCACATTCCCTAGTTGGATAATCTCTGCAAATACACCAGCTGCTGTGACATCTGCACCTGCACCCGGCCCTTGGACCACCAATGGTCGTTCTTTGTAGCGTTCGGTGTGGAATACGATCATGTTATCAGTACTTGCTAAATTGTAGAACGGACTATCAGAGCTTACCATCTCTAAGTGAATTGAAGCTTTACCATCTACTAATGAGGCAATGTATCTTAGCTTAGCGTTTTGGGCATGAGCTTTTTCAATGAGCCCTCTAAAGTGTGCATCATGTTGCTCTAACTCAACAAAGAAATCATCTATAGTCTCAGCATCCATACAGGATTGAGGCAATATGGCCTCTACGGAAACCTCTTCGGGTTCTATGTGATTTCCTGCTACCCTCGCAAGAATGATGATTTTTCTTTTGATATCCTGCCCAGAGAGATCATCTCGTGGATCTGGTTCGGTATATCCCTTTTCTCTGGCTTCAAGGATTAAGTTTTTGAAGTTCTTATCCGGCTCATAATTGTTAAAGATGAAAGATAAGGACCCAGAGATTACTGCATGTATGCTTTCTATCTTGTCACCACTTCTAACTAATCCTTCGAGCGTGGAGAGTACAGGCAAACCAGCACCCACATTAGTCTCAAACAAGAAGTGTACATTCTTAGTAACGGCAGTTTGCTTGAGTTTCCTAAACTGGTCATAATCAGCAGAGGCTGCTACTTTATTAGCTGTAGATATCGATATACTATTATTAAGGATGTCTTCATAGTAATCAGCAATCTCAAGATTGGCTGTACAGTCGATGAATATGGAGTTGGCATAATTAAACTCTTTTATCCTATTCACAAATCCAGTAAAACTGGAGGCCAATCCATCAGCATCTAAAACCTCTCTCCACCTTGATAGATCAATACCATCAGCATCAAATAGCATCTTCGTAGAGTTGGCTATTCCAATGACCTGTATATCAAGGTTGAGTTCTTTTAGCAATCTATTATACTGTTCATGTATTTGTTTCAGCAGGGTACTTCCTATGAGACCTACTCCAACTAAGAATACATTTAATCCTTTATTTTCGGATAGAAAGAAAGCATCATGTACTAAATTCAATGCCTTTTTCTCATTATCTTTTTTGATTGCGAAGGATATATTCAGTTCTGATGAGCCTTGAGCTATTGCTATAATATTGATTCCATTGTTACCAAGGGATTTAAAGAGGCTTCCAGCTAATCCTGGGACACTCTTCATATTTTCTCCTATAACTGCAATTAAGGACAGATCCTTTTCTGCCTTTAACTTTTGGACAAGATCACTCTTCATTTGAGTGGCGAATTCTTCGTGTACCGCTTCTATGGCTCTCTTAACATCTTGAGAGTTTACAGCGAAGCATATTGAATGCTCTGAGGATGCCTGAGTGATCATGATTATATTCACACCATGTCGACCTAAACAATCAAATAGGCGTGCTGCAGAACCAGGGATTCCCATCAAGCCACTTCCAGCCAGAGTCATGAGTGCTATGTTGGATATTGAGGTAACTCCAGTAATCTGACGCCCGTTATCTTCTGTTTTTTCCTTACTAATCAGTGTTCCTACAAAGTCTTGATTGAAAGTGTTTTTGATATAAATTGGTATTGACTTGGATAGGGCTGGCTGGATGGTAGGTGGATAGATAACTTTCGCTCCGAAGTGTGAAAGTTCCATAGCCTCATCATAGCTTAGAGATGGTATAGTATAGGCATTACCGACAATTCGTGGATTTGATGTTAGAACACCATCTACATCTGTCCAGATTTCTAATACTTCAGCATTTAACGCACTTGCTAACAAAGCTGCAGTATAGTCGGACCCTCCCCGTCCTAAAGTGGTTGTTAAGCCACTTTGGTCAGAAGCAATAAAGCCAGTGACTATATTGATAACATTACTATGTTCCTTGTAGTATGCTTTGATCAGTTGGTCCGAAACTTTAGGAATTACCTTGGCTCTGCCAAATTCTTTATTCGTTTTAATTAGTTCTCTAGCGTCTGTATAATTACTCGATATACCAACACTGTTGAAGTAAGAGGCTATGATATAATTAGAATTTCGTTCTCCAAAAGAAAGAACATAATCCATGGTTCTAAGAGAAGCTTCTCGTACCAAGTATACCCCTTTGAGTAAGTCAGACAGCACATCAAAATTATTCTGTACATGTAGGCTAACACTGTTGGCTAACAGCTCATCATTAATAAGGTCTTTGATTGCTTCTTGATGGCGATTGTAAATGTCATCTATAATCTGTTGATAGGCTGCATTTCCCTTTGATGCCGTTTGAGCCGTATCAATTAATTGGTCTGTAACACCTCCAAATGCAGAGCAGACGATAGTTAGTTTTTCTGATTTTTTACGTTGTTCTATTGATGCACCTATTGATCTAATGTGTTCGGGCAGGGCAACAGAAGTCCCTCCAAATTTCAATACCTTCATGACGTTCATTCTTCTGATTTCTCTTCTACTCGTTCGAAGAGAAATATGTAAAGTATACAAAGATGCTAAATCCCACCATCCGATAATTAAAATTTAGGATGAACTTGTTTTTATATGATGTAGAGAACGGTAAGTAACATATTAGCAATTCACATATACCAGTGCTTTTAATATATTAAAAAGTTCGACAATGCATTAATAAACCTAACTAAATACTGAGTGAGCTGTCGTCTAAAGAATTATTGAAATATAAATACCATGTCGGCAGTATAATTAGCGACAAGCCCTGTGTCTTTTGGTCGTTGATGCATCAATTAGGTATGTAGTACACCTTCCTTAAAAATAATTAAAACATTCATTATTAAATACTTATGGCGAAAACGCTTGAAGCGAAAATATAATTGATATATCATTTGCTGTGAATTATACGTCATATGAACTGATTAATAATATTCTCATACAATTCTTGTTTACCACTAATTTGTTGAGGCTCTCCCTGTTGATGAGCAAGTTTATGAAGATCAGATAGGGACAGCTTACCATCTGTAAATTCCAATCCTATTCCAGAGTCAAATGAGGAATATCTATCAGAGCGCAAAGAGTCATAATCCGATTCTGACTTAATCCGATCAGCAATAATTAATGATCTGGCAAAAGCATCTATACCGCCAATATGAGCGTAGAATAGATCAGTTAAGTCCGTGCTATTTCTTCTGGTCTTAGCATCAAAATTGATACCTCCACCGCCTTGGAACCCACCAGCATCTAAGAATACCAACATCATCTCGGTAAGTTCATATAGATCAACAGGGAACTGGTCTGTATCCCAACCATTTTGATAGTCCCCACGGTTTGCATCCATACTACCTAATAAGCCAGCATTGGCTGCGACTTGCATTTCATGGGCCATGGTATGATTAGCTAAGGTGGCATGATTCACTTCAAGGTTTAGTTTGAAATCATCGAACAGATTATATTCTCGAAGGAATCCAGTCACCGTAGCGGCATCAAAATCATATTGGTGTTTAGAAGGTTCTGCGGGTTTAGGTTCAATTAAGAAATCTCCTTTGAAGCCTCGAGCACGAGCATAGTCTTTTGCCATATGGAAGAACTGAGCGATATTATCCAGTTCGCGTTTCATATTAGTATTAAGTAGGGACATATACCCTTCTCGACCTCCCCAGAAGACATAGTTCTCACCACCTAACTTGATAGTAGCATCAATGGCATTCTTAACTTGTGCACCAGCATAGGCCACAGTATTAAAATCAGGATTAGTCGCCGCACCGTTCATATATCTAGGATTGCTGAATAAGTTTGCGGTACCCCAAAGAACCTTGATATCAGTACCCTTCATTTTTTCAAGCCCATAGTCTGTTATGGCCTGTAAGCGGTATTCTGTTTCCGATAGGGAACTCCCTTCATCTATTAAGTCAACATCATGGAAGCAGAAGTAATTAACTCCCAGTTTTGAGAGAAATTCAAATGCTGCATCCATTTTGTTTTTTGCATTTTGGATAGGGTCACAAGAGGTATTCCATGGATATAGCTTGGTGCCAACGCCAAATGGGTCTCCGCCATTATTACAGAAGCTGTGCCAATACGCTACAGCAAACTTGAACTGTTCGGCCATCGTTTTGCCACTGACGATTCTATTAGGATCATAGTATTTGAAGGCTAATGGGTTTCTGGACTCCTTCCCTTCAAATTGGATTTGACTGATCCCTTTGAAATATTCTGTTTCTCCGATAATGACTTTAGACATGATATGATTCGTTAGATGAATTACTAAGATATCACAATGCCATGTTTATATATCAGAATGATATTAGCCTATTAATATGTTTAATTAACTTTGAATTGAATTTAAGTCATCAATAATGATAATTATTAGGTAATCAGAATCTAACATAGTAGACATCAGATTCATTTCGTTCTATACCTCTTACCTCAAAACCATTTGATTCTGGTATCTCTTCTATTAGATCAAAGTGTGTGACTGATTTCGGTAAACCACTAAAGAATAAAGTGAAAAAGGATGATCGGCCAGCAGCAACGTATTGCCATTCAGGATAAGCCGTAATATTTTCGAAGTGTACTAATACACTCTTATGAACATCAGGGCTCCCATATAGGTAAGTACTTGGCCAAATTCTGATACCAATCTCACCGTAGATTGGAGCAGAGACGATGCAGTGTATTATAACTTGACTTTCTTCGAGAGGAGCAGCTTTGATGATTGCAAGTAATTCTGGTTCAATTTCTACCTTGGGTCTTTTAATTATCTGGGGTTGGGTCATAATGAACTTAGCATATACTGAACACCCTAAAAGTAATAAGATCTGTAGAGAGCTTACTTTAGGTTTATCCCAATCGAGTTAATGCCATTAAGTGTCTCCTCTCTAGAGAATTGAGCTATTACCAATGAGCTAATCTTTTCGCCAGCATGTGTATAGTTATAATTAAGCAGACAATCCGTACCAGAACAATCGGATTTCCATAAACCCTTATCATCAGATAATCGAATACTTATGGTATCAGAAAACATCTTTTGTCCGTCAGTCAAATCTAATTTGAGATATAAGTTTTCATATGTATATTCCATATCATGATTCACAATAATCTCTATTTCATCTGCCTGCTGGTCTTCATCTAAATTAAACTGAACCACATCTTCATATGACCATCCACTGCTTAAGTCATGGCTTGAGTATTTTGCCGATTGAGTACAGCTAAATAAAGTTAATACTACTAAGCTGATAGCTGGGAACCTACTTAACATTATTCAAACAAGTCTTTCATACGTTCGAAAAAGCCTTTTTCTGATTTGTCTGGTGCTGGTTGAAAGTTTGGAAGAGTCCTCATTTTCTCAAGCATCTCGATTTCATCTGCCGAAACTTGTTTTGGTGTCCAGATGTTCACATTGATCAATTGATCTCCTTTGCCATATCCTTGTACTTCTGGGAAGCCTTTGCCTTTTAGTCTGAATATCTTACCCGCTGGTGTTCCCGCTGGAATCTTGATTTTTACCTGTCCATCTAAGGTTGGCACTTGTACTGATGTCCCTAATGCTGCATCAGCAAAGTTCAAAAATAAATCATAGATCACATTATGACCATCTCTTACAAAGTCTCCATGTTCTATCCCTCCGATTACTATTAAGAGATCACCAGCAGGCCCCCCGGCTTTACCTGCGTTTCCCTTACCTCTCATCGATAATTGCATCCCCTCACCTACTCCAGCAGGTATGTCGATTTCAATCATCTCCTCGGCATATACTCGTCCATCCCCTTTACAAGCTGAACAATATGAGGTAATGATCTTTCCAGTACCCTTACAAGTAGGGCAGGTACCGGTGGTTTGCATTTGGCCTAAGAACGTATTTTTGATTTGTCGGACTACTCCACTACCTCCACATGTTCCGCAGGTGCTAATTGAGTTGGAATCTTTAGCACCAGTCCCATTGCATGTATTACAAACGACTTGCTTTTTGACCTTTATCTTTTTCTTTACCCCTTTAGCGGCTTCTTCCATGGTAAGAGATACCTTAATTCTGAGGTTAGATCCTTTTTGTCCACCAGTCCATTTTCTACTGCGGCCTCCGCCAAAGAAGCTTTCAAATGGACTTCCACCATCTCCGAAAATATCTCCAAAGTGCTCGAAGATGTCTTCCATATTCATGGAGCCACCACCACCGAAGCCTCCTTGATTGTTTACACCAGCATGTCCGAACCGATCATAGCGAGCTTTTTTATCCGCATCGCTTAGCACTTCATATGCTTCTGCAGCCTCCTTGAATTTATTTTCGGCTTCTTTATTATCTGGATTTCGGTCAGGGTGATATTTAAGTGCTACTTTTCTGTACGCTTTCTTGATCGCATCAGCTTCAGCATTTTTTGGTACACCTAATATTTCGTAATAATCTCTTTGTGCCATTTTTATGTCTTATTTGCCAACGACAACTTTAGCATGTCTGATAATCTTATCGTTGAGCATATATCCTTTCTCGATTGTATCTATAATCTTACCCTTCATATCATCGCTTGGGGCAGGAATTTCTGTAATTGCGTCATGCAGCTCAGGATCAAAAGATTCTCCAGTACTGGACATCTCTTTAACCCCTTTGGAATTAAGTAGCCCTTTGAATTTGTTATACACCATAGTCACGCCCTCTGTGAACACTTCATTCATCGAATCATCATCAGCACTTTTCTTAGCCCGATCAAAATCATCTAATACTGGCAATAGAGCTGATAATGTATCTCGACCCGCTGTATTGATGAGGTCTAAACGTTCCTTAATCGTACGCTTTTTATAATTATCAAACTCAGCATATAGTCTGATATATTTATCTTTTGACTCAGCTACATCAGCTTCTAAATCAGCGATTTTTTCTTCCAATTTTGCTGTCTTTGATTGACGTCCTTTTTTCTTTTCTTTCTTATGGCCTTCTGCTTTTTTCTCTACCTTTTGGATATCTTCTTTGCTCATCGCAACTATGTTTAATTACTTAGAAATTCAGTAACAATATCTCTGCCATACTGTTTTAGCCGTCATTATGTCAGGTAATGATGAGACTTGTTCTGTCAAGTGTTCACAACCTTCTTTATGACAGGTTGTATTTTACGACTCCAACTCAAATGATATTTGCCGTGATCCCTTATAGTTTTAATTTTATTGTAGAATGTCTTCAACTCATCCAGATGAATAACAGACTCATTTTCCTCATATCTCTTGATGATATGGCATGTATCAAAGTCGGGATTAGAACCTGAATAAATGAATGGAATTCCTCGTGCACAATTTTCTTGATGTTTGAGAGAAGAATTAATAGGAACTCCTGTGCGATGAATTCCGAGTGTACCAATACCAAGGATATTGGTGAGCTCAGGATTAGCTGCGGTATTTAATGGAACTTCTGATATATCAATACCATTGGACAATTTTACTGTGCGTATACAAATAGTTCAGTTTCTGGTCCACTATGCGTAATTATGTCAATATATCTGTGCAGCTTTTTAGCATATGTTTTATCTATTAAAAGAGCTAATGATCCTTTGATTCCATGCCATTCTTGATTGTAAGGATAGGTGGGCAGGTCGATTATAATTTTTGTGTCATCCTTCTGTAATTTTAGATAGTCGAGGAATCGAATTAGATCTGGATTTACCACATGACGCCTCAACCAGAGAAGATCATAAGTTGCAGATAATATAGGATATAAGGGTTTGTATCAGTTCAGTTTACTAATCAACTTCGGCATCCATCCTATTTTGATGGATCATAGAACCATTAAGCCTGACTTCGTTTTTCCAGTTTGATAGGATATCTACATCATAGTCACAGCTTGATAGTCCCTTAGCTTTACCCATCAATATTTTTGTGATGCCATTATTATTGATATCAGCAGTATCAATATTAGCGATGAGAACAGCCTTCTTAGCCATACCGACCAGACAGCTTTAATATTAAATCAATGCCTATATGTTTAGATCTGAATAATCGACTATAAGGAATCAGTGTGCCTCCAAAGGATCTAAAGAATCGCTCGATATTAGGAATCATACTTCCTTCAAAATCAAAAATTTTGTGAGAAGTTGAAAATTTTGAAATGGCCTTCCAAACTAATAGCGGAATACTTCCCTGATGCCTCTCTTCAGAATCACTCCCTATTGCGATCAGGTATACGGTAAGTTGATCATATACCAAGTAGATCATACCATGAGTTCTACCTGTTGTAGGATTATGCGCTTGTAATATTACTCTGCTATTCTGTTGATTTAGGGCATTATCGATGGAAGTCAGTTCATTGAGCTTGTATGGAATTTTTTCAGATTGCCGATCAAAACTCATGCTATTATAATCGTAGAACTTCTCAATATCTGATGATTGTCTTACTATAAGAGTAGATCCTGCTTTTCTTATAATGTTTCTTTGTTTGGCATCTAGATTCTCCCAAAGATTCCCATTGGAGAGATCAAGTCGATAGGTGTACCTTTTGAGTTCTTGATAACCTGCCCATTGCAGCGATAGCAAATTCAATAAGTCTGGATGAGTATGTATCGTGCTAAAATGTACATCTGGTATGTTGGCATTGAGCGTACTGATGATATTATGTTGGTTACTATTGATTGTTGAACTTTTAGCCTCTTTTATCAGTACAATCCATGGTCCCATATATGGAGTCAAGGTGGGCATGGTGATATATCGAAGACCATATTTAGACTTTATATGATAAGGCCATATGCCTAAGGTCTGCCCATTTTTGTCTGTAAAAACAGCGGCATCCCAACTTTCCTTACCACAAGCAGCATCTAAGTACCAGCTATTATAAAACAAAGGTAGAACTGTCTGATGATCAGCACAGAACTTATCATAGCACTTTGATGTAGTTTTGTGGAGCATGGATACGTATCCTGTTATAAATGATTCTTAAACAAAGTAAATCAATTTTAAAATGCCTAAATGGAATACTGGTGTCATCGATGAAATAGTTGATGTTGCAGAAGGATATAGAACAATATCCTTAAAGACCGATAGGTCTCACAAAGAGTCGTTTAAACCAGGTCAATTTATTACAATGGATCTGCCGATCGGAGAAAAGAGATTAGAACGATGGAGGAGTTACTCTATAGCCAACTTATGGGAGTCTGAGACTATAGAACTGTGTATATCTCGAGTTCCTAAAGGTACAGCTAGCACATACTTATTTGATCAGGTAGAGAGAGGTAGCTCAATAACTTACAAAGGGCCTCTTGGGGCATTCGTACTACCTACCGAAATGCCATCAACACTGATAATGATATGTACGGGGACTGGAGTTGCTCCATTCAGAAGTATGATTCAGGCTATTGCTAATGGATCAGAGGTAAAGACTGAGGTTCATTTAGTGTATGGCACACGAACAGCTGAAAGTATCTTATACGGAAGTGAGTTTATAGAATTGGAACAAAGTTGTAATTGGTTTAACTATCATGTGGCTTTATCACGTGAGTCATACAAAGGATATCAAGGATACGTTCATAATCTATATGATAGGATTTCTACCGGGGAGCAGGGAGATACCAAATACTATCTCTGTGGTTGGCAAAATATGATTGATCAAGCTATAGATAAATTGACTAATAACATGAAGCTGGATGATAAGAACATATATTATGAACTCTATGGCTAATGATTAAAAAGCTTGATAGATATATCATCAAGAAGTACTTAGTCACGTTTATGTATACTATTGTGATGATCTCTGTGGTATCTGTTGCCATGGATGTCAGCGAGCGGATAGGTAAGTTCATCTCTAATGATCTCAGCTTTAAAGAAGTCGCATTAGACTATTATGTTCATTTTATTCCGTGGCTCAATGGTGAGCTGTGGCCTCTTTTCGCCTTCTTGTCAGTAATATTTTTTACTTCGAGGATGGCCCGGGATTCGGAGATCATAGCGATGCTTTCAGCAGGTATGAATTATACTCGGATTCTAAGACCGATGATTATAGGTGCAGGTATCGTAGCCTCATTGCACTGGATAGGAGAAAACTATGTTATTCCTCAGAGCACCTTTCAACTTAATGAATTCAAAAGTAAGTATATCAGCAGGTCGATTAAAAAGGTACTGAGTAATGATATTCAGTTCTATATATCAGAAGACCAAAAGATATATTGTCGTTACTATGATAAAAAGGATTCGTCTCTAAGGTATTTTAGGCTAGAGCATTTTAATGAGGGTGGTAATCTAAAGTCAATACTTAAGGCTGACCGTTTGACCTACGTTAAGGATATAGATAAATGGAGGGCCAAGAATTATGAAATGCGATCGTTTGGTAGACTTGATGAAAGGATCAAAATAGGTCGAACGGAGCAATTAGATACTTCATTAAATATGAAGCCAGGTGATTTTATTAGGCACAGTAAACAAATGGAAATCATGAGTACTCCTGAACTAAAGGAGTATATCAAATATGAAGAGCTCAGAGGGCTCGATAATACGAAACGTTATACGATAGAGGCATATAAGCGAACTGCTGGACCATTCACCATATTTATCCTGACTTTGATTGGAGCCACCATTGGAACTAAGAAGATTCGAGGGGGATTAGGGATGCACTTGGCTATCGGGGTTGGTTTGGGAGCTACCTATGCAGTCTTGTCTAAGTTTTCTGAAACCTTTGCGAGTAATCTCAGTATTCCGCCTTTGATCGGGGTTTGGGTACCTAATATTCTATTTTATCTGATATCGATATACCTATATAAGAAGGCTCAGAAATAAAACTTTCAATTTTTATTGAAAATTGAAATCACATATATATTTCATAATATATTGATTATCAAGACAATATACAGATATAATTAATGTTTTCACATTGATGTTTAAACAATGTTCAAGCTAATCTTTGATTTTGTTAAACATTAACCTATCTTGTGGTAACTTTAATACCCCGTTATGGACACTATGAATAAAGTCGATTTTAACATCAAATTTGATTCTCTAACTCCTTCGCTCAAATCATTTGCATATAATTTGACTAAAGACAATGAGGAAGCAAAAGATCTTTATCAGGAAACAGCTTTCAGAGCAATGACCAATAGAGATAAGTTCAAGGCAGGAACCAACTTAAAAGCATGGCTCTTCACTATCATGAAAAACATATTCATTAATAACTATAGAAAGAAAACTAAGGCTAATACTATAGTTGATACTACTGATAATTTATATTTCATCAATAGTAGCAGTACAATCGTGAGTAACGGCGCTGGTACAAATATTCAGATGGAGGAGCTAACAAAAATGATTAAAGACCTTGAAGACTCAATTCGTATACCTTTTGAAATGCACTATGTCGGCTATAAGTACCAAGAAATAGCTGACAAATTAGAGTTGCCCTTAGGAACTGTTAAAAGCAGAATCTTCTTTGCGAGAAAAGAACTTAAAAAGACTATAATGGGCCAATATGGTAATTACAGTACTATCAGAAGTAAGTTATCAGCATAAATAGATAAAATAAAAAGCTCTAGAACAAAGAGAGATACGGAGGTCTGTGTCTCTCTTTTTATTATGTGCAATTTGAATAGGGAATAGGAATATGAGTTTTACGGAGAAGATACTCAGCTGGCATAAAACGATAGATCGGCAACTTCCGTGGAAGAAGACCAATGACCCTTATAAAATTTGGATTTCAGAAATCGTGCTTCAACAAACTCGAGTCCAACAAGGAACTAAATATTATCTAAGTCTGGTGGATGCATTTCCGACCGTCTATGATTTAGCTGATGCCGAGGAAGATGTGTTGCTTAGGCTCTGGAAGGGTCTAGGATACTACAGTAGAGCTCGAAATATGCATAAGGCAGCCAAGATAATTGTTGAGGAGTATAATGGAATCTTTCCAGATAGCAAAGAGTTGATTGAGCGTCTACCAGGTATTGGTCCATATACGTCAGCCGCTATCAGTAGTTTTGCATATGGCGTACCCCATGCTGTAGTTGATGGTAATGTGTATAGAGTGTTGAGTCGGATGTATGGAATATTTGTGCCGATCAATTCTACAACAGGTAAGAAAGAATTTGCTTCCTTAGCTCAAGATCTCCTCGATCAAGAACGACCAGCAGCATATAATCAAGCAATCATGGATTTTGGGGCACTTTGTTGCCGACCAAAAAACCCTGACTGCATGTTTTGCCCTACCCAAGATATCTGTAAGGCATATCAACAGGGTATAGTTCATGAATTACCCAAAAAAGAAAAGATGTTAAAGCGTCGAAGACGCTATTTCATAGCTTGTGTTTCTATAAGCCATGGTAAAGTGCTTATTGAAAAAAGGTTGGAAAAAGATGTCTGGAGAGGTCTTTATACAACACCGTTAATCGAATGTGAATTTAAACCTGATTTTGACAAGGCTAAAGAAATTATTACAGAGAATATCAATGTATCAAAAGAGTCCATATCCTACGTCTTAGATAAAAAGCAAAAACTGACACACCAAGATGTACATGTCAGTTTCTATTCTATTCAAATCGGTACAATAAGTTCTGATCAAGTTTATATTGACACCGTCAATTATGAGGATTATGCGATGCCTCGACTTATTGATGAGTTTTTAATTGATTTTCTTGAGATGGAGTAAAAAATTTAAATAGATATCTTCGTATATTAATTAGAGCCAATAACTATGATTAATAAAGTAACCTTAATTGGTAATCTCGGGAAAGACCCTGAAATCAGGCATTTTGAAGGAGGGTCCAAAGTGACTAAATTTTCTCTTGCCACGAATGAAAATTACCAGGATCGTACTGGTCAGTGGCAAACTCGAACAGAATGGCATGATATAGTATGTTGGGGAAATCAAGCAGAGAGAGCAGAGCGTATATTGAAAAAAGGTCACTTAGTATATGTAGATGGAAAGATTAGCCATAGAAAGTGGCAAGATCAAGAAGGCAATGATCGCAGAACGACTGAGATTGTATCTAACTATTTCAGATCTCTCGAACGAAGAGAAGGAAATGAAATGGCTCAACAGTTAGCGCAAGGAGGAAACTTCCCGAGCATAGAAGAACAATTTCCTAAGGTCGAAAGTCCACAGATAAGTAGTGCTCCGACGCTTCCAGAAGAGGATGATCTTCCATTTTAAAAAATCAATTAATTAACTAAACACTATAATTTGGACCCGGAGCCCCCCACCTTAGAGTTACTCTTTATACAAGTCCAATTACTATCAGATGTAAGTGATTACATAGGCATAACGTCGCTTTTATTACTGCTATTATTCGCATCTGCGTTAATCTCAGCGTCAGAGGTAGCTTATTTCTCGCTTACTCCTAAGGACTTAGAGGGTTTGAAAGAGGAGCCCAATGAAAATAGTAGCCGGATTAAGAGATTGAAAGAACATCCTAGAAATCTACTTGCCACCATATTAATCAGTAACAACTTTATTAATATCGGTATTGTCATTTTATCTGATTATTTATTAGGTAGGATGATTACACAAGCTACTCTAGAAGTGTGGTCCGAATCATTAATTGCAAGCTTAGGTATAGATTGGGTAAGTATTTCATTTTTGGCTTCCATTACAAGTGTCTCTATTACGATTGTTGGAGTTACGTTCTTGTTAGTATTATTCGGGGAGGTAGCTCCTAAGATTTATGCCAACTTGAACAATGTAAGACATGCCAAACTGATGGCGCTACCACTAACTCTACTATCTATTTTATTCAGCCCTCTAAATAGTTTGTTGGTGGGGTTTTCGAGTAGTATGGAGGAGAGAATCTATCGACAACGGTTAACGACTAACAGTACTACAGATAAAAAAGAAATTGATAAGGCCATAGACTTAGCTGTTGCAGAGGAAGCAGATAGTGAGGATGTCGATATTCTCAAGGGAATTATAAAGTTTGGTGATCTTATTACTAAACAGATTATGAGGAGCCGCATAGATATTACGGCGATCGATATCGCCGCAGATTTTATGGAAGTCATGAAAATCGTTAAGGACTCTGGTTACAGCAGGATTCCAGTCTATGAAGAAGATTTTGACAACATCAACGGCATCCTATATGTCAAAGATCTATTGAACTATACATTAGAAAAGGCAAATTTTCAGTGGGTAAATTTAATAAGGACTAATACGCTCTATATTCCAGAATCGAAAAAAATTGATGAGCTTCTGAAGGAATTTCAACTAAAGCGAACTCATATGGCGATCGTTGTTGATGAGTATGGAGGTACTCAGGGTATTGTAACCCTAGAGGATGTCATGGAAGAAGTAATTGGAGACATTAGAGACGAGTTTGATACAGAGGATGAAGTTGACTATATGAAAATCGATGACCATAACTACATTTTTGATGGCAAGACCCTCCTTAATGACGTAGCACGAATCATCAATATGGATAGTGACTTGTTCAATGAAGGAAGAGGAAATGCTGACTCTTTAGCTGGATTAATCTTAGAGTTAGAAGGTCAACTCCCAAGAAGGGACAAAGAAATTGTATATAAACATCTCAAGTTTAAAATAATCTCTGTGACTCAACGTCGTATAGAAAAGATAAACATAAGTCTGTGAAGTTAGTATTGATGGCAATAAACCTTTGTTTCCTTAGCTTGTCATGTGGTCCAGATAACATTGCTAAACCTCGATCTCATCAATACCCAAGAATCGATTTCCCCAGCTCAAATTGGGAGTTGCATACTGAAGAGATCTGTCCATTTATTATAAAGTTGCCTAACTATGCACAGCTCTTGATGAAACCACAGAGAGATGACGAGCGACTTATACATCCATGTTGGTTCGATATTCGAGCTGCAGATTTAGGTGCAGTAATTCATTGTAGCTATTATCCAATAGATGAGGTCAATACTTATGACAAGCTGCGAGAAGACGCTTATACCATGGTCAGCAAACATAATATTAAGGCCAGCTATAGAGATGAAATAGCTGTAGAAACAGATCACGGCTCCAAAGGAATGCTCTTCAAGATAGAAGGACCGGTAGCTACACCCTATCAGTTCTATATTTCTGATGAGAAGGAACACTTCTTTAGAGGTTCTCTTTATTTTGATACTAAAGTAAACTTCGACAGTGTGGCTCCCGTGATTAGTTTCTTGAGGGAGGATATGAATAGGATAGTTGGTTCTGTTAAATGGGTCAGGTAATTGTTATATTTCTTAATCTAAAAAAGTGTTTATCATATGAGGGAGATCATTAGTCTATTATTCATAATTACAGTTTACACGTCCTGTGATAACAAGAAGAGCGAAAGCTCTGTTGCTAAACCTTTAATCTAAGAAACAAAACAGACTAATAGTTCTCGATGGGAGCCGACGGAATATAGAAATGAAAATTGGAATCTTGAAAAAGGTCTCTATTATTTCTCTGAGGAATGGCGATGGGGTTGTCGCAATGAACTGATTGCGACAGGAGAATTCGGTCACGCTGGAGAGATGTTTATCTATATGGACCCTCCGACTGGTACTATGCTGTTAACAAGAGATGGAGCCTCCTATGGCGATTATATGACGGATTGGGTTATCATACATCCTGATGGAATATACTGGCAAGGAATCAAGGATAAAGCAGGGAAGCCTCAAATCATTAAAACGGATATTAACCAGAGCGAAGACTACGAGAATAGATTAAGTTATCAATCAGATGACTATGATAAGTATTTGAAGATTAAAGGAGACACATTGCGTTTTGGGCAGAATAATTATGAGTGGCCAACAATGTTAGGAGTAGCTTACCAAATGACGTATGAAATGACTTGAGATATCAGTGAGTTATAACTCGCTACGGTCCCTACCAATATGACTATTCTCTATTTATTTGATCGTATTTATGAGCACAACCAACTCCCAGTGAAAATGCCTTATGGTTATATGCCGCCCAGCAATTAGTTGGTATTAAGTGATCGATATCAATAAAAGGAGAAAGTCGTACAACATAAATTATTATCTATGTCTCCTACAGACTATTTCTTGGATACAAACGCCTATTTATCGAATCAATAAACTGGAATAATTAGTTTGTACAGTCAGCTACTTGTGCTGTAAATGAAGTCCCACTAATCAGTTCAAAACCATTACTCAACAGTATTTCTTAACCACTTGAGAAGTTGACTGATGATACTGAATCCATGTTGATAGCGCAATTGATTAGACTATCTGCAGTTACTTGGATAAAGGAGTCAGAAGTTGGTAAACTTATAACGTCATGATACTCTGGACAATGATTATCTGTATGGTAGTTATACTCAGCAATGAACTCATAATCAGCGATGTTGCCAGGATACGAGACATCATAATTATTATCGATCCAATCAGCCGGTATATTCAGAGAGTCAAATCGGATGAAGTCGAAACTTCCTTTGAGATCAGGATTAAAAGTTATTCCTGGAGTAGGATTATCCATGCCGCGAGAATCAGGATGAATTGTATTACTATTATGAAATGCTGTACTTAGACAACTCACTTTGGGCCAGTCAGTATAAGTCAAAAATCCTAATTGTACTGTATCTGGGAATGGTGTACTACATGTTCCACCGCAGCTTACTATTGATCCATTCATCGGAAAGGCACCACGATTATATCTGTTTTGTATAGACCAAATATCATTACCGAATCTGGACATGACAACTATCTGGTCTCCTTGTTTAATCATTCGGATGAGTACTGAAGTGCTATCGGCATCTACGATATTCAAGCATGATCGACTATTACAAGTATTCTTAATATCAAAAGAATATCTATTGGAATTATTAGCCCGTCC
>CACLQQ010000004.1 GCA_902609095.1 uncultured Bacteroidota bacterium | reverse complement strand
CGTCAATCTCGAGACTATATTGAGAAACATCTACAATTTCCTCATAATTAGTCCAGCTAAAGGAAAGTACAGTAAGACCCAAAGCAGCTGCCAAACCAAAACGAAATAGAGTACCGCTATGTCTGAATACATTTACGTCAGGATACTTAGCTCTTGCTTTGAGAGGAGAGGACCATGTTGTGTCCTGATATTTTTCTGCTAATCCTTCTTTGGACCCAAAAATATTTCTCAAAACAAAAATTAAGGCCAAGACAATCAGGATCAAGGCTACAAAGCCTGTCAAAACTCCTGATGCGGGTAATGCGATATCCATAAACCTTAGTTTTGTATTAGGTTAAAAAATAGGTACGCCAACGAAGCGCCCATAATATTAGCAATTATATCAAATATCTCAAAAGATCGCTCAACTAAACACAATTGAATTATCTCGGCAAAAACGGCATACATAATTAAATATGTCAGAAGTACCTTTTTTGAGGTATTAATATTTTGTTCCCCATATGCCTTTGCACGTAGTGTATATAAAGTTGCAAAAAGGAAAGCATGAATAAGTTTGTCCGTACCGGGATAGGGGTACGTAAGACGCTCCAATCTCACTTGGAGGCAACCTAAGTAAAGCCGGAATGGTCAATGCCCACATTAAGGCAAAGATGGTAAATAGCTTAAACCATGATTCCTTCACCTTCATAGATGCGAGAAAAACTAACTATGGTGTGTTAAGTGATATGTTCTTTATAATTTTCTGAATCGAGCAATTCAGCAAGCTCATCTTCATTAGAGAGTTCTACTTTAATAATCCAACCATCGCCATAAGGATCTTCATTTATTAGACCAGGATTATCACCTTCATCTTCATTTAGTTGATCATTGAATTCGATAATCTTTCCTGATATAGGCATGAAAAGATCCGATGTCGTCTTAACAGCCTCAACCGTTCCAAATACTTCATCTTTATTGATATCCTCTCCTACTATTTCTATCTCTACATAGACTATTTCACCAAGTTCATTTTGAGCATGGTCTGTGATACCTATTGTTGCTACACCGTCTTTGATAGCAACCCATTCATGTTCTTTAGTATATTTTAATCCTTCAGGTATATTCATCGCTATTATTTTATAACCTCTCTAACCCAATCCATAGTTACAGACTTAGGCCTTTCTAATGGAAAGCCTAATACTCGAGACCAACATAAAGATACTAAGACTCCTAATGCTCGAGAAACACCAAAGAGTACAGTATAGTACGTATATTCTTTTAGCCCAAAATGAACCAATAGAGCCCCAGAGTGAGCATCTACATTTGGCCATGGATTCTTAACTTTTCCTAATCCTTCAAGGATAGGAGGAACTACTTCGAACAAATTCCAAACGACATTGACAATTTTAGAATCTGGTATATTTCTCTCGGCGAAACCCTTTTGGGTCATAAATCGCGGATCGGGTTGTCTTAACACGGCATGTCCGTAACCAGGAATGACTTTACCACTATCCAATTTTTTTTGAACGAATGCTGCAATCTGCTCCTTGGATGGATCGTCCGTACAGAGCTCCTCAAGCATTTCAAAAATGAACTTGATCACCTCTTGATTAGCTAATCCGTGCAATGGACCTGCTAAGCTATTCATACCACTTGCCAGTGCCAGATACGCACTACTGAGAGTAGATCCTACTAAGTGGGTAGTATGAGCTGATGCATTACCACCCTCATGATCTGCATGAATAGTGAGGTACAATCTCATTAAACTCCTGAACTTAGGATCGTCATATCCTAACTGATGAGCAAAGTTCCCTGCCCAGTCTAATCGATTATCAGGATTGATCTGATCATTACCGTAGAAACTCTTCCTATAAATATATGCTGCAACTCTCGGAAGCTTGGCTACAAGATTCATAGTATCCTCATAGGTTGCATCCCAATAGTCATGCTTGCTCATACCCTCTGCGTATCTCGCGCTAAATACACTCTCCGATTCCATTGAGACTATCGCTGCAGAAAGTTGAGCCATAGGATGGGTATTATCGGGAAGGGAATCCAACAAGTCATAGGTATGTTGAGGAACTGCACCTCTACGCTCCCACTCATCACTTAACCATCTTACGTCATCAGCTTCAGGTAATTCTCCTGTAAGCATGAGCCAAAATAAACCTTCAGGAAGTGGTTCATTATCATTGCTTCTTGTCGGCAGCTTTTCTCTTAATTGTGGAATATTATATCCTCTAAATCGAATCCCTTCTTCTGCATCAAGGTTGGAAGCAGTCCACACCATACTTTTAACTCCACGCATTCCACCAAAGACTTGCCTTAAAGTTACCTCATCAACCTTCTTACCTCCATGTTCTTTCAACAAGGACTTAACTTCTACCTTAAGCTCATCCGATTTTTCCTTGAATATTTTCTTCAGTCTATCCATAATTGAAAGCTACTTTTTTCTTGTTTTAAAGCTCCGCACGAAAATACTTCTGAAATAGAAAAGTTTTATCGCGGATCAAATGTTTTTTTTATAATTAGCATCAAGCGATATTAGTTCTGAAATGTACCTAATTCAAGAAATATTAGTGAGTGATGAGGTATTCTCTAAAAAGTTCGTCTGTCACATCGATAAATGTAAAGGTGCTTGTTGTTGGGAAGGCGACTACGGAGCTCCAGTTGCTGAAGTAGAAAAAGAGCAAATTCAAAATGTCTACCCCGCTGTAAAAGCTTATCTCAGCCAAGAAGCAATTGAACGCATCGAAAAATCTGGTAAAACCACATACGACAATGGATATGGAGGAGAAGTGACGCCTTTGATGGAAGATGGTTCATGTGCTTATCTATTCAAGAATGACTATGGAAATGCTATCTGCTCCTTTCAACAGGCCTATCAAGAGGCTAAAATTGATTTTATCAAACCTATTTCTTGTCAGCTTTACCCTCTGAGAGTAAAGAGTAATAAAAAATCAGGTTTCGAAGCGATCAACTATGATGAATGGGATATCTGTAGCCCGGCATGTGATTTAGGTGAAGAATTATCTATTCCGGTATTCAGATTTGTAAAAGATGCGATCGTAAGAAAGTACGGACAAGAGTTTTATGATGAGATGGAACGTGTATATGAGCATCGATAATATTGGAGCCAAATGGACTTTGTATCAGACGCTTGCTTTAACCTTCTTCTTTAGACTAAACAATTCATCCCTATAATGTGCAGCACTAATGAAGTCTAATTCTTTGGCAGCCTTTTTCATCTTACGTTCTGTTTCTTCTATCAATCGCTTTAGTTGATCTTTAGACATATAATCTATAACTGGATCTGCAGCCATTGAAACTTCATCTGGTTCGGTATAAGCCTTAGGTTTTTTACCTCTTATGTCAAGGATGGATTTTTGATTTATGATTTCATCCTTAGTCTTAGTAATTGTAGTGGGTATAATGCCATGCTCTTCATTATAAGCTATTTGCAAAGACCTCCGACGATTGGTTTCATCTATGGTCATTTGCATACTATCTGTAATCTTATCAGCATAGAAAATCACCATACCATTAGCATTTCTTGCAGCACGACCAGCAGTTTGAGTTAATGATCTGGCATTACGTAAAAATCCTTCTTTATCTGCATCTAAAATCGCTACTAATGAAACTTCCGGGATATCTAATCCCTCTCTTAAGAGATTCACACCAACTAACACATCAAACCCACCTAGTCTCAAATCTCTTATGATCTCTACTCGATTAAGAGTATCTACCTCTGAGTGGATATATCGAACTTTTATGTTCAATTTTTGGAGATATTTAGTTAACTCCTCTGACATCCGCTTAGTCAGTGTAGTGACCAAGACTCTCTCATCCGCCTCTATTCTCAACTGTATCTCTTCTAAAAGATCATCGATCTGATTAATACTTGGACGAACCTCGATAGGAGGGTCTAAAAGACCTGTTGGTCTAACGATCTGCTCAACTACAAGGCCTTCTGTTTTCTCTAATTCATATTCTCCTGGAGTAGCACTAACATAAACAACCTGATTAGTCAGACCCTCAAATTCTTCAAAGTTTAAAGGTCTATTATCTAAAGCCGATGGAAGTCTGAATCCAAAATTCACCAAATTGATTTTTCTAGCTCTATCTCCTCCCCACATACCCCTTACCTGAGGAATAGTTACATGGCTTTCATCTATTATTATGAGGTAATCATCTGGGAAATAGTCCAATAAACAGAATGGACGTGTTCCAGCTTTTCTGCCGTCAAAGAATCGAGAATAGTTCTCTACACCATTACAATAGCCTAATTCACGCATCATCTCTACATCAAATGTTACTCGCTCCTTGATACGTTTAGCTTCTATGTATCTACCCTCTTGCTCAAAAAACTTCTCATGATCATCAAGCTCCAGCTCAATTTGCCTAAGAATCATTTTCAACTTATCCTTAGGGGCGATATATAGGTTCGCAGGAAATATTGCAGCATCATTCATAGCCATGATGCACCTACCACTTTCTATCTCTATTTGCTCAATCTCTTCAATCTCATCTCCAAAGAATACGATGCGGTAACCAAAATCCACATATGGTAAGTTAATATCTACAGTATCTCCTTTTACCCTAAAAGTTCCTCTCTTAAAATCTGCAGCTGACCTACTGTATAAGCTCTCTACTAATTGATAAAGGAGCCTATTGCGGGCTATAGACTGTCCTTTTTGAATTCGGATTATACCTCCTGCCAGATCTTCTGGGTTACCCATACCATAAATACATGATACTGATGCAACTATTATAACATCTCGTCGTCCTGACATGAGATTGGAGGTAGCTCGTAATCTTAACTTATCAACCTCTTCATTGATACTAAGATCTTTCTCTATGTAGGTATCACTGGTCGATATATATGCCTCTGGTTGATAATAGTCATAATAGGAGACGAAGTATTCTACCGCATTGTCAGGGAAAAACTCACATAATTCACTGTACAGTTGAGCTGTTAATGTTTTATTATGCGTTACTACTAATGTTGGCCTATTGAGTTTGGCTATTACATTGGCCATGGTAAAGGTCTTACCCGATCCAGTAACTCCCAATAAAACTTGTGACTCTTCTCCACCTAAAATCCCATTGGTAAGTTGCTCTATTGCCTGTGGTTGATCTCCAGTTGGAGTATAATTAGATTTTAGCTTGAATGACATAATTTATGAATCTTATTATATTATTCTCCAAGAATCGGATTTGTTCAGTACTTCGCTTACTTACAAAATATCAGTATAACACAAACGAGTATGACTACGAACAATCCATTTAAAAATATTATATTGGCCCTACGAATTATCTGATACTTACGTGAGACTATTCGACCGATATGGAAAATGTCCTGTAGTACAAACTCTGCTAATCCTTCATTAGTTGCTAAAGATCGCTGGTAATAATTACGGAAACCTATTAGCTTCATCTTATAAAAATTACCAAAGAAGAATGGACTCGGTTCTGAGTTATTGCTGTATATCGTTTTTTCGTAATCCAAGCTTATCGGCTTCAGTGCTTTAGACCATAGAAATAGTGTAGCTGTACAAGTAATGGCTATAATAGTTAGAGGAATATAGTAAAAATCCACTATCACTCTGTCCAGATAAGCTATGATCGCAGGGATCAAAATAGTAATCATTATAGCGTTTAGAGACATTAGCAAGCTAGCCATTTAGTCAGCAATTTTAATACCCTCAATATTATTGCGACTCGTCGTTATAATATGATTGAGCGTCTTCTTATCTAAACTAAATGGTTTCTCTATTTCTTTTGATCCTTTCCATTAATAGTATCAAACTTACAAGCTTTTTTGGGTAGTAAAACTAGAATAATCCCAATCCTATTTCATTTTTATTAGAGTTAGAAGCATCGAGCTATTATCTTTACACTTTTCAAAAAAGAGCCTACTCTTTAAACCAGTCTGTTTTAAGAACTTCATCAGTATAGTAATATGATTAAGATAAGTTTCCCTGATGGCGCTGTTAGGGAATATGAAGAAGGTACCTCGTCATTAGAAATTGCTAAATCAATTAGCGAAGGGTTGGCGCGTAATGTACTCTCTGCATCAATTAATGGAGAAGTATGGGATGTTTCAAGATGTATACATAGTGATGCAGCGATAAAGTTTTATACCTGGAAAGATGAAGATGGGAAGAAAACCTTCTGGCACTCCTCTGCACATCTTATGGCTGAAGCAATCGAAGCTTTATATCCAGGAACTAAATTTGGAATTGGCCCAGCGATTGATAAAGGATTCTATTATGACATAGATACCGGGGATGAAGTTTTGTCCAGCGATGATTTTGATAAGATAGAAACCAAAATGAAGGAGTTGGCGGGACAGAAAAACGAATTTATACGAACTGACGTCTCCAAGAAAGATGCTATAAAATATTTCGCTGATAAAAACGATGAGTATAAGCTGGAACTAATTGATGGTCTCGAAGATGGTTCAATTACGTTTTACCAACAAGGAAACTTCACTGACTTATGTCGTGGACCTCATATTCCTAATACTGGTAGTATTAAGGCCATCAAATTAATGAGTTTAGCAGGTGCTTACTGGCGAGGTGACGAAAATCGGAAGCAAATGACACGAGTATACGGTATCACCTTCTCGAAAAAGAAGGAGTTAACCGAATACTTAGAACTTTTAGAAGAGGCTAAAAAAAGAGATCATAGAAAACTGGGAGCTGAACTGGAATTATTCATGTTCTCTGAAAAAGTTGGAGGAGGACTACCCATTTGGCTACCTAAAGGGGCAGCACTTAGGTCCAGGCTAGAAGATTATCTTAAAAAAGAACAAACTAAACGTGGTTATGACCTCGTGATTACACCACATCTTGGTAAAAAGGATCTGTATGAAACGTCAGGTCATTATGCTAAATATGGAGAAGATAGCTTCCAACCTATAAATACTCCTAAGGAAGGAGAAGAATTCTTGCTTAAGCCAATGAATTGTCCTCATCACTGCGAGATATATGCACATAAGCCAAGATCATATAAAGATCTACCCATTAGACTCGCAGAGTTTGGTACTGTTTATCGATACGAACAAAGCGGACAACTTCATGGACTGACCAGAGTGCGTGGATTTACCCAGGACGATGGACATATTTTTTGTACTGAGGACCAGCTGAAGCAAGAATTCTTGAATGTCTTAGAGCTTACTCAGAGTGTACTTGAAAAGTTAGGTTTCGAAAAATATACTGCACAAATCTCTCTGAGGGATCCAGAAAATACTGAAAAGTACCTTGGCACAGACGAAGGATGGGAAAAGGCAGAACGAGCTATAATCGAAGCTACTGAAGAAGTTAATTTGGAAACCATCACAGAGCTTGGTGAAGCCGCCTTCTATGGTCCCAAATTGGACTTCATGGTAAAAGATGCCATTGGTAGATCTTGGCAATTGGGAACTATACAGGTAGATTATCAATTACCGGAAAGGTTTCAATTAAAATATACTGGTAGCGACAATGCTCCTCATAGCCCTGTTATGATTCATAGGGCGCCATTTGGATCAATGGAGCGTTTCATCGGAGTCTTAACAGAACACTGTGGAGGCAGATTTCCGTTGTGGTTGACTCCAGATCAATATGCGCTATTACCTATTTCTGATCGATTTAATGATCTCTGTAAAGAAATTCAATCAACCTTGGCTGAACATGACATAAGAGGGATAGTTGATGATCGATCAGAATCTATAGGCCGAAAGATTAGAGACACAGAGTTAAAGAAGATTCCATTCATGCTAATTATAGGCGATAAAGAAGCTGAATCGGGAAAAGTATCTGTGCGTAAGCAAGGAGAAGGCGATTTAGGAATTAAATCGATAGAAGAGTTCGTAACGTTTTTTCAGTCACTGCTGTAAGCAAGAATCGTTATGAATCTGAATCCAAAAAGATATTTGATCACCTCTGCATTGCCCTATGCTAATGGACCGCTACACATAGGCCATTTAGCAGGTGCATATCTTTCAGGGGATATATATGCCCGCTTTCTGCGAGTAATGGGTAAGGACGTAGTTTATGTCTGTGGCTCTGACGAGCATGGTGCAGCTATCACGATGAAAGCACTTAAAGAAAAGAGTACTCCTAAAGAAATCATAGACACCTATCATGAGCTCTTTCAAGAGGCTTTTACTCAGATGAATATTTCTTTTGACATTTATCATCGAACATCAGCTGATATTCATCACGAAACTTCTCAAGAATTCTTCAGGACCTTGTATGAAAAAGGTGAATTCGTTGAGAAAGTGTCTGAACAGTATTATGATACCGAGGCAAATCAATTTTTGGCAGATAGGTATATCATAGGAACTTGTCCTAAGTGTAACCACGATGCAGCCTATGGTGATCAATGTGAAAATTGTGGTAGTTCTCTTAGCCCAACTGAACTAATCAATCCAAAGTCAACTATCTCGGGGTCCGAACCAGTACTTAAGACCACAAAACACTGGTTTTTGCAGTTAGATAAATATGAAGAGTGGTTGACAGAATGGATTTCAACAGGATATAAGGATGGTGAGCAGTTGCATGATCCTGCTACCTGGAAAAATCATGTATTAGGGCAGTGCCAATCATGGTTAGAGAGCGGGTTGCATCCTCGAGCCATGACACGAGATTTAGATTGGGGTGTTGACGTACCACAGGAGATTGAAGGATCCGAAGGCAAAAAACTATATGTCTGGATGGATGCACCAATCGGGTATATCTCTGCCACTAAGCAATGGGCAGAGGATAGTGGAAAAGATTGGAAGCCTTATTGGCAAGATAAAAAGACCTCTTTAGTGCATTTTATAGGTAAAGATAATATTGTTTTTCATTGTCTGATCTTTCCAGCTATACTTAATGCACATGGTGGTTACATACTTCCTCAGAATGTGCCAGCGAATCAATTTTTAAACCTTGAAGGCGATAAACTTTCGACATCTAGAAATTGGGCAGTATGGGTTAATGAGTATGTGAAAGAACTTCCTAATAAGCAGGATGAGCTTCGATATCACATGATTAAGAACATGCCCGAGCAAAAAGATAGCGAGTTTACATGGAAAGGATTTCAGGATAGCGTCAACAATGAGTTAGTTAATAATCTGGCAAACTTCATAAATCGAGTAATAGTATTAACTAATAAATACTATGATGGTATAATACCTGAGTACAATATCAACTTGGATTTCATCAGCCCATCAACCCAAGATTTTGATGGTTATCATGATGGTGAGATGCTTCAACTTCATGATGATTTGCAGGATTTGAATCAATGCATCAGAACCTATGACTTCAGGGGTGGATTGAAAAAACTCATGGAGATCAGCAGCCAGGGCAATCAGCTCCTACAGTTCAACGAACCTTGGAAAAAAATAAAGCTTGAAACTTACGATGGCTTGGTTAAAGTTATCATGAATCTCGCTAACCAATATGTAGCTGCTCTCAGTGTAGCTATGTACCCATTTTTGCCTTTTTCTTCGGATCAACTGAGAGAGATGATAAATCTTCCGAAAATTAAAGGTGATTCAGAGATGATAAATATATTAGTTGAATTATCCGAAGGAGAAGATCTTGTAAAGGCCGGTCATAAGATTGGTAAGCCTACTCACTTATTCAGCAGAATAGATGATGAAACGATAGAGAAACAAATTGAAAAGTTGAAAAATAGTGCGTCTCGGGATTCTACTGAAGAGTCAAGTTTCACTCCTGTAAAAGATACTATTCAATATGATGATTTCATGAAAATGGACATCAGAGTAGCCGAAGTATTGAGTGCGAGCAGGGTTCCAAAGACAGACAAATTGATGCAGTTAGAATTAAGCTTAGGTGCTGAAAAGAGAACAGTTGTATCAGGCATAGCTCAACACTATAGTCCTGAAGAAATAATTGGGCGAAAAGTCAGCTACTTGGCCAATTTAGCTCCTCGTAAGCTCAGAGGAGTAATGTCATCAGGCATGATTCTTATGGCAGAAGATCACGAGGGTAAACTCAGCTTTGTTGATCCGGGAGATGGGGCCGAAGCCGGAAGTATCATAATATAATGCCCTATCTTTAAGTCAGATGTATGTACCAAGAATCTTAAAGCCAGAGAACACTATTGTAGTTAGTTCTTATGTTAAGAAGTATTCTTTCGCTACACTGGTTTCACTAAAAGATGGTATAGCCGCCTCACACATTCCATTGTCATGGCACTATGATACGGAACAGTCTTATATTTCTTGGCACATATTCAAAGCAAATCAATTATCGCATAACTTTGATGGTGAACATGAGATATTAGCCATTTTTATAAATAGCCATGCATACATTTCATCTTCGTGTTACGATCATGTTAATGTTCCTACATGGAACTATATAGCTGTACATCATAGCACTGCTCAAAAGATAGGTGATCAAGAGCTCTATCAATCCATAGAACACATGGTTAAAAAGTATGAATCCAATCGACCAAACCGATTCAAATTTATTGACTTTAGTAACAAAGAACTAAAAGCTCATCACAATGGCTTGATAGGATTCAGAATGATAATTAACCGAGTGAAAGCCACCTATAAGCTAAGCCAAAACAGAAAAGACAGAGACTATAGGGAGATCATCTCTCCGCTGAAACAATTCGGAACAGAATTAGAGCAAGGAATCGCCAACGAAATGGAAATGCTCAGATGAGAATAATCTTCTTATATATCGTCTCATGGTTTAGTTTGATAAGCTTAAATGCTCAATCTATTACTGTTAATAATACGACCGTGAGCATTCTGACTTGTGGTCCTGGAGATCAGATTTATACTCTTTTTGGCCATTCTGCGATTCGGGTTCAGGATCCTACTAAGAATATTGATTGGGTCTTTAACTATGGGACTTTTGATTTTGATACCCCAAATTTTATACTGAAGTTTCTGAGAGGAAAATTACTCTACCAAGTTAGGGGTACTATGTATGACAGGTTTTTAGTAGATTATGAGTTCGAACAAAGAGATGTTAGGGAGCAAGTTTTAAACCTAAGCACCAGTGAAAAAGAAGAAATAATAGAAGCTCTAACCGAGATAGTTAAACCCGACAATCGAGATTATCTCTATGATTTTTTCTTTGATAATTGTGTAACACGATTAAGGGATCTATTATCAGCATATATCGATCCCTTGAATTACCCAGAAGAGCCTAAAGAAACTGTCACATTTAGAGGCTTACTGCATCATTACACACCTCATAGGCCTTGGTCCCAATTTGGCATGGACCTCATCTTAGGAGCGAGAACTGATAAGATTACAACTGTCTCCGATCAAATGTTCTTACCTGAATATTTCGAATCATATCTTGACAATACTCGCTCGAACACAGGTAATATAGTTAGTAATAAGGTCACCATATTAGCCTTTCCCGCTGAACACGACAATGGATCTTTTTTAACTCCATACTTTTTATTTAGAGCATTATTAGTTTTTGAACTGATTTTTTTTTTACTCTTATACATATCTGGAGAGTCAGATGGGTGGTGGAAATTAGATCGAATCTGGTTTGTCGGATTATTTATTTGCGCTCTAATATTTCTGTTTATGTGGTTCCTTACTGATCATCAAGTCTGTAAACGAAATTGGAATTTATTGTGGACCACACCATGGATGCTCCTTTACTACAGATTAAACACAAATGGAAAGCTGAAGAAAATTTTGATTTTCTTAACCATATTTTCTTGTTCGATCGTGTTATTTGGTCAGAGTATGTTACCACAAGAATTCACTCTTCCAATGCTTATGATCACAACTATCAGCCTACTTAAGGGCTTACGATTATCAGGTTTGTATAAGGTGTTGGATAAAGTCATCCGACATGGAGCAATAACTACAGCTATGCTCTGTATAACCGTGATGTGCTTAGGACAAGAAAAAATTGGTGGTCTAACTGTTGTGGCTCCACCGAGAGCATTCGAAACAGATCCTATGCCGGCCATTAAACGAGTGAATGCCAATTGGATAGCCTTAGTACCATATGCCTTCAACCGACAAGACGATCCTGAGGTTTCCTTCGGTTCTAAGCAACAATGGTGGGGAGAACGAAAGGATGGAATCATAAAATCCATAGAATTAGCTCAGGCCCAGGGACTAAGGATAATGCTTAAACCACAGGTTTGGATGCGAGGCACATGGGTTGGTGAAATGGACTACGACTCTGAAGGTGAATGGAAAATTTGGGAAGATAGCTATAAGGCTTATATTATGAACTTCGTAAATATCGCCATAGAACAGAAAGTTGAAATGCTATGTGTAGGTACAGAGTTCAGATTAGCTATTCAAAAAAGAGAGCAATTTTGGAGAGAGCTAATAAAAGAAATAAAATCAAAATACTCTGGTAAGCTCACCTATTCTGCGAATTGGGATAGTTATGAGTTGATCCCATTTTGGGATCAACTCGATTACATAGGTCTTAGTGCTTATTTTCCCCTTACTGATTTTGATACACCTAACCAGCTCTACCTATCTCTGAAGTGGCGCAAAATAGTTTCTAAACTCTCCAAATATTCTAGGAAACATGATAGACCAATTCTATTCACAGAATATGGCTATCTCAGTGTAGACGGTGCAGCTGGAAAAACCTGGGAGTTGGAGAAAAAAGTACATGAACTTAGCATCAATGAAAAAGCACAAGCCAATGCACTTGCAGCACTATACGGTGCCTTTTGGGATAAAGAATGGTGGCAAGGAGGATTCTTATGGAAATGGTTTCCTAATGGACTGGGCCACGAAGGATACCCCGAACGAGATTATACCCCACAAGGGAAATTAGGACAAGAGGTTTTATCCGAGTGGTATGGAAAACTAAGTGATTAATATGAGGCGTATTTACAATGCGCAAAAAGCTTTAGCTTATATCTCTGATCTTAAATCAGCAAGTAAAACGATTGGTTTTATCCCTACAATGGGCGGACTTCATCAAGGACATTATTCTCTGATAGAACAATCTAAAAACGCAAATGATGTCACGGTCAGTAGCATTTTTGTGAATCCTACACAGTTCAATAATACTGAAGACTTGGATAAGTATCCTCGGACAATTGAGGCAGATTGTAAGGGCTTAGAAGAGGCTGGATGTGATATTGTATTTTTACCAACAATAGATGAAATCTATCCTGGTGGGGCGGCACAATTTGAAGTATCCTTAGATCTCCAAGGGTTAGACGCTAAGATGGAAGGACCTCATAGGCCGGGTCACTTTGCAGGTGTTGTTCAAGTTGTTAAAAGACTACTTGATATCGTTCCCGCTACTCATCTATATATGGGTCAAAAAGATTATCAGCAGTTCACAATTATAAGACACATGATTCGAGAGCTGGCAATAAAGACCAAATTAGTGGTTTGTACAATCATCAGAGAAAATGATGGTTTAGCGATGAGCTCTCGTAATAGACGCTTAACAAAAGAACATCGAGATGATGCATCCATTCTATTTAGAGTTCTTTCTCAGGCTAAAGAGTGGATAAATCATAAAAGTATCTCAGAGATAGAAACTAAAGCTTTAGAGTATCTGAATATCCCAGGATTCAAGCCAGCATATTTCGAAATTGTTAATGGACATACGCTTGAAACTATTGATCATATAAATGGTGTTAGTGAGGTAGTGGCGTGTACCGCCGTCTGGGCTGGTGATGTAAGGCTCATAGATAATATGAGACTCATTGCCTCAGACAATATTCATTAACCTTCTTACTAAAAGCCAGTAGATTATAAAATATAAACTGACTATTAAACTTACTTTTGCGATGCTCAAGTGAGCACATAAGATTTACACATGTTCATACAGGTCAAAAAATCCAAGATTCACAGAGCTACGATAACGGAGGCCAATCTAAATTATATGGGCAGTATCGCCATTGACGAAATACTGATGGAGACCGCCAATATATATGAAAGAGAACGAGTACAAGTTCTCAACATTAATAATGGAGAACGACTAGAAACCTATGTAATCAAAGGTGAAAAAGGTTCTGGCATCATCAGTATTAATGGAGCCGCAGCTCTCAAAATGGGAGAAGGAGATAAAATAATCATTATATCTTACGCTTGGATTACTCCTGAGGAGCATCCTGAGTTTACCTCGATTAATGTATTTCCCGATGATCATAACGGCATATAACCTTTACTCTTGAGCCAAGTAAGAAAAAGCATCGTACAGACTATCATTTTTGGCTCTTTAGGAGCAGTTATATTGTACTTTCTTTGGCAGAGCTTAGCCTCGTCGTATGCAGAAGATTGCGCAATTAAACGTATCTCTCCTGAAAACTGCAGTCTTTGGGATAAACTTATATCAGATTTTAAGAGTACAAATTATTGGTGGATCTTATCGATGTGTGTGGCATACATGATAAGCTGTTTGTTTAGGGCACTAAGATGGGTCATGTTATTCAAGCCAATGGGTTATCAAACTGGACTAGCCAATGCCTTCTATACTGTCATGGTAGGCTATTTCGCTAATCTTGGTCTTCCTAGAATGGGTGAACTTATAAGGGCCGGTTTATTTTCTAAATACGAGAAAATCCCTTATGAAACAGTCCTTGGGACTATAGTTTTAGGAAGAATAATAGATTTCCTCTGTTTAATTACTTTAATCCTGTTAGGACTATTGATACACAGCGAGCTCATGTTAAACTACTTTGAGCAAAACCTAAATATTAATACTAAGATGATAATCATGTTGGGTATAGTTGGAATCCTTGGATTAGTCGGTGTGATATTCCTTTACAGACATCTCAATAAATCACAAGATCCTTCAAACTGGTTCTTAAAATTTATAATTATAATCAATGGATTTATTGAGGGCATAGCCTCACTCACATCTGTTAACAATTTACCATTATTTGTTTTTTACTCTGTAGGTATATGGTTCAACTATGTGGCTATGCATTGGATGGGTTTCTTGTCGTTTGCACCGACAGAACATATTTCTTTGACAGATTCGCTATTGTGCTTTGATTTCGCTGCATTGGGTATGGTTTTTCCATCTCCTGGGGGGATGGGAAGTTACCATGCTATGCTTGTTGAGTCCCTCAAATTATTGGAGATAAATGAGATTAGTGCTTTTAGCATTGCTATGATCACCTTTTTTGCTATCAATATATTTTGCAATATCTTATTCGGATTAATCAGCCTCATTCTTTTACCTTTTGCCAATAGATAGTGCGTTTCAAGAAACAAATCTACTTAGACCCACAAGAATTAAAACAAGATATATGTGGAGAAAAGAATGTTGTTTGGACCAATGGCTGCTTTGATTTACTGCATGTTGGACATGTCCATAGTCTCAAAGAAGCTTCCCAATATGGCGATATTCTTATTGTAGGTCTGAATAGCGATGAATCCGTAAAACAGCTCAAGGGAGTAGGTAGACCTATCTATTCAGAACAGGATCGAGCTAACTTGCTATCCTCTTTAAGATTTGTAGATGCCATTCTTATGTTCAACAGTATAAACCCAATAGAAGAGTTGAAAATAATCAAGCCAGATATTTTTGCTAAAGGAGCAGAATATGACTTAAGTCAGCTACCTGAAGCGCAGTTGGTATCAAAATATGGGGGGAAAGTCGTATCCATATCTCTTATTGATTCCATCTCAACTACGGATATTATAAATAGAATTAAATCATTATGATTTTACGGGATATTATCAATCACCTCGAAAGTATTGCTCCACCACATCTTCAAGAATTCTACGATAATTCAGGATTGATCTTTGGTAATCTCGATCAAAGTATTGGAGGGGCTCTTATATCTCTCGATTGCACAGAGGCCGTTGTAGACGAAGCAATAGAATTAGGATATAATCTGATCATATCACATCATCCTATCGTATTCTCAGGAATTAAGCAGTTTGATCCCTCTAATTATGTTCATAGAGTTGTCGTTAAAGCAATCAAAAATGACATAGCAATCTATGCCATCCACACTAACCTTGATAATGTGTTAGATCATGGTGTTAATCAAAAAATAGCAGAAAAGATCGGCCTGATAGATTGTGAAATTCTCAAACCTAAGACTCCAGAAAATAAGACTATTGGCTCAGGTATCCTCGGATCACTAAGTGAACCTATGGCTCCCAAGAAATTCTTAGCACACATTAAACAAGCTATGTTACTCGCTACGATTAAACATACAGCCCTTATCAATAAAAAAATCAGTATGGTCGCTGTATGTGGTGGATCAGGTAGCTTTTTGTTAGCAGACGCTATCTCAGCAAGAGCAGACATTTTTATCACCTCTGATTATAAGTATCATGAATTCTTTGATGCAAACGGTAAGATAATTATAGCGGACATTGGACATTATGAAAGTGAGTACTTTACTATCGAACTTTTATTTAAACTTCTTAAAGAGAAATTTCCTAAATTTGCAGCCCGTTGTACGAAAGTGGTGACGAACCCAATAAATTATTATTGAATTATTGATGAAAACTGCCTAAGATTTTTTCTAATAGGCATATCTCATAAGCAATCAATCAATAAACATTATGGCTAAGGCAGCATCTGGAATAGCAGATAAATTAAAGGAACTTTATAATCTGCAGTTAATAGATTCTAACATTGATGAGATTCAAGTTCTTAAAGGTGAACTACCAATAGAAGTAAGCGATCTAGAAGATGAGATTCAAGGTCTAAGTAAGAGAATTAAGAAATTAGAGGATGCCATTGCTGATATGGACCAAGAGGTTAGTGCTCATAAGGCTAACATGCAGGAGTCTACAATGCTTATCGAACGATACGAAAAGCAGTTGGACGACGTTAAAAACAACAGAGAGTTCGAAGCATTGACTAAAGAAATCGAGCTTCAAAAATTAGAGATACAACTTTCTGAAAAGAAGATTAGTGACGCTGAGCGAAACAAAGAAGTCAAAAACGTCACTCTCTCTGAAACACAAGAAAAAATGGATGCCAAGCAAAAAAACCTTGATGTTAAAAAGGTTGAGCTTGAAAAAATCATAGAAAAGACTAATGCCAAGGAAGCAGAGTTACAGAAGCTTTCTGAAGAAGCTAAAGAGAACATTGAAGATAGATTGATTAAAGCTTATACAAGAGTTAGATCTAGATATCGTAATGGCCTTGCAGTTGTCACAGTTGAGAGAGATGCCTGTTCTGGTTGTTTCAACAGAATTCCTCCTCAGTTACAGATTGAAATTAGCCATTACAAGAAGATTATTGCATGTGAACATTGCGGAAGGGTCTTAGTGGACAACAACATTGCTGAAAAACTAACTGAGAAGTATAACGCAGTTTCCTAAGTAATTTAATTTATTCTTAGCCTTATAATCTATTCAAGTATACCATAGTCTCTTCAGAAGACTTTACAATATTCACACGACCGTTGAAATCTGGTGACATTGTTTCTACTTGTATTCCTGATAGGACCACTTCAGTGTCAGGGAATTCGTTGCAAATATGATCGATGTAGACCTCCAATTGTTGGCCGGATAGACTATCATTAACAATTGTCATAATATATTCTGGCACCCTTACTCCTTTAGTCTCTATTAAATCTTCAATGCTTACGTCAACCCCAGCATTGATCACCTTGAATCCATGAGAGCTGATTAAGTAGTTGAGAAAGAGTAAACTGAGTTCGTTCATTTCTCCTTCTGGCAAATAAATTAAGAATGTCTCCTGGCGAGTAGGTTTAAGGCCATCTATATAGACGATAGACTTTCTCTTTATCAGATTGGATACAAACTTCTCATGGATGGACTTGATGCTACCTGTGATCCACATCATCGCTAACTTGTCAAGCAGCGGATAGATCACCTCGAGCATCGTTTCGACGAATCCTCGCTCCTGTAAATTCTTGTTGAAGATCTTTAAGAACTTCTCCTCATCTAAATCTATAAGAGATATAGTAAGAGTATCAAGCTGACCTTCAAAAGATTCATCTATATCAGCAATCTCAGCCACTCGTCTGAGAATCTCTGCATTATTCATATCAGAGATCTTCGAGATTTTTATGCCATGTCGATTGAGAAGTGCAATGTTAAGTATCTGCTTAAGGTCATCGTCAAGGTAGTACCTGATATTCTTTTCGGTCCGCTTAGGTTCAATGATATTGTAGCGTTTCTCCCAAATCCTAATGGTGTGTGCTTTTACACCAGTTAACTTCTCAACATCCTTGATAGAATATACAACCATAAAATAAGTGAATATACTTCACAATGTCCTCCAAAGGAATTCAGGCTATTAAACCACTGATTATAATGCTTTGAGTGAAACAATAGTTTCGTATTCTCATTTATTGTAGGCTTACTAACTATAATCTTTGTGCCCTCCAAAAATACAGATCTCAATTAAATCTAACGGATGAAAATAGGAATAGTCTGTTATCCAACATTTGGCGGTAGTGGCGTTGTAGCAACAGAGCTTGGGATAAATCTTGCTAAGAAAGGTAACGACGTTCATTTCATTACCTATGAACGACCTGCTCGTTTGAATGTATTTATGGGAAATGTCTTCTTTCATGAGGTTCTTCCTTTCAAGTACTCACTTTTTAAATATACTCCTTATGAAACAACGCTAGCCGGTAAATTGGTAGATGTTGTTTTGAATGAGAAACTGGATTTACTGCATGTTCATTATGCAATCCCTCATGCGGCCGTAGCATTCATGGCGAAGAGTATCCTGAAAACAAAGAATGTAAATATTCCTGTTATAACAACTCTACATGGGACAGATATCACGCTAGTAGGAAAAGATCCTGCACTTTCTACAGTCGTAGAGTTCAGCATTAATAATAGTGATGGCGTATCTGCAGTATCTAATTTCCTTAAAGAGGCCACGCTCAATAATTTTAATATTACTACAGAAATTGATGTGGTCTATAATTTCATAGATTTTGATAAGTTCAGGCGTACTGATAAAAATCATTTCAAGAAAGCTATTGCACCAGATGGAGAAAAGATCCTCACTCATATTTCGAACTTTAGATCAGTAAAACGTGCTGAAGATGCCGTTTATATATTTCAAAAAATATATGAGAAGATGCCGTCCAAATTACTTATGATAGGAGATGGCCCTCAGCGCTCAAAGCTTGAAAAAGTTTGCAGAGATATTGGGCTCTGTGATGAAATTAGATTCTTAGGCAAGCAAGGAGTAATAGAAGAGCTATTATCTATTTCTGATCTCTTCTTATTGCCATCATCTAATGAGAGTTTCGGACTAGCTGCGTTGGAAGCTATGGCATTAGAAGTACCTGTTGTATCAACTAATGTAGGAGGTATACCCGAGGTCAATATTGATGGAGAGACAGGTTACCTAAGTAATGTGGGCGATGTAGAAGATATGGCTAACAATGCAATTAAAATCCTATCCTCTCCAGAAGTTCATCAGAAATTCAGAGAAAACGCATTAGCTAAAGCACAGGAGTTTAATGTTGATAGAGTTGTTCCTCATTATGAACAGCTTTACAGAAAAGCCTTATCAAAAGTTGCTACCGAATTACAAGAATCTTAGTTGCAACACCATCAGGGCTGCCTATTGACCTACTCTGGTTACTAAATACTAAGTATACCCCTGTTTCGACTGGAGTACCATCTAATCCAATCAAATCCCATATCGCTGTGCCTCCTAAAGCTTGTTTCTGGCCTACTAAGTTTCCATTCAAATCTGTAATCTTAACTTCCGCATCAGTAGCTAAGCCTTTGATAGCTACTGGACCAAAATAATCAGGCTCTACAGGGTTTGGATAAGCATATATATCAGATAAAAGATTTCTTTGGTTTCCTCCTGTAGTCTCTGTTTTATATGAAATCATCCCTCGATTTGTAGCAATATACATCTCGCCAGATATAGGCTCATAGGCTATGTCTTGTATACTATTATCAAATAACGGGCTATTGTCCTCTGTAAACCTGAAAAGTTGTTCTTCTCCGTCGTCGGATTGAACAAATATCCCGTTGGTCGTTCCAAACCATTTCCTATTTGCTCCATCAACCTCAATAGCTGTTATGGTCTGGTCAGCTAACAAAAAAGCTGCAATACTATCTATCTCCACAATTTGTCTCAGTCCTTGACAATCTTCTTCAATAGCATCTCGGCTACAATCAAAAATCACTGGGCCTTCATCCGTTGCCACCCACATTTCTCCCGATAAGTCTTTAGTTACTTCATTAACGGGGGCATCGATCTCAGAATTAAACTGATTAATGTAGCGCTGTCTATCGTCTGATGCAGTCAAGACATCGTCACCACCATCGTATAGTAGTACTCCTCCAGAACTTCCACTAATCGTACACCACAGAACCCCTAAGTCATCAAAGGTAATATTACTGATCGTGGACGGAGCATTAACTGAGAAACTACTCCATACTCCTTCAGGTGTTCTCACATTGAGAGGACGTCCGGCACCATAAGTACTAACCCAGAGATTAGCAGATTCGTCAAGAGCAATACCTGTTATTCGTTCTCTTGCTAAATCTCCGATTGCTCCTTCAAGAGTCGAGTTCTCCTGTGTATAAACAGTTATAGTGTTATCGCTCTGGTCCAGCTCTAATAATCCACCCCAATAGCTTCCTACATAGAGTCTATCAGAAAATTGATCTGCCTTAATTCTAAAAAAACTTAATAGCTCATTATTTCTGATATCACTACTATTAAACTCATTGAAATTAGTCCATGAGAGGCCATCCTTGATGTAAAAGCCATTACGACTAAATAAATATTGAAAATTATCTGATACTCCTCCATCACAAGCATAGACTACTCCATCCTTAATATCTATGTCGCTAATAGTATGATGAAAAGGAGAATTATAGGTGATTTGCTCACAACCTTCTTGTATATTTCGAGACAATCTGATAATAGGAAAATCATCTGCATACCACACCCTACCTGATTCATCGACCTCTGCGCCTAAAACAACATTGACACATCCCTCCACACCTTGAATAATAGCATCATTCAAAAAAAAATATACTGGGCTTACAAAATCAGAACCCTGATATCCCGTAATAAGATAGGAGTTAGAACTATTGATAAAACTCAGTCGCAGATCATTACTCTCCGGAGCAAAAAATTCTGCAAACCCTTTTTTATAGTCACCTCGAAAAACTTCTTGCTGAAAACCAACATAAATATAGTTTTCTGCTGCCTCTACTTGAAACACCTCATTTAAAGAAGACAAACCAAAGGCTTCATCAATAATCTCCCATAAACTGAAATCATTCAGATTTAAACCACCATCTGAAAGATCTAAGCTATATAAACCTTCGATTGTAGCTGCATATATTCGATCATCCAAGTAAGAGATGTCGTTTACTCTCAGATTAGTTATAGTGGTTGACGAAAAGATACCTGTCGCACCATCAAAACTAACTACTCCAAATCCAGTCGCTAAATAGACATTACCTAAGGCATCAAAAGCAATACTATTGATTCGTTTATCACCGCTGATTGAGTTATTTAATTTGATGTTGGGGATATTGATAATCGCTCCATCTTCTCGGATCAGATCAATGTTAGAATCTTCATAGACTACAACTAATTGATTGTTAGTTGGATCGTATTCCACGATATTGATTCCCACTTCAGAAAGACCTTCCACTTTTGATAAAAAAGTTGGTGTCATATCCTCTTTGTCTATAAAAATCAAATTCCAGAAATTACTGTAGATGATCTTGTCTTCGGTTTGTGTTACGTAGTTTCCTGACTGCTGTGGCAAATGAGATTTCCACTCTCCTAAGGCCAAGTTGGATTGACCCATACAATCTAAAATAACCATGGCACAGAGGATTAATAAAGAAATTCGCTTCACAGGTTTTGATAGATATTATGAGTGTTCAGATAACTAAACACTTCTTCTGTGACTAGATATTGTATGGAATTACCCTCTTTGATAGACTTACGGATGTAGCTTGCAGAGATATTCAGCAATGGTGCTTCTGCAAACTTAATATTTGGATTATCACCAAGTTTATGTTCTGTTTTATTCCCTCTTTTATAAATGTATATATCATGATCTCTCAAAATGAGATCATAGTTTTTCCACTTATGGAAATTGGTGATATTGTCTCCACCCATTATTAGTGAGAACTTTTTGTCGGGGTACTTTTCTTTTAAATAGCTGAGAGTATCAATCGTGTATGAAGGCTTGGGAAGATTAAATTCAGCATTTGAAGATTTGATCTTGAAATGATCTCCAATGGCTAAGTTCAGAAGGTGCAACCTATCATAATCATTAGCTAAAGATCTTTGAGATTTGAACGGATTCTGTGGGCTTAAAACCATCCATACTTCATCAAGATCCGTATGTTCGACCATATAATTAGCAATGATCATATGACCCACATGAACTGGATTGAAAGAACCAAAAAATAATCCCACATGACTCATAGGGGCCGAATTTTAAAGTAATTAATTACCCATCATAACGGGCATAACGAGCATAATTAACTCTTCGCCTTCTGCTTGATCTGATGGAACCAGGATACCAGCTCTATTGGGAGTTGACAATTTAAAACTCACTTGATCTGAACCAATTACTTGAAGCATCTCAATTAAAAACTTCGCATTAAATCCAATATTCATCGTATCTCCATCATAGATGCAACTCAACTGTTCAGTTGCCTCATTAGAAAAATCTAAATCCTGTGCAGAGATTGTCAAGCTCCCATCAGTTATATTTAATACTACCTGATTAGTGGATTTATTAGCATAGATGGCTATACGTCTAAGTGAATTTTGGAAATCTCCTTTTTCAAGTCCAAGTATATTAGCATTGTCGTAAGGGATCACTGCATTATAATCAGGATACTTGGCATCTATCAACCGGATGATCACTTTTGTTTCGTCAAGCTGAAAGAATACATTATTAGAATTGTAACTAAGCTCAATCGTCTGGTCACTGGCCAAAGCATTCTTCAATAACATTAGACCCTTTTTAGGGACTATAAAGGAGTTTGGAGTATTCTGTCCATCTACTTTAAAACTATACTTAACAAGCTTATGTGCATCAGTAGCTACAAATATCAATTCTTCTTCCTCTATCTGGAAATATAGGCCTTGCATAGCCATCCTCAACTCATCGTTACTCGTGGCAAATAAAGTCTTAGCTAAGACCTTTGACAAAATTTCTGCTGTAATTGATAGAGATTGCACATCTTTAGATAATGGTAGTTCTGGATAATCCTCTGGAGCATCCCCAGACAACTTATATCTACCATATGCAGAGGTAATTTTAATGGCCTTTGTTCCTTGATCAACTTCAAATGTTATAGGTTGCTCAGGTAATGCCTTCAAAGTATCCATTAAAATTTTAGCAGGAATTGCTATTTGTCCTCCCTCTTCCATAGCTACTTCAACACTGGTAACAATAGTTGTCTCCAAATTAGAAGAGGTAATGGTCAAGACATTTTCGATTAAGTCAAAAAGAAAATCTTCTAAAATGGGTAGTACTGTATTTGTGCCAATTACACCATTGGCAAGGCTTAATTTTTTTAATAATTCTGACGACGAAACGCTAAACTTCATTGAGCAATAATTATGTCTTGATTCAAAAATTAAAGCTAAGCAAATTTTATACAAAGCCAATAGACCTGTATATATTCAAATCAACGCTTGTTTGATTACTTTTGCCTCACTTTAAGCAATTCAACTTGGCCAACTTTAAAAACCCCCCAAAAATTAATCCTCTCGATACCATTGTGTGGCCTGAAGTTGTTGTGGACTCTTCCCCTAATGATATCCCTCTATATCAAATTACTAAGCCAAATTGTGAAATCATATTAATCGATATTGTTTTTGAAGCGGGTAGATTACAAGAGCAAAAGCAAATGGTCTCTTCTTGTACTGCATCACTTCTCAGCGAGGGGACCACGGGTAAGTCCAGCCAAGAGATTGCTGAAATAATCGACTTTCATGGAGCTACCTTAAGAATTCGAGCAGACTTTGATACTTGTTCCATTAAGATGCTATGTATGACTAAGCATTTTAAACAACTCAAGCCTTTGTTGGAGGAAATTTTGCTTAATCCTTCGTTTGAAGAAAATGAGTTAACGCTAATCAAATCAAGACGAAAAGAAAGACTCAAAACAGATTTAAAGAAAAACGATATCGTATCATATCGTAAGCTTACAGAAGCAATTTTTGGTAATCAACATCCTTATGGATACAATAGTGAAATAGAAAAATACAAGACGATTCAGACTAACGATTTGAAAATGCATTATCAGAAGCATTTTACAGCGAATAATTGTAGGTGTTTTATAGCAGGAGATATCAATGATTCTATCATCTCTGAGTTGAAGGGTGTTTTAAATCAAGTTCCTAAAAGTCATAGGACAAATAAGGTTATTACTCATGTGCCTAAATCGTCATTAGATAGAAACCTGATTCTTAAAGGTAATCCAATGCAAACGTCCATTAGACTAGGGAGGCCAACTTTTAATCGAATAAACACAGATTATCATAAATTACTTATGGTTAATACTATATTAGGAGGGTACTTTGGAAGTAGGTTAACTACCAATATAAGAGAAGAAAAAGGTCTCACCTATAGCATCTATTCTATAATGGATACTCATTTGATCGATGGATCTATTATGATCTCTACAGAAGTAGACCATAAGTCAGTTGACGAAACCCTAATGGAAATAGAAAAGGAGATGAATAAACTATGTCAAGACAAAGTACCAGAAGAGGAGTTAAACTTGGTGAAAAACTATATCAGTGGAATGTATATCAACTTTTTTGATGGACCATTGAATAGTATAAAGGCTATAAAAACATTAGCTTTGAACAACATTCCCTTAAACGAATTAAGAACCCTTTTAGATATATCTCAATCTATAAGCCCAGTAGATGTGCTAGAAACATCACAGAAATACCTTAACAGGAACGATTTTTGGATTGTAACTGTGGGTTAAGATATAATTAAAGAATAAAGTCAATCATAAGCATAGGAGAAATTAATGGGATTATTCAGTTTTTTTAGACAAGAGTTGGCAATAGACTTGGGTACAGCAAACACCTTAGTAGTCTATGACGACGAGGTAGTGGTAGATGAGCCTTCTATTGTCGCAATGGATAGAAATACCCGAGAATTAATTGCTGTTGGTACAAAAGCAATGCATATGCATGAAAAAACTCACAGTAATATTCTTACGGTTAGACCTCTTAAAGATGGAGTTATAGCAGACTTTCAGGCTGCAGAGAATATGATTCAAGGAATGATCAATATGGTTGAAGGAAGACGCAAGTTTTTCTCTCATCTGAAAATGGTTATATGCATTCCTTCTGGTATTACCGAAGTTGAAAAACGTGCAGTATTTGATTCTGCAGATCATGTAGATGCCAAGGAAACATATTTGATTCACGAACCTATGGCAGCTGCATTAGGTATCGGTGTTGATGTTTTAGAACCTATGGGAAATATGATTATCGATATAGGAGGAGGAACTACAGAAATTGCCGTCATCGCATTATCTGGTATCGTGACTGACCAATCTATCCGAACTGCTGGGGATGAACTGAATGAGGATATTATAGAGTATGTAAAACGCATGCATAACCTCCTCATCGGAGAAAGAACTGCTGAGTACATCAAAAAAGAAGTTGGTGCGGCTATTCCACATATTGAGAATCCACCAGCACCATTGGCTGTTAATGGTCGGGATTTGTTAACCGGAATCCCGAAACAGATACTTGTTACCCATGCAGAGGTTGCAGAGGCGCTTGATAAATCAATTGCTAAAATTGAAGATGCTGTCATAAGGGCACTCGAAGAAACCCCACCAGAATTAGCCTCGGATATCTATAGAACAGGAATTTACCTTACTGGTGGAGGAGCACTTTTGAGAGGTTTAGATAGAAGAATAAATGAAAAGACTAAGCTCAATGTATTCGTCGCAGATGATCCTTTGAAAGCTGTAGTAAGAGGTACTGGAATTGCACTACAGAATACCAGTAAATATACTTTTTTGATGGATAGAAGGAGCATGTAATAATGACTTCAGTTTTCGGCATTGCACAGCGATATGTACATATTATACTTTTCGTGGTGCTCGAAATAATTTGTCTCTCACTTGTTGTCAATTACAACAAAACTCAAGGTCAAATTATATCAAACTCTGTAAGTCAGCTTACTGGCTCTATAAGAAGTCAAACTTCTAGACTCAACGACCTATTTGCATTAGAGCAAGAAAATGCTGAACTCTCGGCGGAAAATGCATCTCTGATTAGAGAAATCATAGAACTAAGTGATCAACTGAATACCCAAAAAACAAGACAAGCAGCCGACTTTCATTTTGACGTTATGCCTGCCAAGATTCTCAGTCAGAGCATTCACTCTCAGCGAAATAAGCTGATACTGAATAAAGGATCTGTTGATAGTATCACAGCAGATTTAGGTGTCATCAGTTATGATGGTTTAATCGGTAAGATTACTGGAACTAGTACAAACTATAGCACAGCTATGAATCTCCTAAATGTTGACATTAAAGTAAGTGCAACACTAAAGCCTGAAAACTATTTTGGGACTATATCTTGGCCAGGTAGATCAATAAATGAATTGATATTAGAAGGAATACCAAATCATGCTAACATCGAGATTGGTGATTCTGTAGTTACAAACGGTTACTCAACTATATATCCTGCAGGAATTATGGTTGGAACAGTCATGAACTGGACTTTGGAAAAATCAGGAGAATTTTACAGGATTTCTGTTAATCCAAGTGCTTCTTTGACCAATGTTGATAATGTTTTCATAGTGAATAATCTCTCAAAGCAAGAAATCAACTCTTTATGAATCGCATTGATATAATATCCACATCGATCCATTCTATTATCATATTGAGTATACAGATATTCCTACTCTTGACTTTTTCCATTCCTGTTGGAAGCAGATACTCACTCACGATTTACATTTACCCACTAATCATTATTCTTCTACCCTTATCCTACTCTAAGAGTAGCCTGCTTGTTATTGCTTTTATAATCGGGTTGATCATAGATTATTTTTATCAATCAATCGGCGTTCATGCTTCATCATTAGTCTTAATCGCCTTCATGAGGCCTTATATACTCTCTTTATTAGAACCAAGGGGAGGGTATCGCACAGACAATTCTCCCAGTTCAAATAACTATGGTTTGTCATGGTTTTTGATGTATGGCTCGATAATCTTGTTTATTCATCTTCTAACATACTTTTCCGTAGATGCATTTTCGTTTGTTTATTTAGATAAGATCTTTATCAACACTATTATCAGCTTTATAGCATCTTATCTGATCATAAACATATACCAGTTCATTATCAGATTTTAAATTGAAATATCTTTAGTTTCTATGGAGCACAAGGAACGATATAAAATTATACTCATCTTATTTTTCCTTGGTTCAGGGGTACTTGTAGCAAATCTTTTCAATCATCAAATCATAGATAGTGACTATAGTCTAAAAGCAGAAAATAGAACACTTATAAAAAAGACTATAAAGCCATCAAGAGGTGTAATCGTGGATAGAAACGACCAGCTCATTGTTGTCAATGAGCCTACCTATCAACTTGAGATAATATATAATGAAATCCCAGATGATTTTGATAAAGAAGAGTTTTGTAAACTCCTAAGTTTAGAATCGACAGAATTTGATCAAGCTCTCGAAGTGGCCATGTCCCGTAGATATTTTAGAAAGCATTTACCCTTCACATTATTAGAGAATATCAGCCCTATAACTTATTCTCAATTTCAAGAACATCTCCATAAATTTCCTGGATTTTATCCTATGATTAAAAGTAGACGATCGTACCCTCATGCCGCGGGAAGTCATATGCTAGGTCATGTAAGTGAAGTAAATCCTCAAGAGATAGAATCTAATGACGCTTTTGAAATTGGTGATACCAAAGGTGCAAGTGGAATAGAAAGATATTATGACAGTTTCTTAAGAGGTTCTAAAGGAGTCGAATACCTTCTAAAAGATAATTTTGGTCAAGGAATAGAAGAATACCAATTCGGCCGAAACGACTCGGTTGCCCAAAGTGGATTTAAATTAAAGTCGAGTATAGATATAGGTTTGCAGCTTTATGCTGAATACCTATTACAAAATAAGAGAGGGAGTATAGTTGCTATCGAACCAAATACTGGAGAAATACTAACAATGGCTAGTAGTCCAGGTTATGATCCAAATAGTCTTTCTTTTGGTAAAACTCGCTCTGAAACATACTTGAGTTTATTATCAGATACACTACATCGACCTTTAATGGATAGGTCAATCCAAGCGAAATATCCTCCTGGTTCAATATTTAAACCTATCTTAGGATTAATAGCTATGCAAGAAGGCATAACTTATCCGACTAAATCAATGACTTGTTCTGGAGAATATGTCATCAATGAAAAGAAAGGATTTATTCAAGGGTGTAGGAATCATCCTAGACCAAAAAATATACAGACCGCCTTACAATACTCTTGCAATACTTATTTCTACCAAATGATGAGAGACTTCATCAACCATTATGGTTACAGAACTCCTGGTAAGGGTCTTGATCTTTTGAATTCATACTTAGAAAAATTTGGTTTAGGCAGTAAGTTAGGAATAGATCTTAACGAAGAGATTGATGGTTTCATTCCTACGACATCCTTTTACAATGATCAATACAAATGCAATCAATGTTGGCGATCAACCTATATACTCTCACTTGGCATAGGACAAGGCGAATTGCAGCTTACCACTATTCAAATGGCTAATCTGGCAGCAATATTGGCCAATAGGGGTTCTTATCACATCCCACATATAATTAAAGACATTGATCAAAAAGGTATTGACGAACGATTTACTGAAGACAATTTTGTGGGTATTGACTCATTCCTTTTTAAACCGGTAATAGAAGGTATGGAAAGGGTGGTTGATAGCGGATCTGGAGATCGAGCCTATGTTCCAGGAATTAGAATAGCAGGTAAAACAGGAACATCGCAGAATCCTCAGGGCATAGATCATTCAGTCTTTTTCGCCTTTGCCCCTGTTGATAACCCCAAAATAGCCCTTGCGGTATTTATTGAAAATGCTGGTGGTGGTGGCACCTATGCAGCTCCAATTTCAGGTTTATTAATAGAGAAATATATTAATACTGAAATTGATAGACGGAGATCTAAACTTGAACAAAGTATAGTTGAGGCTGATTTACTTAATCTATAACTCATAGATATATGATCATATCAGCAATAGTTGCCAAAGGAAAAAATAATGTCATAGGAAAAGACAATGACCTGCCATGGCGATTGCCAGGTGATCTGAAGTGGTTTAAATCTAACACGCTCAATCGACACATTATCATGGGTCGCAAATCCTTTGAATCCCTCCCTGGTTTACTCAAAGAAAGAATTCATATCGTGGTAACCAGGGATAAAGGATATTATCACAGTGATGTGATCATTCGATATAGCATAGATAAGGCTCTGGCATATGCTTATCAACAAGGTGAATCTGAAGTTTTCATACTTGGAGGAGGTAAAATATATGAACAGACCAAAGGATTGTGGAATAGATTATATCTCACAGAGGTAGATGCGAGTCCAAAAGGAGACACGTATTTCCCAAAATTAGACTATAACTCCTATAACTTAACATTTACAGAAGCTCACAAAGCGAATCATAAAAACCAATATTCATATACCTTTAAGATATATGAAAGAGGGTTGTAAGTTAATATTGCTATTTCAGAAGACTTTATCCATTATATCTGGAAAGTTAAGAATTTCAATTTTCTAAATCTTGAGACAACAGCTGGAGAGACTTTAGAATTACTAAGTTTCGGTACATCTAATCCAAATGCAGGACCCGACTTTCTAAATGCAAGTAGTAAATTTATACAGTTTGGCACAGTCATATTGAAATGCATATAAAGTCCTCAGAATGGTATATACATAAACATGAGAATGATCCTGCATATAAAAATGTGATCTTGCATGTTGTGTTCAATCACAATAAAACAGTATTAATTGAAAAACAGCCAGTCCCGACTTTAGAACTAAAATCACACATCAAGTCTTCGATATATAACGCTTATCAAATCTTACGTAATAATCCTAAATGGTTACAATGTGAGTCCTGGTTATCTTCAGTTAATGATATCACCATATCAAGTACTATAGACAAGATATTGGCTGAAAGGTTAACAATTAAATCCAATAGGATACTCTCGGCATTATCTATAAATAATAATGATTGGCAGGAAATCATCTATCAGAGACTACTTTTGTCTTTTGGACTTAGTGTTAATGCTGATTCATTTCTAAAACTTAGCATACTCATTCCTCATAAAATCATCCAAAAACACAAAGACTCAATTGAAATTACAGAAAGCCTACTTTACGGCACTACTGGCTTTCTTGATCACGAAGGAGATGGAGATTGTTTTAAGCATCTTAAAAATCATTTTCACTTCTATCAGAAGAAATATGGTCTTAGGAACATGAGGCCTATTGAATGGAAGTTTATTAGAATGAGGCCATCAGGATTTCCAACTATACGAATAGCACAACTCGCAAAGTTCTTGATTTCAAACTCAAGACTTGATCAGTTCATTTTCAGTGATGACCACAAATCACTTATCGATAGATTCGAAATAAGCATTGATTCAGGCTTTTGGTATAGACACTATAAATTTGATGCTGAATCCAAACCTATTAAAAAATCAATCGGATTTCATAAAATTCACTCTATCCTTATTAACACAATTGCTCATCTAAAATATGCCTACGGAGTCGATCATAAGAATGAAAATTTTAAGAATGGTGCGATTGAGTTATTAGAATCTAATGCCATTCTCAAAAAATGGGAGCAACTAGGTCTAAATTCTCAAAATGCTGCTAGTAGACAATCACTATTACATCAAAAGAAGAATCACTGCAGCAATAAAAAGTGTTTAGCTTGTCCAATAGGACATCACGTTTTTAAACAAATTTAGCGTGGTTAGGGCATATATATTTAGGGCCTTGTTATTCCCTTTAACCATACTCTTTGGTCTTGGGGTATTAATGAGAGATCTTCTCTACCGTAGCAATCTTCTGAGATCTATAGAATTTAACATTCCAGTTATAGGCATAGGTAACCTAGCTATAGGAGGATCTGGTAAAACACCTCATGTCGAGTATCTAATTGAGTTACTTAAACCTTATCTCGAGATTGGAGTCATGAGTCGTGGATATAATCGTAAGAGTAAAGGGTATAGAATGGTAACTCAAAATGCGAGTGCTCTAATTGTGGGAGACGAACCTAAACAGTTCTCACTAAAATATCCAGATATACATATTGCAGTATCTGAAAGTCGATCTTTAGGTATTCCATATCTATTGTCCGAAAAGCCGAATATTCAAGCACTTATCTTAGATGATAGCTATCAACATAGAAGTGTCACTCCAGGACTAAATATCCTGATCACCGACTATAGTAAACCTTATTATAAAGATTTCCTTATGCCTACTGGCAGGTTGAGAGAATGGCCTCAAGCTTCTTCTAGAGCAGATATTATCATAGTCAGTAAATGCCCATCTCACTTAGATAATGCAGAGATCAGCTCTATCACAAGTGAAATAGAGCCAGAAGTATATCAAGAAATATACTTCAGCAAATATTGCTATGAGAGACCATATCATATGTTCAATGGAAGCCGTATTACATTAGAGGAGTTCAATCAAGCCATATTAGTGACAGCTATTGCTTCTACAGATTACCTATTAGAATATCTATATACTCAGATTAATGAAGTTACAGCATTTTCATTTGAAGACCATCATTTTTTTAGTGCTCATGAGATCTCAGTATTAGCTAATACATATATCAAAATTCAAGATCAAAATAAGGTAATTCTTACAACCGAAAAAGATGCTACAAGACTTGCTCTACATCACGCATTTCTAATTGATAACAATATTGATATCTATGTTTTACCGATTAAAGTTGAGTTTCTAAATGATACTTCTGATAACTTTGACCAAGCTGTACACCAATACCTACTTAACTTTACCGTGTGATAAAAACAGGGGCATCTAATTTACTTCTATTTCACACTATCACATTCTGTTTTACTTAGATTAGCTTTTTGGATTACAACCCCAACCAGTTTCACACAATTGACCGAATTCAGCAATTCATCCTAATGATTTTTCGCCTTATACAGCTATTAGATATACAGACTCTCTTGTTTACATAGATGTTTTGGATTCATTATCAATATTCTCTAATTCCGATCAAGAACAGTTGAAAAAATTCAATGGAGAATACGATGAAATCAATCCGTATATAAAAATACTAAACGTGAGGATACTAAAAATAGGAGTGGGTTTTGGGGAGCTTCTTATAGAGTGCCATATCATCTATTCCGAGTCAGCACAGATGACTTCGAATTAAAAGTCAATCCGATATTAAACATCCAAGGAGGTAGCAGCTCTGGAAATGCCATAAATCAAAATATCAGAGGGCTCAAAATAAAAGGATCCATAGATCACAAAATATACTTTTACAGCGTGATCTATGAAAATCAATGAGAGTTCTTACCTACTGTAAATCAGAGAATTAATAGATGGGGAGAGATTTCAGGACAAGGGTTTTATAAAGGCTATCAAAGCAATATTATTACCTCCTTTAATGGGTGGGATCATCTTAACGCTAAAGGATGTACTGATCTTAAAATTTCTAAATCTATCAATCTCCAACTAAGCTTCGAGAACAATTTCATCGACGACGGTTATAGATCATTGTTGCTCAGCGACTACAGCCACAATTACTTATACCTTAAAGCTCAATACAAATGTGTGGAAGTTCCACTATCAAAACCTTTTTACTGAGTTAGCTCCATAAGCAGTACTCAAAACGAAGTTGACAACCTTCTTCCTAAAAAATACATGGTGGCAAACTACTTACATTTTAAACCTTCTTCAAGGATTAGTATAGGCGTTTATGAGGCAGTAGTATTTAGTAGAAACAATCAATTCGAAATACAATATCTTAATCCAGTAACTCTTTATAGAACGATAGAACAATTCTTAGATAGTCCTGATAATGTCCTCATTGGTCTCAATCTTTCTTATATACCCGTAGATGGTACCAAATCTTATGGACAACTAATGTTAGATGAGTTTAGATCAGATCAGATATTTGCTGGTAATGGTTGGTGGAGAAATAAGATTGCCTACCAGCTTGGTGTAAAACATTATGATCTCTTTAATATTTATCGTTTAGACTTACAATTAGAGTTTAATACAGCTATACCCTATACCTATTCTCAAAGGGTAGCGGATGAGACAGGAAATGTCTTAACTAGCTATTCTTATTTCAATCAAGCCTTAGCACACCCATTGGGGGCTAATTTCAATGAAATAATTTTTGAAATAACATACCATCCCAGTTCTGATGTCAAATTATCCACCAGGATATTAACATCCAATTATGGAGATAGCACCACAGAAAATATTGGCATTGAGCGTGTCTTACGAACTATTCCCAGGGTACTACGCTGAATTACGATATTTGTACCGAAATCAAACAAGTGAAAACACAACTCTAAATGATAAAACCAGTTATATCAGTTTTGAAGTGTCGGTTAACATGTTTAATAAAAGAATTGACTATTGAGCAATAGTGAAATAGAAATAAAAGAGATATTAAAGGGTCGGATTCTTGTAATGGATGGTGCCATGGGTACTATGATCCAGCGATATAAGCTGTCAGAGAAAGACTATAGAGGGGATCGTTTTAGTGAATATCATATGGATATAAAGGGTAATAATGAAGTGCTTTCTCTTACCCAGCCACATATCATTCAGGAGATTCATGAAGCCTACCTGGAAGCCGGGGCGGATATAATTGAGACAAATACTTTTAGTGCAAATAAAATCTCGCAGGCTGACTATGATATGGAGGACTTGAGTTATGAATTAAATAAACTAAGTGCCGAAGTAGCTAAACGAGCTACGGAAAAATATAACTCTTCAGAAAAGCCAAGATATATTGCAGGAGCATTAGGCCCTACTAATCGGACAGCATCACTCTCTCCAGATGTTAACGATCCAGGATATCGCGCAGTAAGCTTTGATGATTTAGTCTCAGCATATCTCGAACAAGCTAGAGGTTTAGTAGATGGGGGAGCAGATATCCTATTAATAGAAACGGTATTTGATACATTGAACTGTAAAGCTGCTCTTTTTGCTCTTGATCTATTATACGAAGAGAAGGGTCAAGAATGGCCTATCATGGTATCAGGTACTATTACTGATGCAAGTGGACGTACACTAAGCGGTCAAACAGTAGAAGCTTTTTGGATATCAGTATCTCATATGCCTTTAATGTCAGTTGGTCTAAATTGTGCCTTAGGGGCTCAAGAACTAACGCCCTTCCTTAAGGACCTATCAAATATTGCACAATGTCCAGTAAGCGCCTACCCCAATGCAGGTCTTCCTAATGAACTCGGTGAATATGATCAGGGAGCCACAGAAATGGGAGAATATATCAAAGAGTATGCTTCATCAGGCCTTGTTAATATCATAGGGGGTTGTTGCGGGACTACTCCAGACCATATCAAAGTCATGGCTGATAATGTAATCGGAATATCTCCTAGAATATATAATTTAGAAGGAAGGTATAGCACTTACAGTGGTTTAGAACCACTTATCGCAAGAGATAATATCAACTTTATTAATGTAGGAGAAAGAACTAATGTAACAGGATCAAGAAAATTCGCACGACTAATCAAAGAAGGTAATTATGAAGAAGCCTTAACTGTAGCACAAGATCAAGTAGAAGGGGGAGCACAGATTATTGATGTTAATATGGATGAAGGCCTGTTAGACTCCAAAAAGGAGATGAAGGAATTCTTGAATCTAATGATGGCAGAGCCAGAGATTGCCAAGCTTCCAATAATGATAGACTCTTCTAAATTTGAGGTAATTGAAGAAGGCTTAAAATGTGTCCAAGGTAAGTGTATTGTCAACTCCATCTCTATGAAAGAAGGAGAAGAGGCGTTCATCCAACAAGCCAAAACCGTCAAAAGATATGGTGCTGCTGCAGTAGTTATGGCATTTGATGAAGTAGGCCAGGCTGATACGACCGAACGCAAGGTGGAAATCTGTGTGCGTGCTTATGACATATTAGTCAATCAAGTAGGATTTAATCCTAAGGACATCATATTTGATCCAAATATCTTTGCTATTGCAACTGGTATTGAAGAGCATAATGACTATGCCATTAACTTTATTGAGGCAATGGAGCAGATTAAACAGAAATGTCCCGGGGTCAAAATAAGTGGTGGTGTAAGTAATATTTCTTTCTCGTTTCGAGGAAATAGCAAAGTACGAGAAGCCATGCACAGTGTATTCTTATATCATGCCATTAAAAAAGGCATGGATATGGGAATTGTAAATGCAGGTATGATGGAAATATATGATGAGATTCCTATCGAACTAAAAGATCTCATCGAAGACGTCATATTTAATAAAAGGCCTGATGCTACAGATCGATTACTCAATTATGCTGAAAATGTCAAGGGCTCAGGAAAGGCAAAAGTTGTTGATTTATCATGGAGAGAGAATAGCGTATCTAAAAGGATTGAACACGCTTTAGTTAAAGGTATTACTAAATTCATCGATGCTGATGCTCAAGAAGCAATGGAAGAGTTGTCTTCACCATTAAAGGTTATTGAAGGTCCATTAATGGACGGTATGAATGTTGTTGGAGATTTATTCGGAGCTGGTAAAATGTTCTTACCTCAAGTAGTTAAGAGCGCCAGAGTAATGAAGAAAGCAGTAGCTTATCTAACTCCATTCATTGAAGAAGAAAAAGATGGAGTTATTCAAACAAAAGGAAAAATTCTATTGGCAACTGTTAAAGGAGATGTACATGACATTGGAAAAAACATAGTAGGAGTCGTACTAGCTTGTAACAACTTTGAGATCATTGATCTCGGTGTTATGGTTCCAGCTACTAAAATATTAGAAGAAGCCGTTAAGCACCAAGTAGATATCATAGGCTTAAGTGGGTTAATAACACCATCACTAGATGAAATGGTTAATATAGCCAGCTTGATGCAAGAACGAGGAATGAATATTCCATTATTGATTGGAGGTGCGACTACTAGTAAGACACATACTGCACTAAAAATCGACCCAGTATACAAAGGAGCAACAGTACATGTTTTGGATGCGTCTCGGAGCGTGGGTGTAGCAAGTATTTTGACCTCTAATAATGAAAACGCTAAGTCGGACTACATCTTAGACACAAGAGCAGAGTACGATAGAGTAAGAACCCAGCGCTTAAAATCTACTACCCAAAAAGAGTATATTCCCATTGAACAAGCAAGACTAAAGAAATTACAATTGGATTGGGATAATTATATTCCACCTAAACCAAATCAATTGGGAGTGCATGAACTATTATCCTATGATATAAAGAAGATCGTAGAATATATAGATTGGTCCCCATTCTTTAGTAGTTGGCAACTCAAAGGAAAATATCCTCAAATATTTAAAAACAAAGTCATCGGTATTGAAGCTAAAAAGCTTTTTGAGGATGCGCAGGAAATGTTAGAAAAAATTGTGGATGAGTCATGGATAACAGCTAATGGAGTTTACGGTTTATTTCCTGCCTATAGTAAAGAAGAGGATATCATAATTAGAGAAAAATCTAAAGAATACCGATTATTCGGCCTGCGACAGCAACGCAAAAAGAGTAAGAAAATTCCCCAACTCGCTCTAGCAGATTTTGTTGCACCACAGAACAAAAACCAAGATTATATTGGAGCCTTTGCCGTAACAACTGGGCTCAATATAGAGAACAAATTAAAGGCATTTGAAACAACTCATGATGACTACAATAGCATTTTACTTAAATCTCTAGCTGATAGACTTGCCGAAGCATTTGCCGAAAAACTTCATGAAATGGTTCGCACTGAATTTTGGGGTTATGAACAAAACAAATATCAAAATGAAGACCTCATCAAAGAGAAATATAGAGGGATTCGACCTGCACCAGGATACCCTGCATGTCCAGACCATGCGCAAAAAGAAACCATATTTAGTTTGTTAAATGTAAGTGAGCGAATTGGAATCTCTCTTACTGAAAGCTTAGCTATGTATCCTGCTGCTTCCGTCAGTGGATACTATTTGAGTCATCCAGATTCAAAATATTTTGCTCTTGGGCAGATTGAATTAGATCAAGTAACAGATTATGCAGGCAGAAAAGGGGTATCTATATTAAATGCAGAAAAGTTTTTGTTCCCTTCCCTCAACTACAAAGATTGATAAATAATGTTGGAGAAGAAAACCATGAGGCCTGAAGATGAAATCTAACTAGAAGATTTCCTTAAAGCCATAAAAAGCTATGTCAAACTCTTAGCTAAATCATGGAAAATCTCGCTATTTCTTTTGCTGTCTCATTGATCGCATTATGGTTTTGGAATAGCAATAGGCCTCCCACCTATCAAGCCGAATTAACATTGATGCTCAGTGATGACGGAGGGCAGTCTATAACAGGTATATCAAGTATTATAGGACGATTCGGACTGCCAGTCTCTTCTGGGAAATATAATATATATAAGCTATTAGAAATAGCCCGCTCTATGCATATTTTAGAACAAGTCCTACAACATACCTACTGGATTGACGGCAAGGAGTATAATATTGCAGAAGAACTTATCAGACTTCATGATATTGATAAATCTTGGTTAGAAAATTTAGGGACAGCTTATGAGGGTCATTTTTCACAAGACCTTGATCTGAATCAATACAATTACGGTGTAAAACAATTACAGTCTCTTATAAATGGACAAGAAACCCAATGAGGTCTCTTGCAAATGGAATATGGTCGAGACCATTATATAATGACATTGAGTCTCGAATCACTATCAGAAGATTTGTCTATCCAATATTTAAATGCTCACTTTGATAATCTCAAAAATTTTTATTTTGATAAAGCAGTTGAGAAGCAAAGATCTTCTTATGACATAATAAGGGCTAAAAAAGACTCTATTTATTCAAGTTACGATGCTAAAGAAAGTGAAATTACACGATTGAGAGACCTAAACCAAAATTCATTTAGAAATACATCTTCAGAACAATTAAGCAAACTATCAACAGAATCTCTTGGTCTCATGACTGCTTATGCGAAAGCTGAAGAAAATTTAGCCATTGCTGAATTAACTCTTCAAAATAACACACCGCTTATTCTATTACTTGATCCACCAATTAAACCTAACGAGTTTAACACGTTAAGATAATTGTTATACGGGGTCATTTTGGGTTTGATTTTGACCCTTGTCGTCATTAATACTCTTTATTTAATTAGGTTATAGTTTCCCATACCCTGCTATTTATAATAATTGTAGGTTTATATTCTTATTTTTTAAAATCAGCCATGTCACAGGTAGAAAAAGAATCTCATTTAAGAAGTATTATTAAGGGGCTTACTTGGAGAATAATTGCAACCTCAACAATTTTTGCAATTACATATTTCACGACAGGTGAAATCGATACTGCAATACAGATTGCTTCGATAGAGTTCATTATTAAACTGGTTATTTACTATTTACATGAGCGAGCGTGGCAAGCCATCCCACGAGGAAGTGTTAGAAAACTAAATCCTTTCAATAGACTTAAGTAAGGTGGAGAATATATATTCCATATTCAATCAACTTGTTCAAAGGGGAGAGCGAGAACGATTTCTAAATCAAAAGGCTTCAGTTTTTTGGCTTACTGGCTTATCTGGCTCTGGAAAAAGTACAATAGCCAAAGGCGTTGAAAGAAAGCTATTTGAAAAAGGATTCATGGTCCAAGTGCTAGATGGAGATAATATAAGAACAGGAATTTCTAATAATCTCTCTTTCAGCATTGAAGATAGACAAGAGAATATTCGCCGAATATCTGAAGTAGCAAAACTGTACACTAATAGTGGGATTATTACACTTTGTTCTTTTATTAGTCCAACAGTCAGTATACGACAAATCGCAAGAAAAATTATAGGTGATCTGGATTTTCATGAAGTATACATTAATACGCCTATTGATCTTTGTGAAGAGAGAGATGTGAAAGGTCTATATAAGAAAGTTCGATCTGGAGAAATAAAAGGATTTACAGGAATAGATTCCCCTTATGAAGAACCAAAACGAGCAGTCTTAACAATTAAGACGGATTCACAAAAAGTTGAAGACAGTGTGGAACAGCTTTACAATTACATAATTGAAAAATCGAAATTGATATAATACATGGATTATAATATCAGTCATCTTAAAGAATTAGAAGCAGAATCAATATTCATATTACGAGATGTTGCAGCACAGTTCGAGCGACCAGTAATCATGTTCTCAGGTGGTAAAGACTCTATATTAATTGTTCATTTAGCTCACAAAGCATTTTATCCAGCCAAGATTCCTTTTCCTCTTTTACATGTAGATACAGGACATAATTTTCCAGAGACACTGGAGTATAGGGATAATTTATCAGAACGACTAGGTGCTAAGTTGATAATCGGCTCTGTTGAAGAAGCTATACAATCAGGTCAAGCAGTTGAAGAAAAAGGAGTAAATGCCAGTAGAAATATGCTTCAGATTGGAGTGCTTCTAAGTGCATTGGAAAAAGGAAAGTTTGATGCGGCTATGGGAGGTGCTCGCAGAGATGAAGAAAAAGCTAGAGCCAAAGAGCGATTTTTCTCTCATAGAGATGAGTTTGGCCAATGGGACCCAAAAAATCAACGCCCTGAACTATGGAATCTATTCAATGGAAGAAAGCAAATGGGAGAACATTTCAGGATATTTCCTATAAGTAATTGGACAGAATTAGATGTTTGGCAATACCTCGCAATGGAAAATGTTGAATTGCCTTCTTTATACTTTTCTCACCAACGAGAGGTTTTCGAAAGAGACGGTACTCTATTAGCTGATTGTGATTATATCTTGAAAAGACCTGATGAGAAAGTCTTTACAGAAACTGTGAGGTGTCGAACCATTGGTGACATGACTTGTACAGGAGTTTGGAAATCAAATGCGTCTACAGTGGAAGATATTATAGAAGAGGTAGCCACAACAAGAATGACAGAAAGGGGAGGGCGAACTGACGATAAACGAAGTGAAACCGCAATGGAGGATCGTAAAAAAGAAGGCTATTTCTAGAAATCACTAAAGTTAAACCATGACTGACAATACTGAACTATTAAGATTTACGACAGCTGGAAGTGTTGATGATGGTAAATCAACTCTTATTGGACGATTGCTATATGATAGTAAAAGCATTTTTCAAGATCAATATGATCAAATTAAAGATGCTACAGAACGTAGAGGTGAAGAAGGGGTCAACTTAGCCTTGTTAACAGACGGCCTAAAGTCTGAACGAGAACAGGGAATAACTATTGATGTCGCTTATAGATACTTCAGTACACCAAAAAGGAAGTTTATTATAGCTGATACTCCTGGACATATCCAGTATACCCGAAATATGGTAACAGGTGCTTCTACTGCTAATGTTGCACTTATACTGATTGATGCCAGAAATGGTGTAGTTGAACAAACAAGAAGACATGCCATCATTGCTTCTCTTTTACAGATACCTCATATCGTGGTATGTGTTAACAAAATGGATTTGGTTGACTATAGTCAAGAAGAGTATAGTAAAATACAAGAGTCTTTTGAAGCCTTTGCTGCCAAGCTCGATGTTGTAGACGTTCACTTTATTCCAATCTCGGCATTACTTGGTGATAATGTAGTTTCGAGATCTGAAAAAACCCCTTGGTATAATGGACCAACTCTCATGTACTATTTAGAGAATGTTCACATAGCTAGTGATCACAATTTCATTGATGCCAGATTCCCAGTTCAATTCGTTATACGCCCCAATACCGATGAATTCCATGATTATAGAGGATATGCTGGACGTTTAGCAGGAGGTATAATGAAAAAAGGTGATACAGTTACACTTTTACCAACAGGCTTTTCTACCAAAATCAAACAAATCATTGGTCCTGATGGAGAACAAGATGAGGCTTTTCCACCTCAATCTGTAACTGTACTACTTGAAGATGATCTTGATTTGAGCCGTGGGGATATGATTGTAAGAGAAAACAATCAACCAGAAATTACACAAGATATTGAAGTTATGCTTTGTTGGTTTGATAGTAGCCGTCCACTTCAACAAAGAGGAAAATATAGTATTCGTCATACAACTCAAGACGCTCGTTGTATAGTTAAAGAAATAAGATATAAGCTGGATATTAATTCGCTTCATAGAGATTTAGACGATAAGAATATTAATATGAATGATATCGCTCGGGTAGTTCTGAGAACCACGAAACCTCTTTTTATAGATTGTTATAGAAAGAATCGTAATACAGGTAGCATCATATTGATAGATGAGGCCTCTAACAATACAGTAGCAGCCGGTATGATAATTTAAAGCTCTATTTTTCCGATATGAATCGACCTACAATAATATTAGGTCTGGGCAGATCGGGAACCACATGGTTATCTGATATCATCTCTAAATATAGTGGAGGAATGGTGCTATTTGAGCTCATGCATCCTGGCACATATCCAGCTAGTCATCATATTCTGTACAAGGATAATATAGCTACAGTTGATGCAATAGATCATATCGCTGGAGTTCTCAATAAGGATATTCGCAGTCCATGGCTTCTGCGTAATCACTTAATTCAGATGTTAATGTTGTAGACCCCTTTTGTGTAAAATCACTTTGGGATAAATGCAAAGTACATGGATTTAAATCAATTCGACTAAATTCTTCCTTTATAGATATAGTACAATTCTATGATGCTCGCTTAATTTATATCATCAGGCATCCACTTGCAGTAATATCATCCATTGTAAATCGACCTAACTTTTGGGTAGATATAGGATGGAAGAAACATTGGAAGCTTTTAACTGACCAAATCACTAAATAGCATTTTAAAAACATAGCGACCATATGTCATTCTGATATTCAGAAAATTGCATTCTATTGGAGATATTTAACTACTAAAGCTCTGAAACAACTAGAGACTCTTCAAATAATACCTGTTTTTTACAAAGACCTTTATTTATCTCCTTTTGAAAGGGCAGAGGTTCTCCTTAGAAATCTAAATCTATATAGCCACCCAATTCATCCGGCTCACTTATTTACTCCGTCTATGGTGACAATGAAAACGGTGCATCATAAACAATATTCTCAATTGAGGAACCGTCCTAAATCATTAGAATTCTTTTGGAGAGAAACATTAGATCATGTAGAAATAAAAAGCATATTTTCTATCATATCCAAACTTTGTGAATATGATAATAGATTAAACGGTATGTGTATTGAGCAAAACTATCTTAGCGCTTCATGAATCCTATCAAAGGAGCAGCTATATCATTAATAGGTGTTGGATTACAACAACTCATTAGTTTAGGAGGAATAATCCTATTAGCCAGAATACTTAGTCCCGAGGACTTTGGTATCTATGCTCTATGCTTCGCTATCTATTTGTTTTTTCAGTCTTTCTTAGATTTTGGGTTGACACCTATCTATATCAAATATCCTCAGGTTAACAAGGCCATTAACTCCTCATTCTTATCAATAAATCTCTTTTTCGGTATTCTAGTGGCAATTTCTTTATTGATTACAGGCCCCGTGATCGTTTACTATTATGAGATAGAATTACTCTATACTTTGTTCGGAATTCAGGCCATATCTGCTATTTGTATGAGTAGCTCTAACCAACCCTTCAGTCAATTACTCAGGAATAAGAAATTTTATCAGACAGAACTTATATCAGTGGGCGCAAATGCAGTTGCCTTAATAACTGCGATTCTCTTGGCTATCTCTGGATTGGGTGCTATTTCATTAGCCATTAAGCACCTATCTTATTGTGCAATTAGACTATCTGGTGCTCTCTTTTTGTCACGGGCCAAATATCAGTTAGTCTCTAAATCTCACCTACTAAAGATTAAGCCATATATAAAACAGGCTTATCATCTTACCATAAGTCGCTTGATAACTGGAGTTACCGGAAATATTGAGAGGCTCTTTGTTGGTAAAATTTTCGGAGAAATTACTCTTGGACATTATGAACGAGGATTATTTGTTGTGGATAAGCCTAACACATTTAGAAATGCCATTACAACTCCTGCCATGACGTATATAGCTTCAATGACACAGGGTGGCTTAAATCAAGCTTATCAATTATTATCCTTGTTAATTCTTAATGTTATTGGAATTCCATGTCTATTCTTTTTTCTTTTTGGTGAAGAACTAACATTGCTAATACTTGGGTCTCAATGGATGGAAGCAGGAACTTATGTTGTGTGGTTGTCTTTTCTTGGTCTATCCTTAATTTTTAAGGGGCTTACGAATATCATGTATATCAATGCCTTACAGTCTAAAACACTTTCACGGCTATACTGGCTGGCAACCGTGGTCATATTTGTGCCGCTGATCCTTGGCTTTTTCATTTATGACATAACTATGGTGCAATTTGTTATCATATATAGTATTATTTCCTTAATGTATTGGTTTATGACTTGGTCCTACACACTATTCAATCATATTGAAAATTCCAGAATCGCTTTTAGAGTTATAGCTTATGTAAGCTCCCTTTTTATTCTTTTCATCATTTTAAGTCAGCTTTTACAACACTGGCTTAGTACAGAGTTTTACTTCATGATAGCTTTCAATCTTTTGTTTTCTTGGTTTGGAGCTCTCTTGGTTACAGGGATTATATTCAAGCCGGAGATAAGGTTACAATTTAAGTTTGTGCAGGATAGAATTAATAACAAATCATGAGAGCAACTTCATTAACTGATTTCTTCAGTATCAGGATAAGCATAGTCAGCTTTTTCTTAATTATGACCTTGCTCCAGCTTACCTTTTTTAATTCTATGTATCACAGCTTTTTGGACTACCGATTGACATTTGTGCATTAGGGGGGAATGCTTTCAATTTTGTCAATTACATTTCCTTTGGAGGCCTAATCATTATATTACTTACCTCAGGAATCAAACTATCAACTTATTGGCCAACACTAAATCAATATATTCTCCTTGGCATAGTCTATACGTTGAATTTTGCGCTTAACCCATATATAGACTCATCTTGGTTTCTATATCAATTGATATTCCTAGTAATAGCCGCTGTGGTTCATATCTTTTACTTTAAAATAAGGGATTGTGATGATCGCTTGTTTTATAGAAGGACCATATGGGTCAATTGGATTCTTATAGCATTGGTTGTTTTTTACAGTATTCAGATTGTATTGCAGAATCTAATGAAGTATTACTTTACTGAATTCAATGCTGCTTTCGTTCATAGTCTGGATGTGACTTTGGTATTATGAAGCAACGCTATGGTTACTTGTTGGGCTTTTAAGTGCATACACCTTTTACATGGTGCCAACTAAAAACATCAAAGTATTGATGATTGGCCTTATACTATTTGCTGGGTTCGGAATCAGAAGTTATATGATTGGAATAATTGGAGCAGTCCTTTTATTCAATATTGACAGTATTAGAAGGCAGATTTTGACTATATGCCTCATAACTTTAGCAATTTTACTCCTAAAGGACCAATACTTTATTAATCTCATTTATGATACTCGTTTTTATAGCTACGCAAACGCCTTCAAAATTGTACAAATCTTTCCATTTCGGGTTGGTTTAATGGGATATCCTTTTTATACAGATATATTCAATGGGCAGATCTTTGTTGACTTTTACAATGTCAATACTATATTGAATTATGTACCTATCACCCCAGAATCCGATTATGTTCATCAAGAAAGCAGCTTAGGATAGGGGTCTGGATTATTGCACTTTTTAGTTCAATCTCGTTTCGTATGGCTAACAGTCAAGCTTAAGAACGTAGCTCGACCTTTCGACAAGCGACTGCTATTCATGTTCTGCTTTATGATGTTTTTTGGTCTTGGCGAAGATTCCATGTTCACCGTATATTATTGGATTTTCTTTGGCTTCGCTACTGGAGTAATTACTACTTAATAGTCCCGAAAACACTATGCTAAAAGAACAGCCTAAGGTTAGTATTGTCATGTCATGCTATAATGCAGAGTCGACTCTGCAACGAGCGGTTAATAGTATATTAGATCAGACTATCACAGATTTTGAATTTATCATTATTGACGATGCCAATTCTGATCAAACATCAGAAATCTTGGATCAGTATGCCTTAAAGGATACAAGAATTCAACATGTCACAAATGAAAAAAATCCGGGCCTCTCTTATTCCCTTAATAAAGCAATAGACATCGCTCAGAGCCAAATCATAGCACGGATGGATGCTGATGACTATACATATCCGGATAGAATACTTAAGCAATATGAGTTTCTCCTTACTCATAAAAAGGTTGATATATTAGGCAGTGCAGTAAGGTATATTAATGAAGATGGAGAAGTAATCAAAAGCTTAACCTTACCACCAACACACGAACAAATAGTTTATCGGATTTTCAAAAAGACGATTGTTTTTCATCGAACTATAATTCTTAGAAAGCAGGTCTACGAAAATTTCGGCTATTATGATCCTAGCCTATGATGGGCAGAGGATGCAGACCTATGGTATCGAATTTATGATCAAGCAGCATTCCATAATTTACAAGAAATACTATTGGACTACACAGTGAAATCCTCTATCAACAGCCGAATATTATGTAATAATATTAGAGTTAAATGAGATAATCTACAAAAAAAAGACTTAGTACTTTCTCATCTACCTTATATCATGAGAGACCTTATTACCTTGTCCTTGAGAAGAGTAAAAAACTATTGATTACCAAGATTTATAATGGACCCATCGATTTACAACGATACGCCCTTTGGAATTTTGTGCCTAATTCTGACTCCTATTAGGTATCAGAGTTTCCTAAATCTTGGGGGGTACTTGGTTCTGCCAGATGCTATCTGAGCTAGTGGATATCACTTTTCCTCGTAATCAATTCGTTCGCACCAGCTCATATATTATGCAAAGCCATCTACTTCCTCATAGCAGGATTGATAAGTCGATTATAATTATCAGAGATGATCTTGATGTAATGATATCTGCCTACCATCATTTCATTTTCCCAAATTACCATTGCCCGATTCATGAAAAATAATATTGGATTAACCTATTAAACACCAAGGATATCGAGGATGTCGAGAAAAACTTATATCAATTCATAAATTGCTTCCATCAACATTACTCTGTAAAAAGTAAAAAAATGACTTGGCAATATCATACAATTCAAAGTGATCGAACAGGAAATTTCATCATTAAATATGAAGACTTGCTTCTTAATCTGAAACAAGAGCTAATCAGAGCTTTGGAATACTTAAACCTAATAGTTTAGAAGAGTTTTATAAATACTACTACTGATAAATATTCTTTTGCCACACTTAAAAAGCAAAACCATGGGTCCTGATTCCTAAGAAAAGGCATTCAAGGAAACTGGAAGAACTGCTTCAATTACAAATCAGGGCAACTATTTCATCAGTTAGGTGGTCAAGCATTATCTACGTTTGATTATATATCGAACCATAACTGGTTTAAAGAACTCAGTTAATAACATTAAGGTTGCACATATAAGTGAAGATGGTCGAGGAGGAGGTCAATTTCAGTATATAAGAGATATCGTCTCTGACTCAGTTCTTAAGCAAGTTATTATTAGTCCATTAGCGAAAAATGATGATAAGGCAAATCAACTACACCCCAGAATAAATTACATCGCACTTAATTTACGAGTGCTAAACTTCAAAAATTTCCTGGCCTATATAGTCTATCTCATCCCTGGGGTGATTCAGCTAATCAAAGTTATCAGAGCTGAAAACTTCGATTTAATCGTATGTCATAGTGCTATCCAAATTAAGGGTGTTATAGTCGCCTATATTCTAAATAAACCTTACATCTAGGTCATGCATGATAGCTATCTATCTGGATTGAGCAATGTGATTTTTACACCTCTCTCAAGGCTCGATAACAATTATTTGTTTGTAAGCAATAGATCTAAAGAATACTACAATAAGTCATTCAAACATATCTATTATAAAAATCAAATTGTCATCTCCTCATGTATAGATCATAATCAGTATTTTCCTGAAAATTCATCTCTATTAACAGTGGACGGATTTAATGTCATTACAACCTGTTACATTAATAAGTGGAAAGGACTTGAATTACTAATTGATATAGCTTGTCAATACTAAATAAGTGGCTGCACTGATATTCTGTCTCATATAATGGGCCCAATATTGGAGAGCCGAAAGGCCTATGCCGCTTCTCTCACACAACGAACTGATGAGTTACAATTAGATAACATTGACTTTCATGGATATGCTAGTAATATTAATGAGTTTCTCAATTCAGCACAAGTGTATCTCTGTACTTCAACATATGAATCAAGCCCTATCAGCATTTAGGAGGCAATGGCTACTGGCTTGCCCATTTTAAGCTATGATGTTGGAGATCTTCACGAGGTACTTGCTAAATATCACTTTGGCAAAGTGATTACGACAAGAGATCCCAAATTATTTTTTCAAAGTATAGAGTATTATAAATCAGATCCTAACTTGCTCAAAGAACAGGGCAATAATTCATATAAGGCTACTTTTAAGTTATTTGATAAAAAGTGCTTTATTGAAAACCATCAGAACTTCTATAAGGCGGTCGTAGAAAGTCATTATGAAGATCGTCCTCGTAAATAGACGATTTAGTCCTCCGAGATCTCCAACAGGATATCAGGCCCATTAATTTACCCAATATTTAAAAGAACAAGGTCATTCTATCACTCTATTACATACTAAGCAAAAAATACGTTTGGTCTAGACGCTACAGATAGCCTGAATCGCAAATCTATCGCCTCTCACTATTATGGAAAGCGGATACTTCTGCGACTAATTGGTGATTTTATAGACTCCTTAAAATTGATCTATAAAGCAAGGCATACTAATGCAGACTATTATATCATTCTATCGGATCCTCCATTTTTACAGCTTTTTTCGAGCTATTTCCTAAGTTCATCAAAGACCATTTTTTGGTCCATGGATATCTATCCAAATGCATTTGTGGCCCATGACCTTATAGATAAAAGGAATATCCTATTCTTATTTTTTAAAAAACGCCTTAGAATTTTTAAACTAAAATTGGTGTTATCATTAGGTATAGAGCAAAGTAAATTCCTCTGTCAAGAATTTAGCTATCAAGGTTTTGTATCAATACCCGTTGAGCTTCAAAAAATGAACTCTTCGCAATTAATCAATTTACCAAAATGGTATAAAAGGGGTCATATAATATACCTCATATAAAAGCAATTTAGGCTCTGCACATGATCTATCTTTTTTAATCGAATTAGCCGACAAGCTAGATAGATCAAGACACCGATTTATTATATCTGCAACTGGTTTAAAAAGTAGTGACCTCTCCAAACATATTAAAAACTCTGGTGCCGTAGTATACATCGTTGAGATAAATTAAGAATGGTTTCAACTAATTGATATACATGTAGTCACTATATTATCTCAATGGACTCACATCTGTATACCCTCTAAAGCATTAATGGCAAACTTCTGCTAAGGGTACAGTACTATTTCATGGTACTATAAGTAGTGACACCTGGACTTACATAAAAGATATTGGTTGGCATATCAGTGATCAATATGCTCAAAATATTGAGATTCTGAATTTCCTAAAATCAATTACAAAAGAAGCCACATATCAAAAGAAATTGAAAGCGTCCGAAGTTTATGAAAAGCTGTCAAATGATTTATCCAAGAGTTACTTAGAGATTGAATCACGAATGAGATAACTTGTAAATACATAACGCACCATGAATAACAATCACTATATCGCCATAATGGCAGGAGGCGTAGGCTCAAGATTTTGGCCAGCAAGTAGAGAATTAAAACCTAAACAATTTTTAGATATTTTAGGAATTGGTCAATCATTGATCCAGTCGACCTTTGAAAGATCAACTAAAATTGTTCCGAAAGAGAATATCCTTATTGTCTCTAATCATCTCTATAAAGATTTAATTCTAAAGCAACTTCCAGAAATAACAGAAAAACAAATATTACTGGAGCCTTCTAGAAATAATACAGCTCCATGTGTTGCTTATACGGCTTTACATTTGCAAGCTAAAAACCCCGATGCTGTTTTTGCCATGTTGCCTTCTGATCACGTAATCATGAAAGAGAATCAGTTTGTCACTGACCTTAATCGTGCTTTTGATTACGCCCAAGATAATACAGCAATTGTGACTCTGGGCATAGAACCGACAAGGCCTGATACAGGATATGGATATATCAATTATTCAGAAGGAGAATCTTCAATCAAAGTAGTTAAAGAATTCAAAGAGAAACCAGATAAAGAGACGGCTCAAGCTTATCTAAAGCAAGGTGGTTTTGTTTGGAACGCCGGTATATTCATTTGGTCCGTTGATACAATCATTCGTGCATTCCAAAAATCAGCTAATGATATTACTAAAGCACTATCGAGAGACTCTTCCAAATTCAACTGTCCAGAAGAGCAAGCTTATATTAATGAAGTTTATCCTCTAACCAGGTCAATATCAGTAGACTTTGCTATACTGGAACATGCGGATAATGTGTATACCATACCAACCAATATTGGCTGGTCCGATTTGGGTACATGGAATTCCCTCTATGACTTGAGCTCAAAAGATGCCTCAGATAATGTTGCCCTATCTGAGCACCTTCATTTAGAAGATGCATCACGAAACTTAATAAAATCCTACAAGTCTGATAAACTGATCGTTGCAAAAGGAATTGATGATTACATCATTATTGATGATGAAGATGTATTATTGATTTTTCCACGAGAAGAAGAACAAGCGATAAAGCAACTTCGCTCATCTTTTAAAGACAGCTCATATGTTTAAATGCTTAATACTAAAACTGAGAAAATAGCATTTGTCTTCTATACCTCTTGGAGTATTTACAATTTTAGAATAGATTTCATCAGATATCTTCTGGCTCAGGGTCATGAAATTTATGTTATAGCACCTAAAGACAACTACAGCAACAAGTTGATAGCGGATAGAGCGCATTTTCTTCCTATAAGACTAAATAATTATGGGATTAATCCTCTTCAGGACTTAAAATACTCCTGGATGCTTTTCAAGAAGTATAAGAGATATCAATATAATCGAATTTATCATTATACGATTTAACCAAATATATATGGTACCATAGTCGCCTACTTGACCAAAATAAAACAGTCCACATTGTCGTAATAGGGTTGGGGCGGATGTTTCTTTTTAAAACTAAATTATCAAATATTCTGAGTGAATTCCTCTATCGTTTAGCTTGTACTGCTGCAGATGATATTTGGCTTTTGAATAAACATGATCAAATTACTTTTATTCAAAAAAGTCTCTGCTCCATTGGCAAGCCTAGTATCCTTCCCTCAGAAGGAATCAACACTCAAAAGTTAAGAGCCGTCGCAAAAAAGAGAAATCAGCTGATTCGATTCTTATTCGCAGGACGATTGATTAGACCAAAAGGAATATATCAATTTATCAAAGCAGCATCTGTTATTAGACATTCCCATCCAAATTCGAGATTTGAAATATTGGATTTTATAGATAACTCTAACCCAGAATCGATTGAGTATAAAGAAATTCTGAGATGGCAAAATGCCAGAATCATCAGATATCTTGGAATTACTGAGGATGTAAGACCTTATATACAATGGGCTGATTGTTTAGTTTTTCCTTCATTTTATCAAGAAGGTTTATCCAGAATTTTATTGGAGGCGGCAAGTATGGCTACACCAATAAATACAACCGATCAGGTTGGGTGTAGAGATGTTATCAAAGAGAATAAAACAGGGTTCTTATGTAAACCCAAAGATATAAATGACCTAATTAAGCAACTTGAGAAATTCCTTACACTTACTTACGAACGCAAATTATACATGGGTATGAATGCCCGTGAATTTGTTAAAGAAAAGTTCGATATAGATTTGATTAAGACTTACTATTTTAATAGTAGAAATTCTAAATCAATAAGCTTAGTTCAATCGAGCTCTTAATAGCTTTGACATTTCTTCGTACGGCAGGTCTGTTCCAATAATTTGACCTTTAGGATTTATCAAAAACTTTGTCGGTAATTCCTTCACATCATAATCTTGTGCAATACTTGAAAGCATAACCACTCTCGATATATCGATTATATGATAGGGCCAATCCAAGCCTCTATCCTTTATTATTTTTCTCGTAAACTTTTCAGACTTTTCAAGCGCAATGCTTAATACCTCAAAACCTTCAGCATCCTTAAACGATTGATCATTGAACTCAGTGTATAATTGCTTCAACTGAGGAATCTCTCGTTTACATGGCCCACACCAAGAACCCCAAAAATCTATCAGTACATAATTACCACGTAGTTCTTCTAAACTAAACTCCTCACCACTAATTAATTCTGATTGAATATTAGGTGCTTCTGTTCCATTGGTAAAACTCGGCGGCATCAAGAAAAAGTTGTAAAGAAATAGCGCAAAAACTACGATTATAACACCAGTAAGAATCTTTTGCATAAATATATAGTATTACTATTTGTAAAGGCTATTATGACCATAGGGTTGAACGAATAAATTGGTTTTGTCTTTACAAAGACTATTAATCTTGTTCTAACAAATCAAAGAGATAGTTTCCATAACCACTCTTGATATACTTGTGAGCCAATAATTCAAGCTCATTATCCCCTATATAATCCATATTATAAGCGACCTCCTCTATACATCCTATTTTAAGACCTTGTCTTTGCTCTATAACTTCTATAAACTGACCGGCTTGTAATAAGGATTCATGGGTGCCTGTGTCTAGCCAAGCAATTCCACGACTCAGGACTTCAACCTTCAATCTTCCTTGCTCTAAATATTCTTTATTAACATCAGTAATCTCATATTCACCTCTTGGACTGGGCTTAAGGTTTTTAGCAATTTCGACAACATCATTATCATAGAAGTATAATCCTGGTACTGCATAATTTGATTTAGGATTATCTGGCTTTTCCTCAATCGAAATCACCTTGTAATTTTCGTCAAACTCAACTACCCCGTATCGTACTGGATCTTTAACTTGATAAGCAAAAACTACTCCTCCATTAGGGTTAAAACATGTTTGAAGGCTTATAGCTAAACCATTTCCATAAAAGATATTATCACCCAAACATAATGCCGCAGCATCTCCTCCTATAAACTCCTCACCAAGGACAAATGCTTGAGCTAGACCATTTGGCTCATGCTGAACCTTATAACCGAAATTACACCCAATAGCAGAGCCATCTCCAAGTAAAGCTTGAAATAATGGGAGATGATCTGGAGATGATATAATCAAAACGTCTTTAATTCCTGACAACATTAATGTTGAAAGTGGATAATAGATCATTGGTTTGTCATAAACAGGCATCATTTGCTTACTCATAGCTAATGTCAAGGGATATAGTCTCGTTCCCAGGCCTCCGGCCAAAATAATTCCTTTCATATTTACTATTTAGCTTCTTTAGGTAAAAAGATGAAGTTTGCTCCGAGCTCACTAAGGACAAAACAGCAAAAATATTGATCAGTATCCTTGTACACTTGTTTGAAAGATTCTACTCTCTCGGGTTGAATAATTTGTTTAGACAAAAACTCCTCTAATGTTGAAGCATTTATGGACCACTGTAGTCCAAGGTTCGTGCCATCAACCAACAATACTCCCAATTCTATTTCATGCTGATGAACAACGAATATAGGATACTTAGAAACCTCTTGATCTATTATAGCCTGTTGGGCCTTCTCTATAGTGAAACTATAATCCTGTAGATCTTCTTCAAGCTGTATGAACTTAGTCGTAGACATATTACGAAGGTAACCTTAATAGTGCAACAGATTCAATATGGCTTGTATGAGGAAACATATCCACTGGGACAACCTCTACTAATTCATATTTTTCTTTAAGTAAGAGTATATCTCTTGCTTGAGTTGATGGATTACAACTGATATAAACAATCTTAGGAGTTAATAAATGTAGTAGCGTTTCTATGACATCAGCATGCATTCCTGCTCTTGGTGGATCAGTGACTATGACATCCGGAGTTCCATACTTCTTTTTGAACGAGACGTCCAACACATCCTTTACGTCACCAACTAAGAATACTGCATTCTCTATTTCATTTAGAGATGCATTTTCTTTTGCATCAATAATAGCTTCTGGGATCTGTTCTATACCTACAACACTTTTGCACTGATCAGCGAGATAGAGGGCTATACTTCCCGTACCTGTATAGAGATCATACACGATATCATCAGGACCAATATCTGCCAAGTTTTTAGCACAGTCATATAAGTTCTTCGTCTGATAGCTATTAGTTTGAAAGAAAGATTTCGGGCTGATATAGTACTTCAGATTTCCTATACTTTCTATGATATTAACTGAACCAGAAACATGAAAAGACTCTAAATCCGCAGTACTGGAATTAAACTTTGTATTAATCATGTAGTGCCATGAAAAAATCTCCGGAAATAACGAAAGCATGATTTTGAAAAACTCTGATATCTGATCTTCATTGTCCTCTCCAAATATCATTGTTAACATCCACAAACCTTCAGATGTGTTTCTAACCACGATATTTCTAAGGAAGCCTGCGTGATTCCGAATGTCATAATAACTCCAATTATGACTCGATGCTAATTCTCGGATTTTATTTCTAATCTTATTAGAATAGTCATCCTGTAAATGACACTTATTAATTTCAAGCACTTTATCAAAAGCGCCTGATATATGAAAGCCTAATCCTCCTTCTTGACTATAATCATGTCCCGAAGCAATCTCTTCCTCTGTTAACCATCGTTTAGAGCTGAATGAATACTCTAATTTATTTCGGTATGTATACTGTTGATCACAACCCACGATGTTAGATACTTTCTCATCATCATCTTTTGCAATTCTCTTTATCGCTTGAGCAACATTTTGGTATTTATACTTCAGCTGAGCATAATAATTTAAGTTCTGCCACTTACACCCGCCACAATGATCAAAATGTTCACATCTTGGTTCAACTCGATCTTCTGATAGTTCAGTTACCGCTTTAATAATACCAAACTTGAGGCCCTTCCTCTTTCTAAGGGCTAAAAAGTCCACAGTATCACCTGGAACACATCCTCCATTTATGATAACAACCTCTCCTTCAGGTGTTTTGCCAATCGTTTGACCCTTATCTCCTATATCTATAACCTGAACTCCTTGTATTATCTTCTTCTTAAGCTTTGGCATACTTACTGTCTCTTGATCATTAACTCTGTTCGCCTATTTTGGGCTCTCCCCTCTGCTGTGTCATTATCGGTAATCGGTTCTAATTCTCCTCTGCCAATAGTTTGAATACGGCCAGAATCAATTCCCATATCTACTAATGCTTGTTTTATAGCAATGGAACGATTCAATGATAATGATAAGTTATCCTCAGGTGTTCCAATATTGTCTGTATGACCTATTATGCTTACAGAAATGTTTCCATCATTATTTAACAGATCAAAAATATAGCTGATTTCAGTCTCAGATTCTGTTTTTATCTCAACACTACCACTATCAAAGAATATATTGTTTAAAGTGATTATGGGACTCTCCATATCAAAAATTGACGCCCCAACGAGAGAATTCAGAAAGACGGTATCTATATATGGGTCTTGACCGTATTTTGGTTTTGGATAATTGATGTTCTCTGAGTGGAATAAATATCCCTCTGCTTTTATATGAACTGACAGGTTTTTACCTATTGGTAATGTGGTCAAAATAGATCCTTTTTCATCTGATCTCAAAACATCCAACTGGCTACCCAGAGATAGATCAGTTATTCTAACAGTTGCTTGTATTGCCTGTTCATCGCTCTGATCCAGTATTACCAATCGCACAAAAGTTATTGGCTTAGGCTTAAGTGCTTCTGGCAATGTAATTTGATAGATATTTCGATCGAGACTAACATCCTTCTGTTTAGAAAAATAGGCTTGTTGTCCATCTGTGCTAACTACTAAACTGTTATCGTCAAAAGGACTATTTATGGGCGAACCACAATTCGTTGGATCTGACCATTTTTTATCTCTTAGGTGACTAACGTATAAATCATATCCACCAATAGAAGGAAATCCATCTGAGCTAAAATATATGGTTTCCTCATCTGGATGAATAAAAGGAGATCTCTCATTTTTGGCTGAATTTAATTGAGATCCCAAATTTTTCGGTTTACCCCACACACCTGAACTATCTAATTCACTTTTCCATATATCGCTACCACCAAGCCCCCCGGGGCGATTACTAGAAAAATATAGTGCCGTGCCATCTGTATTAAGTGAAGGTTGACTCTCCCAGCCAGTTCCATTTACATTCGGTCCAATATTAGCAGGAGCTCCCCACTGTCCGTTATTATTTACAGATTCATATAAGTCACAACTACCATAACCAACATTCTCGTTGCAATGAGTAAAGATCAGCCTTTGGCCATTTCCAGAGATGGTTTGCGCTCCTTCATTATACTTAGTATTTATGGCTTCGATTGGACGAACCGTATAACTTGAATCTTTCAGAAAAGCTTCATATAAATCCTCTTGACCTTGTACCTCTCTGGTAAAAATGAGCTTCTTTTGATCTAAGGTAAAACTTGGCGAATACTCTGAATATTTTGAGGTGACTGGAGCAGCAACTTCTGTAACATCAATATCGTAAGGGTTATTCATCAGGTCAATAGCAAATTCAAGCTCATTAATGATCTGGTTTACTTTTGAAACATTCTTACTCCCTGAGGGCAATTGTTCTAGGTACTTTTGATAATAGATTAGAGAATTCTTAGGTGATCCATGCTGTCGATACAGGCCTCCCAATGCACTAAGTAGATATGAACTTGAATTAGTCGTTTCTTCAGCCACTAATAAACTAAGCAATTCAGGTCCTCGATTTTGTTCTTGGTAAACATTTATTATACCCTTGATGGCTTTGTTATAATAAGTTTTGGAGCATTTCAACTTCACATATCCTTCTAAAGCATCTTTATATAGACCTTTCTTAAAGGACTGATTTGAAGCTGCCAGAAGTTCATCATGATCGAACGCCGCCGGACTACCACAGGATAGAATTAAACCAAAGGTTAAAAACAAAGCAGAAATGACATATTTAGGCATGCTTTAATAACCTAATTTTCGACAAACTTAGTTCTTTACAACTGAGATAAGTGCTCTGCCGCTTTTTTAGAGCCTAATTCCTCTGCTTTACGCAGTTCTTGTTTAAAGTCTCTCTTATTAAGGGCTTGTTTGACTAATCCTCGATAATAATGACCCTTGGCAGGAGTGAATCCTTTAGAGTTCTCTTCATAATGTTCAAAAGCAAGATCAATCTGTGCTAGTGCCTCTTTAGCCATATCCTTTTGTAAGAGAACATAACTATACATCATATAACCATAAGCCTTCTTCCGGAGGTTTACATCGCCATCTTTGAACTTTCTTTTTGTGAAGAACCTCAAATCAAACTCAGCTTTATCCCACTGAGACAGATCAATATGACATTCTGCTTTTTTTACTCTAGCCTTCCAATAGAGCGTTTCAAGGGCTACTGACTTTTTTAAAGTCAAATCAAAGTTGTTGATTGCTTCCTCGAGATTATTTTCATTTCTAGCGATAATCGCTTTACCATAGTAAGCATAGGCAATGGAGTCATCAATCTTGATGGCCTTATTGAAGTCATATAGCGCATCACTATAATTCTTTAGATGCATGTTTGTCCATCCTCTTCGCTCATATGCTTGGGCATGAGAATCATATTTCTCGATAGTCCTGCTGAACGCCTTAAGAGCCTCCTCATCTTGACCTTCTCTGAAGTACTCGTCACCTTTACGGAATTGCATGACAATAGCTTTGTCACTTTCAGGTTGTATGTTCATATGGTTTAAGACTTTCCCTTCTTCGATCATCCAGGCATTTATCTCTCCTGAAACTGCAAACTGAGAACAGTACTCTAACAAGCTTACTGTATTTCTAAAGCTTTTTTCTGAAGCATTTCCAACAAATCGTGGAATGGAGAGCGTAAGTACTTCCTCGTTGAATATCTCTTCTTGATCTACAAGTACATCGTTCTTATAATAAGTCTCTGTACGATACTCAAACATCTTGTGCACCGTGCCGAAACTCTTCTCATTATTAAATGAAAGCCTACCTTGAATAATTGTCTTGTAAAATATCATCGATCCTATACCTCCGATTCTCATTAAGAAAAAAACTCAAGAAGTAAAAATAAGTTTGCTCTGTCTAACAGAATCAACTCTACTGCTTTAGATTGATCATATTTTTCGCATAAATAATTTTATCATACATCAGCATCAGTAATACTTCGCCTATTAATTATTATTCCTATAATGATTGAGAGTATCGTATAAGTCGTAAAAAAGAATGCTCCTAGCGAGAGCTGACTATAATTTAGGGTTTCCACGATAAGTCCTCCATCGTTTTGATCTATAGAACTTAATTGTGATGTTATGATTCCATACATGCCTATATATGCCATGAAAATGGCAACCACAAAGACATCTGCCATACTCCATTTGCCAAGGTGAAAAATGATGTTTTGCACCACCCTATTGAGTCTAAAAGAGTGGATAAACAGGTACCCTGCAGATAATAACAATTTGAAAAATGGAAAGACGATACTAAACAACAATAAAAGGGTCCCTACAGCCTTTAGGTCAACACCCCCACTTAGCCACAGGGTCTTAGTTACTTCAACGATTGACTTGCTTTGAAAATAGATGACTTGTTCATCAAATGAAATTGGCTCACCTAACAAATCAAATACAAATGAATCCAATCTAGCATCAATATCAATCATAGGTAAAGACACACCTAAGATCAATAGCAATATTGAAATCAATGTCAATCCTCCAGTGGCCAGCTCATAAGATTGTCGATATATGAGTATTGATATGATCAATAAAAAACCAAGTCCAAATAGTGAGTACTTCGTGTTTGTTGAGATCTTGCTATCATAATTTGCTATCTGAGTATTTAGGTAGGCTTCCGTATCAGCCAAATCATTCATTAAGTACTTATTATAAATCAAGTATCGTCTATCAACCATTTCTCGAGAAGAATCATCTAAAACAAGTCTTAATAGCTCTGCCTGCATATAGCTTTTAATCAGGGGTTCATCCAATTTAATCTCATCAATAACTTGTTTTGATAAACCAGGAATCTGTTTTCTCAAATCCATCTGACCTATCTGCGCAGAAACATTTTTCTTAATGATGTTCAGAAACATCTTGTTGGCCGTGCCACTGTCCTCTAATTGCTGAAATATCATCTCCACTAGTTCTCCAGATTCGATATACCTTTCATACATAGTATTCAGATAGGCTTGAACCTGGTCATCCAAAAACCCATACATCTCATTTGATATCTCGAATTCCTTAATCTTCGTTTCAAATATGTCCAGAGCCTCCCTCTTCCATAACTCTGCGTTAAACAGTTCGTAGTTTACACGATTGATTTCAGCGATATCTTCTTTATAATGTTTGCGAAGCATTACATCTCCATATAACCCAAATGCAAACCATGATGCCAAGCCAAAACAGATAATAAAGACTACAATCAGTACATTCTTCATATAATAGGACTTAAAGTTTTTTAAATAAATCTTTAAGACAGTCTTTTTAGGCAAACTGTGTTAACAATTACGTTTATAACGTGATTGATATTTTTTAATTCAAGAATCAGACTATTATTGAAACAATAATAACAGCACTAATGGTTACAATTACAACTATACTTATGTCGCAAAATAATTATAAAGATCTACAAACGATAGAAGTAACAGGGCAACATAGCTTAAGCATTGACCCCGATGAAATCCATTTTACCATCAATTTTGAAGAATATTGGAAAGAACTGTTCGAAAGCAAAAAATGGGAAGACTACAAAACTAAAATCGATATCACGACTATAGAAAACAACCTAATAGATGAGTTAGAGCAACTCGAAATTAAAAAAAGTCAGATTTCCTTAAAACATACAGGAAAGCATTGGCGACATAGAGGAAAAGACTTCTTAGTCAATAAAAACATCGAAATAATCCTCACCGATTTTAGGTAGGCAAATAATTTGACATACGGCCTGAATAATTGTGGTATAAAAAGTATAAACATGACCAAGTTGGTCAGTCATGACATTGCCAAATTCAAAATCTATGATCAAAAAGAGGCTTTACCTATCGCCAAACATAAAGCAGAAATTTTAGCAGAGGTCTATGATCAAAAAATTAGGTAAACCTATATCAATTGTAGAAGTAGATCACAACATCGGCGTCAAACCTATGGTTTAAGCAGAAGCTCGTAGCTATAAATCCACTGTTTCAGATATGTCCATAAATCCGGTAGAATATGAAAATTTTATAAAGATCAAAGCCAAAGCCGAGCTAAGAGTTGCGTTTAAGATTTATGAGTAGCGACTACAAAAAGTATATAGGCGATTGGAGCCAGTACTAGAGATCGACTACAAAAACTAAATATTATACTTTTTCATATTGAAAATAATTGCATGTATTAATATATTTTTATCTTCGCTGACTATTAAGCTTAACTGGTGCCGAATAAATTATTTAAAAGCCATGGAAAACTGTTGCTCTTTGGAGAGTATGCGGTCATCGACGGTGCCAAATCTCTCGCTATCCCTTGTAAGAAGGGACAATCATTAGAAATTAAACCTCATCGTGGATCAGATCTCATCTGGGAGTGCTATGATCAGAATGACGAATTGTGGTTTGAGGCACAGATTTCGCTTTATGATTTCTCTTCAGTAAGGACGTCTGACGAGGGAACCTCTAGGTACATTCAAAAACTTCTTAAAGGAGCAGTAAGATATAATACTGAGTTTCTAAACAAATGGAATGGTTTCAAGGCCATCAACAGAATCGATTTTCCCATAACATGGGGTTTAGGGTCCAGCAGCACATTGATCAATAATGTGGCTAATTGGGCTCAGATAAATCCATTCCACTTACACTTTAGAATCTCATCTGGTAGCGGTTACGATATTGCTTGTGCTAAAGCAGAGGGGCCAATCATATACCAACTCCGTCATGAAGAGCTAAACTTCCAAGAGATAGATTTTAACCCAGACTTTCTATCTCAAGTTTACTTCATGTATCTTGGTAATAAACAGAGCAGCGAATCTGCGATATACCACTACTCTAAAAACGTCAAAAGAAGAAAAGCCCTTGCCAAAGAGGTTTCTATCCTTACAGACAAAGCCCTATCAGATACTACCCTGCAGGGCTTCATGGAAACCATTGATGCTCACGAAATGCTGCTCGCCAAAGAATTAGGCATGCAGTGTGTGAAGAATGCAAGATTCCAAGACTTTGAGGGTTCTATAAAATCCTTAGGAGCTTGGGGTGGAGATTTCGTAATGATTGCAACGGCTCTTTCTGAAGAAGAAACCAAAGCCTACTTCACTGATAAAGGATATGATGTATTCATCCCTTATCACGAGATGCTCCAAAATAGTGATGCTGCTGTGCCCGCATAAAGTTTATAGCAAAGTGAATCTTTACGCTCCAAACCAAGAACCATAGCCTCACTTTATTCTTAATGAAGAGGCCATCTATTTCTCGATCATCCAAGATATCGTGAATTAATCCCCACCTCATCGGCAAAAAGCCAAATAGAATTTGTCTGACTGAACTATTGCCGTGAGCTACTACCCCCTTGGCATATTTCTTCATCTTGTTTTTGAGCTGATGGTAATCGAAGATTTGATAATCAACTACAGCGTCATTTACATAGTAAATGGTAACACCAGATTGGATCAAACTCTTAGTATACATGATATCATTCCCTGAGTTGATCACCATACTAAATACGCCAGAATTCTTAAAAACAGATTCATTTACAATCATATGGCCTGCAGGCACTCCATATTATCTCTCGATGTTCTTTTTGTGATTGAGGTATAATAGACTTTGGACAGCATCTTTGAGCTTGTTACTATGAGGAATCACATTGATTTGACCTACAAAGCCTTTGCATCATGGTGCTTATTGATATAAGAGTCCAAACGCGTAAGCCAATCAGATCGAGGAATATACCTAGCATCAACAAAGCTGTAATAAGCTCCTTTGGCTTGTTTAGTCCCTAAGTTCCGAAAATGATAGGGGTTGGGATGAAAACTATTCTATAGCCAATGAACAGATGGATAATTTGAACGAATATCATCCAATGAATCCTCCTGATGATGGACGACTATAATCTCAAAATTATTTGTATAACCCTGTTTAGTCAATGCTATCAGGCACCTTTGACAATGCCTTTGACTGACGATAATAAGGGATAATAATGGAATACTTGATGTTCATTTTATTCTCACCTTGTAGAGTGTTAAACTAAAGATTTAGCTGAAGATCGAATCTCCTAAAGACATGAAAGTTCTCACAATACCTGGGTGGTATCCCTCCAACAGATCTCCATGGAATAGTGACTTTGTTAAATATCAGGTGGAAATGCTGCGTCACATAGGATGGCACATGGACTTAGTATACGCTGATGTCAGTATGGCTAATTGGAGAAATCTTATGAGACCACATACTTCAACCGATCAAGTGAAAATCACTGTTAACCGCACAAGCTCACACTGATCATTACCCAGAAATAATTGGCTTAGTATGCTCCTATGGCTCAAGATCTTTTACACTCAAGTCAAAAGATATCTATCAGAATATTACATACCGGATATCATTCATGCACACACTTATCTCGGAGGATAGATCGCTGCCCTGATTAAGCACCATTTTAACATCCCGTATATCATCACCGAGCATGTCACAGCTGTACAACGTAATGATTTAAATTCAGTGCATCAAGAGATCCTGACTACGGCTTACACTCAGACGGATAGGATCATAGCAGTCAGTAAACAACTCAAGTGCGCCATAGAGCAAAGATTCCCAAATGTACAGGTGATGCCTAATTTCATTGATGCCAATCTATTCCAGCTCAGGCACCATGATAAGCCAGATTCGTTCAACATCATATATGTCGGCGACCTAATAACTCGCAAGCAGTTACACCTGCTAATTGAAGCCTGCTCTAAGCTATCTTTACCCTATCCAGCTTACCATCTTTGGAGATGGACCCCTATCAACCAAATTAGAGGGTTTAGCAAAGTCTCTCGGTGTACATGCCCGATTCCTCGGACGACAATCACAAACTGTGATAGCAGAACTCTTAGTTAACCAAGACCGTTTACTATATTCTGGGGCATAGCTCAGATAAGTAGCTATAAATCTTTTTCTGGCTGTTCTGGATAATCGGATATCGGTCTGATCGATCCACTTTTTATAAAACTTGGATTTGAGGACATACCGTTGATGTGAATTCTGACCATGGATCCTTCTGATCGCCATAGGCGATTGATGCTCAATTGACTCTAATGTACAGTTAGCAGCTAAGCGCCAGATTAAGTCCGTATCTTCTCCTACTTGTAGGCTTTCATCAAATCCTCTAACTTGTTCAAGCGCCGTTTTCTTCACTATCAGACTAATAATCGAAAAGTATTGCACCGATTGATCAGTCAAAAATTTAAATAATTCTCTTGCTGAAACTGGGTCGGATATACCTGTGACAGCTTGAGGAAATGAATCCTGATGGCCATTCCCTTCATATAGGGTCTGAATAAAACTATAATACCCATCCGCATCTGCATCAAAATCAATCGTATCAAATCTATTTGGCAATTAGTAGTCGTCTGCTTCAAGGAAGGCGATCCACTCATGATTTACCTTTTGGATACCAAGATTTCGAGAAGCGCTACACCTAAGTTTATTTGGTTTGGATGGGTATAAATTTCAATACGATGATCTCTCAAGCTAAGTTGCTCAATAAACCACCCTGTGTTATCCGTTGATCCATCATCTTCTGCTATGATTTGAACCACCTGATAGAACGGGAGCACTGATTCAATACACTGTTCGATCCACTGAGCACTATTATATAGAGGTATGATTACCGAAATCACCATACTAAGGTAAATAGTCATCTCTATATTAAGAACATATCTCACAGAGCTGCAGAGGTCGTTAAGTAAAAGAGAACCACATAGTTTTATTCCAAAACCTTAGCGTCTTAGCGTCTTAGCGTCTTAGCGTGAAATAACAAAAGCTCAACATATAAGATACTATTTTTATGCCATGCCATTAGGACCATTCCGAGACATCGATAAGCCGATAATAGAAGAAATTGAGACCTCTTACTTTAAGGGTCAATCGCGAACCATGTCATTGATCCATGATCGTACTCCAGAACTATTTAGGTCATTCATGCCTGTTAGAAAAACCTTTCAGTCAATTGATGAAGAGGCCATAGTTTATGATATCCGGGTCTACCCTATAAGATTACTATACGCCTTTTAACACTGCTAAAGAATATACCGAATGGACTGCAGTGAGAATCAGTGAGGATAGATTCCAAGAGGCTGGCGAGAATTATATTAGTCTAAGCGCTGGTCTATCCGCTCAATTCACTATACATAGTAATATGGTTCCTCCTAATCTATACCAGTATATTTTTACCACTTGGATAACTGAGAGTCCCTATCAATTAGATGATCGCCCTCATTTTGATCTGTTATGGCCTCATACTCATCAAAGAGGGACTATAGGCAAACAAGTCATCGCTATGCCGATCATATGACATCACTAACACTCCTGATCTGTACATACAATCGAGTTGGGCTATTAGCCAATTGCCTCAAATCTGTAATTGATAGTATCTCAAAAGGTGCGTTGGGCCAATTAGAGGTCCTCGTTGTGAATAATCATGAATCAAGTTTGTCACAGATAACTGAGGTCATCAACTTACTTAACTGGCCCATCAATATTATGCAAGACAATATAGCAGGGCTCAGTCATGCTCGCAATACTGGTATCTCACATGTCAAAGACTCTTGGATAGGATTTGTAGATGATGATGCGCTCATCTCACTATCCTACTTGACAACAGCCTTAGATATCATCAGAAAGGATAAGTATGACTGTTTTGGCGGACATATCAAGTCCTGGTGGAAATATCCTCAGCCCCGATGGTTATCCTCTAATTTTGGTTCTAAACCATTCCTAAGAGAAAAACGGGACTCCCTAACCCCAGAAGAATATAACTGGGTTAGCAACATCTTCATCAAAAAGGCAGCTCTAAACGATATCGTAGGATTCCCCACTTGCATTGGAATGGAGGGAAATAAGATCGGCTATGCCGCCGAAAACATTGTACATGATCAGCTCAGGGCTAAAGGATATCTAATCGGTTATGATCCCAAGCTATAAATCACCTCGTCCTACCAGCAAAACTGAAGCTCTCATGGTATATTCGGTCAGCCTATGCCACAGCGAGAGATGGACGAGAGGTATTTCCAGATAATTATACTTTGTGCACTTTCTTAAAAACCATTAGAAGAATCATTGCTGCTCCGTTAAAAGGTCTATTTAGTCTGACTCCAGCAGAATACTATTGGGAGAATTGGGTCTTGGACGCGGTGATTCCATTTGCTCAGCTATTAGGGAAAATTAATACACTTACTTTTGTGTGCATTGGTCTTGCCTAGAATTTAGTAGAGCACCTCCAAAAAAATCAAATGACGTATGAATTTCAATTAATGATAACTGGGTTCATCCTAAGCCTAAATTTATCAACCATATTATCCCAAGAGGCATAGTTATCCACTCCGGAAAGTATTAATCAATTTCGTGCACAAGTAGAACTAATAAAGCCAGAGTAATCACGGTATGAGGTTACTTCATATGACAGGGCCATTAATCTAAATAGCAGACAAATAGGAATTCGAATATATAATTCGGATGAGAATACCCTGAAACCAGGATTGATTTATGTTCATGGTGCATGTTGGGTAGCAGGAAGCTTAGATAGTCGTGATGAAATTTATAAGTATCTAAGCCTAAAAACGGATGTAGTCATTATCGCAATTGATTACAGATTAGCTCCTGAAAACAAATACCCATCATCTCATGATGATGTATATGAGGCTTCTAACTGGATATATAAACATGCGAAAGAACTCGGACTCAATAAGAACAAATTTGCAATATCTGGTGAAAATGCAGGAGCATATTTTGCGGCATCAACTTTTTTAAGAGCAATAAATTAAGAAAATAATCCTGACTTTAAGTTCCAACTTCTTGTCTATGCTGCTCTTGATGTTGGCGGTTTATCATGGACTGAATGCAAAGATCTATATTTCACAAGCCACGAAGAAGTTAAAAGTAGGTACAGATCTCCTCTTTGGTCTGACAATTTAAAAGGGTTACCAACAACCACTTTTAATATTTATGGCGAATACGAAATATCAAGAGCAGAAGAAGAATTATACCTACGGTAATTAAAAGAGAATTATGTTTGGGTGAATAGCTATATGTTCAAAGAAACTGGACATGATATGATAAATTGGGGGTCGGTCAATTCAGAAACAGATGCACATTAAAAATCTATCGAACTCATCCGAGCAGGGTTTAAATTAGATTAACAACTATAGCCAACAAAATGTAAGAAATTATCTTCTCTCTCTGTAGTTTAACACTTCAAATCCATATAAATCATAAGGTTCAACGATCATATTAATTCCAAATCACAGTTTCTCGAATAGCATAGGTAGTGAACGCCTGATGGAAAATTTACTTTATAGTACCTGTATAGCATTCAAAACTAGTAACTGTTAAACTAAGGAAGTTTTTAAAATTATACGTACAAGTCAAGGCTACCTTTTTTCTTATAAATCCTGTCATCAACATTAATTTTATCATTTTAGAATCGACCATTGTATCCATATACTTGATCACACCAAGCAATTATATTGCTAAGGTTCAATGTTAGGACTTCACAACTAATTGGCTCATTTACATTCAACTGCTTATGAATTACAAATACTTTAGCACTTTATACCCTGATATAAAAGTCAGCAATTCTCTTAAAATTTGCTCTTCATCTCCCTTATCCCTGAATTCAAAATTTGCTCGATTAAAGAGTTTGGTTCCATTTTTAGATTACTCACATCTCTCTCGTAAAACGCTACATTGATATCTGTCATATGAATGGAACCTAAAATCTTTGGCAAGGTTACGTTTACTCATCCTGTGTTGCGCTGAAATTTAGCTTTAGGACGAGTATACATATTAAAATCCTATCGGAATTATTGATAATGCAACGGCTCACAAAAAATTATCCTTTACTTCCAAATTTTTTACCTGTTATAATTATTGGTTATTAGTAATACCTATCTGCACGACGCACACTGCTACGACAATTCCCGATTTCAACTATTCGCTTAGCGATGTAACCTCCAAATAGTTGTGTTTATAATGTTTTTACATTATCTTTTGTGTACATGAAATCTATTTTGAGCGGACTAATTTTGCTCTGCGTTAACTCTGTTAACGCTCAGATTGATACACTTTTATTATGTGATCCATCAGACGAAGTACAACTGTTGGCATCTCCTGGGCGATCTGGGTACAAGTGGTACCCATTTGTGAGTCTTGACAATTCAACCATTCAAAATCCAATAGCATCACCCGTTTTAAATACGCTCTATGTAGTAGAAATGATTGGTGATCTCATAAGTGAAAACCTTATCATCAACCATGACTTTGAAGAAGGCAATTTAGGTTTCAGCAGCGATTATCCATTTACCGACAGAATCTTCACTCAGGGGTTGTATGGAGTAAGTACAAGTGCAGCGCAGCTTAATGGTACTTATTTCACGGATTGTCCTGATCATACTTCAGGAGAAGGCATGATGATGGTGATTGATGGCTCTCCTATAGAAGGACAAAAGGTTTGGTGTCAAACTGTGGAGGTCAATCCTCAAAGCACTTATGCATTTTCTGCATGGCTAACCTCTGTGCTTGGAGAGAATCCCGCAGAACTCCAGTTTTCTATCAATGACTCAAGAATCGGTCAAATATTTACTGCTCAAGAAGAGGTCTGCGAATGGCGACAGTTTTATGAATTGTGGAGATCAAAAGACACAAGCATAGCCAACATTTGTATAATTAACAAAAATGAAGATAGAAGCGGAAATGACTTCGCCTTGGATGACATTCTATTTGCAGAGACAGAAGGCACATTATACGATAGTACCATGGTTCTCATCAAAGACGTCTCTCTAAACCCGTCTTTATCCGTTCTTCCTGATTGCGGTGAATCCAATGGTCAACTTATAGTTGATCCATCTGGCATTAAAAGCCAAGCATCTTATTCTCTAGATGGTTCTTCTTTTCAAAACCATCCTCGGTTTGAAAATATAGCTGCCGGCCAACATGACCTATCTATAATGGAATATACATCTGCTACATCTCCGTATAACTCTTGTGTTTATGACACTACTCTGGTGGTTGGTCAAAAACCATGTCCAGTATACATCCCTAATGCATTCGACAGGTCAAGCAGGGAGAACCATCTTTTTATCATCACACCTCACCCCCAATTTATCGGATCTTTTACTTATCTGAATATTATAGATAAGTGGGGTGCACGTATCTTTTATTCCAATGATCATCATTCTATTGAATCCGGATGGGACGGAACCACTTATGATGGTAAAAAAGTATTGTCTGGGGTTTATGTATATATTTTGGAAATTGAATACCCCGATGGGACTAGTCAGCGCCTTACTGGAGAAGTGACATTATTCTAATTAGTATAATGAAATCTGTAATACTCTG